>NZ_CP013251.1:187500-487500 GCF_001583435.1 Endozoicomonas montiporae CL-33 | reverse complement strand
TCTTGTCATGCTATCCAACAGCTTGAGCAAAAACTGGCCGTTCTTCGTCAGGAACACAGCCCAATCAAGCACTTTGAAGACTATGAAGGTGAGATCCATAAACTCTTTATCGAAGCAGAGCAAAGCGTTCTGGCAGAAGACCTGACCGGGCTTGATATTGACGTTCCTGCGATTGAGGTAAGCGGTGTCTGTTACCATCGGGTGTTGCGATCTTCAGAAACTTATCAATCCGCTGTCGGCCCTGTCCGGGTTTTGCGTACGCTCTATCGTAACGGTAAGGATCACTCTATCATCCCTTTGGAGCTACAGGCAGGTATTGTAGAGGGGTATTGGACACCAAAAGCAGCTAAACAAGCTGTCTGGATGGTTGCGCAAATGCCTCCCGGAGAGGCTAAAAGCCTACTTGATCTGATAGGGAACATGACGCCCTCGGAAAGCTCTCTGGCCAGACTACCCAAAAAGTTCAATGCGCAGTGGGAACCCAATAGGGAAGCCTTTGAAGACTTTCTCTGGGAAAGCGTCAAGGTTCCTGAAGAAGCTGTGACTGCGGCCGCTTCTCTTGATGGCGTCATGTTGCCGATGAAAGATGGTAAACGTCAGGAAAAGCGGGAACAGAATAGAGTCGATGGCAAGCGAACCCGTGGCCCTGCTGGCTGTCAGGAGGCCAGTTGTGGAACATTGTCGTTTTACGATGCACAGGGTGAACGCCTCTCAACGGTCAGGATGAGTCGAATGCCTGAAAGCAAGAAAGTGACTTTGAAACAATCACTCTCCGCACTCCTGAGCGAAGCTCTTCGACAGAGGCCAGATCTGACGCTTGTTAAAGTCGCTGATGGGGCAAAAGACAACTGGACCTACCTTGCCAATGAACTCCCTGAAGGTCACGAGGTTGTAGACTTCTATCATGCCGCAGAGCACCTGAAGAAAGCGTTTGACCTGTCCTATGGTGAAAACAGCAACAAATCCAGAGAAAAGTTCATCACCTATCGCCACATCCTCAAAGAGGAGCCCGAAGGTGTTGAAAAAGTCATCAAAGCTCTGGCTTACCAGCATAAACGACACCCTCGTCGATCGAAGTTGAAAACAGAGCTGGAGTACTTCAGAAGTAATCGAACCCGCATGAACTATGCTGAACACTTGTCGCACAACTTGCCAATAGGCTCAGGGGTTATTGAGGCTACTTGTAAAACCTTGGTAACGCAGCGAATGAAGTGTTCTGGAATGAGGTGGCGGCATCCCGGAGGCCAAGGTATTTTGACAGCAAGGTCATTAATTCAGAGTGGCATGTTCGACAATGGCTGGAAGTTACTGGCGGTGACCTACTGCGCCAAGGTCACGGAAGTGGGTATGGACAATGTCATCCCATTCCCCATGCAGAAAGGTGACTTGGAATTATAGTACCAGTCAATATGAGACTTTCACCCATATGATTATTCAGTAGTCAGAAATCCATAGTGAAAATCGTTGATGACTGTTTAAAGAAGCCACAGAGCTACAAACTCAACAGCCAAAAAGACCGAAATGCCCTGAAAGAACGTGGCAACAGTGACTGATTTCAAAGCCGTGACAGTATCCATTCCGGTAAACTCTGCAATCACCCATAAGAAACTGTCGTTAACGTGCGCTACGGTCATCGCCCCTGCCCCACAGGCGAAAAAGGCAAGCAGCCGTCCTTCATGACTGTCCAGACCTAATGCAGCCAGCAAAGGCATGACCATGGCACTGGACGTAATCATGGCAACAGTTGCAGAGCCTTCTGCGGTTTTGATCAATGCTGCCATCAGGAAGGGCAACAACAAGCCCCACTGTCCCAGATCAGGAAGGCTGGAAATAAACTGACTCATGCCACCGTGACGAAGCACATAACCAAAGGCACCGCCTGCACCTACGACAAGCAAAATGCGCCCTCCGGTTTCTAGCGCTTTTCTGATCGCCTGGTTCCAGTCAACCCGACATCCAGCTGCGCGCTGCAAAGGCCAGCAACATATTAATCCGACCAGTAAAGCATTCACCGGATGACCAATAAATGCCAGCCATGTCAGTTCTGGATAATTGTTCGCAACACCACCCAGAGTGATCAAAATAATTGGAGCCCCAATGGGAAGCACAGCCAGCAGAAATGGATAGTTAAAAGGCTGACTATCAGAAACACTCTCCTTAGCTTCAATCACTGGCGTTGCTATTTTTGTTTTGCGAAAACGTGTGCCCCATACATAACCTGCAAAGACTGCAACCAGAGAAAACAGCAGACTCAGTGGTATAACCAGTGATATATGGCTGTTCAAACCCAGATTGGCAATAGCTGCCAATGGCCCCGGCGTAGGCGGTACAAGTGTGTGGGTCGCATACAGTGAGCAACCCAATACCGTACTCAGAAAAACCGGTGACACCTTGTGGGATCGGGCCAGTTGTTTTCTGACCGAGTCGAGAATAATAAATCCTGATTCGCAATAAATAGGGATTGAAACAATATACCCGGTAATAGCCAGTACAAGTCCGGGGAAACGATCTTTCAATGGTAGTGGGCCAGAACTGTTATATCGCGTGAATATTGACCCCAAACTCAACTTTATTAATCAATAATCCAATAACAATATCGTGCATCTTTTCGAGCTTTGAAAAACAAATTGTCTTTCTGGCCAACCGTTTAATCCAAGTCCGAAAATTAAGGTTTTTACGCTCTATCTTCTGAGTGTTTGCTTTACCAATAATATGCATGTTTTCATCAAGGTGTCGCTCATAGGCTCCCCAATCATCGGTGTAAAATTTATTAATACCAAATGGCTTCAGAAGTGTTTTGAGTTCTTTAAAAACTTCATCTTTCCGTTTTCCGAAAACATAAGCAAGCACGGTATTTGTAGCGTGATCAACAGCATACCAAAGCCAGCGTTGGTTCGATTTATCATGAACATACGACCACTGCTCATCTAGCTCAGCCTCTTGGCAGACAAGCCCTACATGAATAATTGCATCTGACTTGAGATCAATAGTTTGAATATTTGGGTTGACCTTTACCAGACCGCTTTCTTTTTTTTTAGAGTCTTTATTACTGTTGTCTTGCTTATTCCGAGTACTTTACTTGTATCCCTGATTCCGCTGCCATTTATTGCCATATCGATGATTTTTTCTTTAACGCCAGGCTCACAGGCCTTGTAGCGATATTCAAGCATGAAGGTTTTGATTTCACATTTGTCATTACAGCAATAGTATCGTGGAACATCATGAGTGCTGTATCCGAAAGGCCGAACTTGGTTACTGCCACATGTTGTACAGAGGACTTGCGTAAGGCACATTTTTAAACCGCATTTTTCAAAGTTGCCGAATGTCGTATTTTAGCAGACAGGGCTAGAATCACAGAACTGTGCCACTACCCTTTCAATAAAAGAATAATGCCATTGGCAATAACAGTGGTTGCACCACAATATTCCAGAACAATGCCAAGAAAGGCACCCAGAGCGATTGTCAGCCCTATAGACCCTAACGTGTCACCAAATCCTGCAGTGACCAGTGAAAGCACGGCATCGGGTGTCATACCAAATCCAAAACCGGCCACATAGCTGGCCAGAAGCAGCGCCATGAATGCAGGCACACGACACCGGATGGTGAGAAATACAAGCAGGAATACTGAGCCACAGAAACCAACCAGTAGCTCGTTAAGCGTTATCATTATTATCTTCTCAATTTTGATTTGGAGCAGAGTATAGTTCAAAGAGTCAGATTATCGACTCAGACTCTTTTCCTGACGCCAGTCATAGGAAACATCGTTAATGGCTCAATTCGGCTGCCTTTCACTGACCACCATGAAAATCGGATGTTAGACTGCCTTCCAAGCCAAAAATATGAAATAAAAACAGACTGTTAAATGCTCAGGGAAAAGTCAAACGAGCTATTGACAGAAAAATAATTAGAGGGGGAACCAGTGCAAGAAGTAACGATTGTTTCCGTTCAGTTTAATCATCGTGCCAACGATAAGTTCCACAACCTGAACTGTATCGATGCCTATGCAAAACAGGCGTCAGAGCAAGGTGTAGATTTCCTCTGCTTTCCGGAAATGTGTATTACAGCATTCCGACATCTGCATAATCTGAAACGACGGGCTATTGTCAGGCTGGCAGAGCAGGTTCCGGATGGTCTTGCCTGCCAGCATCTGCAACATCTGGCACAACATTACCGCATCAATATCGGCGCGGGTCTGATTGAGTCAGACGGCGATGGCAAGTTTTACAATACCTACATTCTTGCCATGAGTGATGGTCGTCTGGAACGGCATCGAAAGTCCTGCACACCGGGCAGTGAACATATGACTACCGAGAATGGTCATCATGTGTTTTCAACACCTGTCGGGTGCCATACCGGTATTCTGACCTGTGAAGAAAAAAGTCAGGCTGCCAATGTAGAAGCAACGGTGCAACGTGGTGCTGACATCATTCTGGTGCCACACCTTAACGGTAAACTGATCGTTCTGGGTGCCATGCTGGCAAAAACCAGCGGTACAGCAAATACATTGGAAATAGCTGAATTCAAAGTGAAGTTATGATTTAGCGGAAAGACCTGACCGGAATTTGTATTTCTGTCAGGTATTCCTGTTCATCATCGGTTTCATGGATATCGAGCTTATAGATTTCCACCACAGATCCGGCCAGTTCCAGCGAATAGGTTTTCATGTAAGCCTTCATGCGGAAGTATTGTTCATCAATATTTTGCTGACTGTATTCACCCTGAAAATCTAAACACAGATAATCTCCGGCCGGAATCTCTTTATCAGCCAGCTTATCGAAAATAAAAGAACCACAATAATGGGCATGATTGCCCTTGTGAAAATCGTCTTCACTGATAAACGCCCCCGCTCGTCCCCAGGCAAAATAACTGAGTCGGGAACCTTCAATATTCAGTTCAATCTCTTTATGCAGGCGGTCAATCTCCCAGATGGTCCTGACTTCACGCATCTCAATCCAGACTTTTCGAGCCGGAAGCGTTTTGAGCTTTATCTCGCCCACCTCCACCTGCTGCGACTCCAGTAAATAATAGTGTCGCGCCTCCAGTTCCTGTTTCAACAGGTTCAGCTCTCGCAGTTTCTGGTCAACGGTCTCCAGCTGAAACTCCACCAGACCCTGACTGTTTTCCAGTGTGCGATGACTCAGGTAATCCCTGATGTCCATCAACCCAATACCCAGCTGTCGCAGAGTACGAATGATATTTAACTGCCAGATCTGCCGGTTGGAATAATATCGATAACCACTGTCGTTGACCTGTTCAGGTAAAAGAATACACAGCTTTTCATAATGGCGCAGAGTATCGACACTGATGTCGTACAGCTGACTGATCTCCCCGATTCGATATAACTTCATACAATCGCTTGACTCTGGAACTGTTCGAGACTTTATGCTGGCACAACTATCTTGAAAAACTCCGTTGGCTGCAAGCCATTCGTCCATCAACAACTTAATTAAAAATGTCTCAAGCTATTGATCTGCAATCTGGCAGCATAGGAAAAACACTGTTTCGTTATGCGGTTCCATCGACGATGGCCGTATGGATTTTTGCGCTCTACACCATGGTTGACGGCATGTTTGTCGGACGGGGGGTTGGGCCCGAGGCACTGGCGGCCGTTAATCTGTCGATGCCTTATATCAGCATTATGTTTGCCATATCCATTCTGGTTACCATTGGCTCTGCAACCATTGTGGGTGCCAAGCGCGGTGAAGGTAAACATGAAGACGCCAGTCGTCTTTTTTCCAGTACTATCTATGCCCTGCTGATCTTTGGCTTATTGGTCTGCACTCTGAGCTATATCTTTATCGAAGAGATCGCAGTGATACTCGGGGCTCAGGGTGAGCTGATCCCGATGGTAGTGGAATATCTGCAAACGCTGCTGCTGTTTAATACTTTTTACCTTGTCGCCTATTCCATGGAAGTATTCGTCAAAGTCGATGGATTCCCCAAGCTGGAACTCATGGTTATCGGTATGGCGGCTGTGATGAACATCTTACTGGATTATATACTGGTCATCCGGCTGGGTATGGGGCTGCGCGGAGCGGCTATCGCCACAGGCTGTGCCCAGATGACACAGGCTACTTTTCTGCTTCTGCATTTCACCGGCAAACTGGGTAAAACCGGTTCACTGAAGTTTGTCAGGGTCATGCCAAAGCTCAGAGAGCTGTTCCACTTTATTAAAATTGGCGGGCCAGATTGTGTGACGGAAATGTCTGCCGGTTTGATTCTGCTGCTGTTCAACAACATGATTCTGGCGTATCTGGGCACTTCTGAACTATCGGCATTCAGTGTCATTGGTTATGCCAACAACCTGGTTTTGCTGACCATGATTGGCTTGACTCAGGGCATGCAACCTATCGTTAGCTTCCTGCGGGGCAGACAGGATTATCAGCGTATTTCTGAAGCCGTTCAGCTGACCATCAGAATCGCACTGGTGATTTGTACCGCCGCTTACGCCGGTATTTTCTTCTTTGGTCAACAACTGGCAGCACTGTTCCTGAACGATGCCGAACTGATCAGCCTGTCGCACCAGTTTATGAAGATATTCTGTCTGGCGTTTATTCTGATGGGCGCCAATATCGTCATTTCCGGCTTCTTTACCGCACTGGAACAACCACGCCTTGCCGGAACCCTGTCGTTAATGCGAGGTGGAGTGATCAGCTTTATTCTGTTGATGACCTTGCCAAGAATCTTGGGAGCTACAGGCATCTGGGTGGTTGCACCTGTGAGCGAGCTGGCAACGTTTGTTGTGGGAGCGTTCCTGCTTAAGCGGAAGCTTGATCAGTGGAAAGAAACGACAATGGATGAACAAATCGCTGTCGCGTAGTTAATTCATGACGTATCAGGAGGGGCAAAACAGCCCCTCTTTTTTCATCAGCTTTCAGCGAGCGTATCGATCGGAAGCCAGCCCCACCAGAATAAATAACACCAGTAAAACCGGTGCCAGCGTGTAATTGTTGAAGTAAGCCAGCAGACTCGCTACCCAGTACGGTACAAAAGAAAAAATCGCACCAAACAGGGCAAGATTGAATACCGCCCTGACAGGAATTCTCAACACACCGTGCATTCGTGATGTCCAGCTGCAGGATAATGCTGACAATGCCTTACCGCCAAAAACGACAGCCACTGCCGTTAAAGCAATGGCAATCAGCGTCAGGTTGTTACGGCAAAACTGCGACACTGCAATGATGATTTGTGCAATACCATCCATGGTGGTTACCTGTGCGTTTGTTTGTTACTTCTGCCAAAGCGTACCAGAACCGGTTAAGTACTGACTCAGGCAAACATTTCTAACAGATTATTCAGGAACAGCCGCCCCTGGCGCGTAGGCTGCAACCTGTGGTTATTTTCCAGTAATCCCTGCTGAATCGCAAAACTTCGTTGTTCTTTCAGTGCATCCAGCGGCATACCTGTATGCCGGGTAAACAACTGCTCGTGAACACCGGCATTCAGCCTTAAAGCATTCATCATAAACTCAATCGGCAACTCATCGGATTCCAGAACCCTTTGACCCGCCTCAAACGGTTTTGCGACGTTCAGGTAGTCGGCTGGCATCCGGGTTTTCCAGTTACGGTAAATATTGCCCGCTGCCATGTCGGTCAGCTTGCCATGCGCACCGGCACCAATACCAATGTAATCGCCAAACTGCCAGTAATTCAGATTATGTCGTGCCTGTCGTCCAGGCTGACTGTACGCCGAAATTTCATATTGCTCAAAACCTGCCTGCTGCAACAGCTCCCAGCCTTCTTCCTGAATAGACCAGAGTTCATCCTCTTCCGGCAGTACCGGAGTCTTTGAATAGAAAATGGTATTAGGTTCGATGGTCAGCTGGTACCAGGACAGGTGTGTTGGTTTCAGGTCAATCGCGGTTTTCAGGTCAAACAAGGCATCGTCGGTAGACTGCCCCGGCAGACCATGCATCAGGTCAATATTGAAATTATCAAAGCCAATCTCTTGCAGGGAAGCAATGGCTTCACGTGCTTCAGCAGCACAATGAATACGCCCCAGTGCCTTCAGTTTTTCATCCTGAAAACTCTGAACTCCGAGAGACAAACGATTGATGCCAACATCACGGTAACGTTTAAACCGGTCATGCTCATAGGTTCCCGGGTTGGCTTCCATGGTGATTTCAATATCATCAGTGAAAACAATGCGCTGCTTCAGCCCCGTTAATAGCCGATCAAACCCCTCTGCCGACATCAGGCTGGGAGTGCCGCCACCAAAGAAAATGCTCTGCAAGGGGCGCCTCTGAATGGCTTCCAGCTCCTGATCAAAGTCCTGTAATAAAGCATCCACATACGCCTGTTCAGGCAGCCCGCCTTTCAGGGCATGGGAATTAAAATCACAATAGGGGCATTTTTTAATACACCAGGGAATGTGTACATAAAGACTCAAAGGGGGCAGTTGCAGCATGCGTTATTCGGTCAGCTCGTGAATGGTTATCAATAGGACAGTTTTATGCCTGAAATGGTTCCGCCTGAAGCGGCTAAACCTGAAGTAGCTATAACTCCTTAAGTAGCTATAACTAAAGCAGTCCGGCCAGTTTTGACATGGCAACAGCGCGATGGCTGATGCTGTTTTTCACGTCTTTGGGTAAATCCGCCGCCGAGCAGCCTTCAGAAGGTACAAAGAACAGTGGATCATAACCAAACCCATGGTCGCCACTGGACGCTTCCAGAATACAACCTTCCCAGCTTCCATGGCACACCAGCGGGGTCGGGTCGTCGGCATGACGCAGATAAACCAGTACACAATGAAAGCGAGCGGTTCGCTGAGACTCTTCCAACCCTTCAAGATTTTTCAGAAGCCTCGCATTATTCTCTGCATCGGTAGCACCTTCACCGGCATAACGGGCTGAGTAAATACCCGGCTGACCATTCAGGGCATCCACCTCGATACCAGAGTCGTCAGCAATGGCCGGAAGCCCGGATATTTTTGCTGCATGACGGGCTTTGAGGATGGCGTTCTCCACAAAGGTCAGCCCGGTCTCTTCCACCGAGTCCACGTTGAACTGACTCTGCGGCAGCATATCAATATTCAGATTGCTCAGCAGGTGCTGAAATTCCTTCAGTTTTCCCTGATTGCCACTGGCCAGAACGATCTGGCGACGTTCACCACTCACTGTATTGTTTACTCCCGTTAAGACGACTATTTTCCGTCCTGATAAAAGGTCTGCCTGAATTTCACCGGATAGCTTCTATCCGAGCCTTCAGGCTTCACGTTGATGCTGAATTCTAGCAGCTCTTCATTACTGAACCGGAACTCTGCCAGATAGTAGACAACCGAACCTTCCTTTACTTCCTTAAAGCTCAGGGGAACAGACTGCTGCATAAGATTTTTCCGCTGACCATCCAGCTGTGCAGTGACGGCTTTACCCACTTCACTGTCTTTAACGTTGCGTACAGTAATGTTGACAAGGCCGTGCTTCGGGCTGCGCTCTAATTGATAAGCTTTAGCAATATCCGGCGCAATAAACGTACTGTTGAACGCTGAAAAATACACCTCGTAATCTCCGAAGCGAAGAGGCTCGTTTTTCATCGTTCGGGCTTCAGGAATGCTGGCTTCAGACAGAGGCGCAGCTCTGACAGTGCTGAGTAACAAGCACCCCATGACAAGAACCAAAAGCGATTGTGTTGTGTTTATTATTTTCACAGGGCACCTCTTTCTCAGAGACTCATATTATTGATAGAGCTGAGTCAAACATCACCGGGTCAGATGATAAATGGCAATCTCACCCATCAGGTTCGGAAGCAGTCTGGTTTTCCAACCGCCTTTATGAGCATTATCCACCACCAGCCGTTCGATAACGGTAAATTGCTTCTGACGGCACAATTCCTCGAAGTCGCGGAATGTACAGAAGTGGATATTCGGCGTGTCATACCAGGTATAGGGCATAAACTTGGATACAGGCATTTTACCCCTTGTGGATAAGTACCAGCGGCAGCGCCAGTGTCCAAAATTCGGGAACGTCACAATACACTCCCTACCCACCCTGAGCATCTCGTCCATTACAAGATGAGGGTGACGCAGTACCTGCAGCGCCTGGGTCATCACCACCGTATCAAAGCTGCCGTCACGAAAATTGCCCAACCCGCGATCAATATCCTGCTCAAGCACGTTGATGCCATTAACGATACAGCGTTCGATATTTTGTGGGTTAATTTCCAGGCCGTAGCCTTTTACCTGTTTTTCCTGCTTCAGAGATCTCAGCAACTCGCCATCACCACAGGCAAGATCCAGCACCCGACTTTTCGGCTTAATCCACTGTCGTATTATATCGAAATCATTACGTCTGCTCATGCCTGACCTTCCCTGTTCTGGTTTGAACTGTCTGAAACACTACAGTCGTCTGCTACCCGATCCAGATAAGCAGCCAGTGCCTGCATATAACGGGGTATTTCCATCAGAAAAGCATCGTGCCCCTGGGGAGCATCAATTTCCAGATAAGAGACTTCTTTATCAGCTTCCAGCAGTGCGTCAACGATTTCTCTGGAACGTTCAGGAGCAAAGCGCCAGTCGGTAGTAAACGACACCAGCATGAACTTTGCCTTTGCCACTGACAGTGCTTTGGCAAGATCATCGTTATGCTGGCTGGCCGGGTCAAAATAATCCAGAGCACGGGTCATCAGCAGGTAAGTGTTCGCATCGAAATGGCCGGAAAAGTTTTCGCCCTGATAACGCAGGTAGCTCTCAATCTGGAACTGAACATCATAATCAAAGCTGAATGTGTCGTTTTTTAGCTCCCGGCCAAACTTGGCTCCCATCGCATCATCAGACAGGTAAGTGATATGCCCCACCATACGAGCCAGACCCAGACCGCTGCGCGGAATGGTGTCTTTTTCCAGATAACGACCTTCGCAGAACTGTTCATCGGACATAATGGCCTGACGCGCGACTTCGTTAAAGGCAATGTTCTGGGCTGAAAGTTTAGATGCAGAGGCAATCACCACAGCATGCTGTAAACGCTCGGGATAGGCCATGGACCACTGGAGAACCTGCATACCACCCAGACTGCCGCCAACAATTGCGGCCCAGCATTGAATGCCCAGACGATCGGACAGACGAGCCTGACTGTGTACCCAGTCCTCTACCGTAACCATTGGAAAGTCCGGACCGTAAGGCTTGCCTGTCTTCGGATTGATACTCACTGGCCCTGTACTGCCATGACAGCCACCCAGGTTGTTCAGGCTGACGACGAAAAACCGGTTTGTATCAATGGGCTTACCGGGACCAATGCAGTTATCCCACCAGCCAGGTTTGCGATCGTCCATGGAATGGTAACCGGCTGCATGATGATGACCACTGAGTGCATGGCAGATCAATACTGCATTCGTCTGGTTTTCATTGAGCGACCCATAGGTTTCAATGACCAAGTCAAACTCAGATAAAGTTTGCCCACAGCTCAACTCAAGAGGTTCATCAAAGTGAAAAGTCTGAGGTGTAACCAGCCCGACCGAGTGGGCAGGTATGACTTCCGGCATAATACTTCCTGTTTTTCTATTTAAACTTGGAAGCTGTTCATGATCTTTTGAGGAGAGCGAAAATGATGAGAAATTGTTGCTGTTTTTTGATCTCATGAGGCGCGTAGAGGTGCTACGTAACGAATGAGATCAAAAAACAGGAGCAATTTATCGACATTTGCAGCCCTCAAAAGATCATGAACAGCTTCTAACTGGGTCTTTTACTTTCTTTTTGTACTGAAGCTCTTTATTCGGGCTGTTTTTTTGAGAAGTATTTTGCCCCCTTCCGCCCCTGCATCGACTGAAATCAGAAGATATAAACGTCTAACAGGAACAGGACGTTGCAGTTTATCGGCAATAGCGCGGGTTGTCAGCTGGCGGAGCTGCAATGATCCAGTGCCAGCTCCGTCAGAGCCAACAGGTGGTAGAGAAACACGCCTTCGACCGTTTGGGAAGCAAAGTGCAGATGCCGGGCAGAAATGTAGTCTTCAACACTCTGATCGTGAGTGAGGGAGTTGTAAAAAGCGCGCATGGCTTCATCTTCGACGTTGAGCACAGAAACGATTCTGGCACAGGGCTGTGTCGTCTCGCTCATGCAATACTCCTTGAGGCAAAAGCCTCCGGGTACACCGCCATATTGCTCTCAGAAATGCAACTTTATCCGGAAGCAGCAAAAGTCTGACTGAGAATAAACTGCCATTTGCAGTGGCAGTCTGCATGGTGATGCAAACAACAAGACACCTGACAAATATGGCCATTTATATGTCAGATAGCGGTTATCTTCGCTATGCAATTTCGCCAAGTATAGTTGCTTCAAACCATCATAAATTTCGGATCACGATAACTTACGATTCCCTTACGAAATGCGCTCTTCGCAGAGCCTGAAACAAAATGGTAAAACTACGGACAGGCAAAGCCGCTTTGCAACGAGGTACTTATTAAAACTATGTGCTATCGTATGGCTGAGTACGAATCTCTGCCCTGTACGCCCCTATGCGTTGCCGCAGAGAACCTTGTTAACTGACTACATTCTGGTGCTAGAAACACATATGTCCATTGAATCCTTAGGCCATCTGGAATCCAAACTGCAAAACCTGATCGACAAGCTCGAACTGACCCGCATGGAGCTGGAAGAGCTGCGTGCAGCCAACACACGTATGGAGCAGGAAAACGCCGAACTGAAGCAGGAACTCGGTTCCTGGGGTGAGCGTGTTGGTGCTTTGCTGGGTAAGCTGGACAACGTTTCTGAAGACGTTGCGGTTGAAGAAGAGCCTGCTTACGAGGCTTAATGCGTTAGTTCACCCGGTTCCTTTCAGACCGGGTGAACTAACGACAGGAACAGAGTGTTGCGATTACCCGCTTATTCTGACAACGCTTTTTCCAATGCTTCAAGTTCTTCCAGAGCCATCATCCACTCTTCTTCAGTGGTACTGATCCGTCGTGTAAGGTCTGTCTGATCTGCCAGCAGGTTCTTTAGACGGTCTTTTTCAGACGCTTCGTAAACCGATGAATCCGCCAGTTGTACTTCCACTGTCGCTAACTGTGTTTGCAGTTTATCCAGTTGAGACTCCAGCTTTTCAGCCTGCTTCTTCAAAGGACGCATAGCATTTCGGCGTTCGGCAGCAAGACGTTTCTGATCTTTTCTTCCCTGCGCTGAATGAACAGCCACCTCTGCAGCAGCATCATGCGACTGTTCGACCGACTGAGTACGCAGTTTGGCCAGCCAGTCACTGTAATCATCCAGATCGCCTGCAAATTCATCAACCTTGCCATCATGTACCAGCAACAGTTCATCAGTGGTACTGCGTAACAGGTTTCTGTCGTGAGAAACCAACACCATGGCACCCTCAAACTCCTGCAATGCCATGGTTAGCGCATGTCGCATTTCAAGATCCAGATGGTTGGTGGGTTCGTCCAGCAACAACAGATTAGGCTTCTGCCAGGCAACAATCGCCAGAGCCAGTCGAGCCTGTTCACCACCGGAAAACCCTTCGATGGTTTCCATTGCCTTGTCACCGTGAAAACCAAAGCCTCCGAGGAAGTTTCTCAGCTCCTGTTCCCGGGCATCCGGACTCATTCTTTGCAGGTGCAGAGCCGGGCTGGCATTAGGATCAAGACTTTCCAGCTGGTGCTGCGCAAAATAACCTACTTTCAGGTGTTCGCCATCCTGACGTTTACCGGCAATCAGTGGCAGCTCCTGAGCCAGTGTACGAATCAGGGTGGATTTACCGGCTCCGTTTGCCCCCAAAAGACCTATTCGTGAGCCCGGTAAGACACTCAGCTTCAGTTTTAACAATGCCTTCTCGCCGTACCCCAGCTCACCCTGATCAATAGACAACAGGGGGGAAGACATTTTATCCGGCTCCGGAAAGCGGAATGTGAAGGGCGAATCCACATGAGCAGGGGCAATATCCTCCAGCCTCGACAGCGCTTTCAAACGACTCTGGGCCTGCTTTGCCTTGGTCGCCTTGGCACGGAAACGTTCAACAAACTTTTCCATGTGCTCCCGCTGTTTTTGCTGTTTCTCAAACGCAGCCTGCTGTTGTTGGAGTCGTTCGGAGCGCATGCGCTCGAACGCCGAGTAATTACCACGATAAGTGTTGGTTTTCTGATGTTCGATATGAAGCGTGATATCAGTGACCGCATCCAGAAAGTCGCGGTCATGGGAAATCACCACCAGAGTTCCCTGATAACGTTGCAGGAATCCTTCCAGCCAGACGATCGCATCAAGATCAAGGTGGTTGGTTGGCTCGTCAAGGAACAGAACATCAGAAGGGCTCATCAAAGTACGGGCCAGATTCAGCCGCATCCGCCAGCCACCGGAAAAGTCTTTTACACTGTTTTCCAGCTGGTCATGGCGAAACCCAAGGCCATGCAGCATCTGCTCGGCTCTTGAGCGGGCAGTATAACCGTCTGCCTGCAGCAGTTGCTCATGGAGTTCAGCCAGCTTTTCGTGCTGGCCTGTAGCCTCTGCGTCATCGATTTTATGTTCAATAAAGCGAAGCTGCTCATCGCCATCAAGAACATATTTAACGGCCTTGCGTTCAAGCGCCTTGATTTCCTGTGCCATATGGGCAATACCACGGCCCGGATCGATGGATACATCGCCCTGATCCGGCTGCAGTTCTCCCATCAGCAGGGCTAACAGGCTGGATTTCCCACAGCCGTTGGCGCCCACCAGTCCGGCATGCTGGCCGCGGTGAATGGTTGCACTGGTGTTTTCAAGCAGAACTTTCCCAGAGCGTTGTAAGCTGACTGAATTCAATGTGATCATGCCGCGCATTATAAGGAATTTTTGGCTGGACACGACAAAAGGCTGCAAGTAAATGGCTACATCAGAGGGGGAATAAACAAAAAAAGTGGCAGACTGCGCCACACCATAGCCACTAAGGAAGCACTCGCAAACGCAAGCGAGAGGGAATGAAAGTCATTATGGAAAAAACGCAGGGGGGGAGCCCCCCTGCCGGATAAGCCTACAGGCAAAAAGGCTTACTTTTTAGTCGCTCTCTTTCTGCTGGCAGCTTTTCTAGCAGGAGCTTTTTTCTTGGCAGCAACTTTACGGGTCGCTTTTTTGGCAGGTGCCTTTTTCTTCGCTACCGTCTTTTTAGCCGCTTTTCTGGCTGGAGCCTTTTTCTTGGCAGCGGCCTTACGAGCAGGTGCTTTTTTCTTGGTAGCAGCTTTACGGGTTACTTTCTTTTTAACCGTAGCCTTCTTTTTGGTCGCTGCTTTTCTTGTTGTTTTCTTGGCAGCTGCCTTTTTAGTAGCAGGCTTTTTACGAACTACCGTCTTCTTGGCAGTAGCCTTTTTCTTGGTAGCTGCTTTTTTAGTGGTCTTCTTGGCTGCAGGCTTTTTAGCAGCAGCTTTCTTGGTAGAAGCTTTTGCTTTGGCCTTGGCTTTTTTCAAAGACTCTTTAGCTTTGTCCAGCTTCTTCTTGAGCGCATCAACTTCTTTCTCAAGCTTTTTAACCGGATCTACTTTACGGGTAGCTGCCTTTTTCACTACTTTCTTAACTGTCTTTTTGGCAGCTGGTTTTTTAGCAGCTTTTTTAGCTGCAGGTTTTTTCTTGGCTACAGGCATTTGTCGTCCCTCGTCATTGCCTTTATTAAGTACTCCATTACTTCATATCAGACTGCATATAAAAAAACTGAATAATTAACACCCAGTTTTAAGTAAAACATAGAGTGCTTATTACAGGACTGCAAATTTTTTCTTAACTAAATTCCAAAAAAAATTTCATAACTTTTTAAAAATGAGTTATGTGTTTTTTATAGAAGTAACAATAACACTATAAAAACAGGCTTTTTTACAAATTTTTGATACAGACAACTTGATATCTTTCAACATTTGCACAAAGATGGAAAAACTAAGATGCAAGAACAAAAAAGCTTTTTTTGCATCCGGGACAACTTAACCGATAGAGAGACTCCATGAGATTAAAAGCTTTGGCAGGCATCGCATTGATGTCTTACACCCTTCACTCTACTGCTGAGCTGAAAACTGAATCTGATAAGGTCAGCTACAGTCTGGGATCCATTCTTGCCGAGCAGCTTAAGCAGTTTGAAGGCATCAATGCAGACGCCCTTTCCAAAGGGATAAAAGATACTCTGGAAGGCAAACCACTGGAGCTGGAAAAACAGGAAATGTTCCAGCTTATTGAAAAAGCCCGTAAAGAGCAGGAAGAAAAACGTCAGAAGAAACTTCAGGAAGAAGCGGCCAAAAACCTTGAAAAAGGTCAGGCGTTTCTAAAAGAAAACAGCAAAAAGCCGGGTATTTCAACCCTGGAGAATGGTCTTCAGTATCGGGTAATAAAAGAAGGAAAAGGCGAAAAGCCTCTTGAAACCAGCGAAGTAACCGTTCATTACGAGGGTAAATTACTGGACAGCACTGTATTTGACAGTTCTTACGAACGTAATCAACCTGCGACGTTTAAACTCAATCAGGTGATTCGAGGCTGGACTGAAGGACTGAAAGAAATGCCTGAAGGCTCTACATGGGAGTTATTCATTCCCGCCGATCTCGCCTATGGCCCCGGAGGAATACCCGGTAGAATTGGCCCTAACGAAGTGCTGACCTTCAAAGTTGAATTAATTGAAGTTAAGAAGGATAACGCTAAAAAAGACGATAAATAACAGACCTAATAAAAAAGATCCGGACTAATAATCCGGATCTTTTTTCTCTGATCAATGCCGCTATTTTAAAGTATCTGTTGATAACGATTACTCTGAAGCCAGACAGTCTATAAAACGAGTTCCCGATGGGATTCATGCAGCACTTCAATCAGTTTATCTTCAAGCTCAAAACGTTCTTCCAGTGCTTCACCTAACTCGGAGAGAGAATTCTGAAGCATTTGAACACTACTGATACCTTCACACGTATCATTAAATCGTAAGCAAACCTGCGTGTTCATTTCCAGCTTTGGGATGATGGTCTGTGCGATTTCAACGCCTCCGTCATTAAACTCCATCCCCTCCCGAACCAGCTGTTCGTAGACTTCGAAATGCCCGGATGATGCATAATCAACCAGAATCTGACACATTTCTTCTAGTTTGTTGGCGACAGGACGCTTATCATCGTGAAATTGATCCATTCCATTAACGGAACAGAAAAGAACAATCAATTCCTGACGCTCGCTGAGCCAGCGATCAATAATCTCTGAAACGCCTCCCCAACGCTCTTTGGCCGATTTGCAACCCTCCAGCATGACAGTTCCTCTTGACGGTTGGATCTTATCATCGATATGGAAACGGCATCACTTAGTCACCGGTTATTTGATGATTCAGTTGCTAGGTTATGACAGTGAAATTTTTGCGGCAAGAGGCAAATTGCAAAATCGACATGCATTTTTTTTACTAAAACAAATCCGACTCGTTGAAACCCTTGTATTTTAGGGCTCATTTCGTTTTCAACTTGCATTTTAAAATATAAAAAAAATCTTTAATTAGAAAAAATTATTTAAAATTGAGGCTATCGCACCATTTAGTCATTTTATTTCCTCATCAAAAACCAACAATACAACGTAGGCAAAGCATTAATATTAAATGCGAGCCTCTCTTTTTCTCAGGCACTCAAACAGTCCCACTATTAACATTCCTGTAAACACAATAAGCGTCCAGCCAGGAATGGATAACCCAAGAAAAGCCCACTGCACATCAGCGCAATCACCGCTGCCCGTCAGCATAATTTTCAGAATTTCGGTGAAAGGAAGGATATCAACAAGGTATTCAATACTGGGCATACAGGCAGGCACTTCCTCGGGTGGCAGACTCTGCATCCACAGCTGCCTGCTTGCCAGCAGTGCTCCGGCCATCCCCATCAGGGCAAGAAAACCACCGTAACACCGATACCCGTTATTCACCGGATTGTGCAACACCGCCAATATTGCAACAGTGCCAAGCCCTGCCATAGCAATTCTCTGAGAAATACACAGAGGACAGGGCTCCAGATTTAAAGCAGACTGAAGATAGAAAGAAAACACCATCAGTGCAGCACTTGTAGCCGCTACTAAAAAAAAGATCAGCCTTGAACGGGGCATGGTCATGGGTAGGCCTCCATTGCTATTTTGTTGTTAAGACCAGCATTATTGAGTGGCTAGCCTTAACTTCATTTTATGCAGGGTCTGGCCTTTATTGTTTAGCGATTAAAACCTCAGTCAGACCCGTGGTAATGCTGCAGAAACTCATCAAAGCTCAAAGTATCGCTGGCTTCCAGCTGTCTCTGATTTTCTATGGATTCTTCTGCCAGTGATTCAAAATATTTCTGCCTTTCCCGGTTCACTTCGTTTTCCGCAAAGTGCGCCTGATGACGTTTGGAAAGGTCCAGAATAACATCCGTATAACTCTTTGAATCCTGCTGCAGCACGTGCATTAGCTTAGCCGATGGAGTCAGACTTACATCGTTCAGTTTGTCCTGCTGTAGTGTCAGGCTGCTGGTAAAGCGTGTTGTATTGTTTGCTTCGTCCAGAATCTGTGCAACCGGCAGCATATCTTCCAGCAGTGCCAGCCCCCAACCCTGTAGAGACACCGGGCCACGTTCAGACTCAAGCATCAGTCCCGGGCGGCGACCTTCTTCAACGGTCTTGCGGAAGTTTTCTGTTGTACGACGGCATTCCTGCTCTGTGGTCATTGCCGGGCTGTCTTTTAATCCACTGTAAACAAGGAATACATCCAGAAAATGCGCATCGGATGAGGAAATACCCAATGGCTCAAACGGGTTTATATCCAGACACCGAACCTCAATGTACTCAATACCTCTTCTGCCCAGAGCAGTCAGAGGTTTCTCGCCACGACGGGCAATGCGCTTGGGTCGGATATTACTGTAATACTCATTTTCTATCTGCAGCAGGTTGGTGTTCAGCTGCAAATATTTATCGCCCTGTTTTACACCAATTTTCTCGTAGGCCGGATAAGGTGTCTTTATCGCTTTTGACAGGCTGGCAACGTACTCTTCCACCGTGTTGTAGCAGATATTCAGAGACGACTGTGCGTTGTTTGTGTATCCCATATCACTCATACGCAAAGACGTGGCATAAGGCAGGTAGAGCGAGTCTCTATCCAGCTCCTGAAGGCTATGAGCTTCTTTGGATTCCGCAAAAAAGCTTTTACTGACGGCAGGTGAGGCACCAAACAGGTACATCAGCAGCCAGGAATAGCGCCGGAAATTGCGAATCAACCCAAGATAAAACCCGGACTGGAATGTCTGGTCATTGCCTTCAACCCCTTCACTCTGCCCCATCAGGTACCAAAGTTCAGCTGGCAGGGAAAAGTTATAGTGCAACCCCGCAATTGTCTGCATTGCTTTGCCATAGCGATGCGCAAGCCCTTCCCTGTAAACCGACTTCATCACTCCTGAATTAGAATGACCGTACTGTGCAATAGGTATACGGGCTTCTCCCTCCAGAATGGATGGCATACTGCCCGCCCATAAAAGTTCATCACCCATGACTTTGCTGGTGAATACGTGAAGCTCATTCAGAAAATCCAGAGTATCATCAATCCGGTTGTGCACCGGCGTGATAAATTCCAGCAGTGCTTCAGAGTAATCAGTGGTGATGTAAGGGTGCGTCAGCGTCTTACCCAGAACTCTGGGATGGGCAGTCTGTGCCAGCCGGGCGTCCGGACTGACCCGCAAGGCTTCTCTCTCGATCCCATGTCGTATACCGGTGAATAACTTGTGATGTTCAGGTCGCTGCAAAAGCTTCAGACGACGCTCGTAAAGAGTAGTCAAGATCAGTTCCAATTCTGTTTATATTGGCAATGACTCCGGAAGCGCCAGCCTGTCATGAAAAAACAGCCAGAGCCGGAAACAGTAGCAACATGACTTACCAGACGGGGTTTCGGTGCAAGTACTTATACTACCAAAGCCGACTATATAGCCTTAACGCTGAATATGCACCTGCAAAGCGAAAGCGGAAATCAGTGAAAAGACAATGAAACATGCAAGCTAAAGAGTCATTCATTGTTTTAATGGTATCGTTTGACTTATTTTCAACCCATTAAGAACAAATCAGTCGAAACGATAATGAAAGCGCAGGCGTATGCCTTCAGTGATCTCGTGAGCATCGGGGAACACCGTTGACGTTTCAGGTCTGCCCAATTTACGCAGTTGAGCATCACGGTTCCTTTGTTCTGCCACTTCCTGAGCCGTTTCCGGATGATCCGGAAGGTCAATGGTGATATCAAACCAGCGGGACTCGTCAATTCTGAACAACGGAATACCATAATCCTGCTGCCCTTCAACGCTGTCATCGTGATCAGGCTGATCAGAAGGCGTCTGGCCCGTTGGGTGATAAATCGTGTCCGCAGAAATACCACCTGCAAAGCCTCCCCAGACAAACAGGCAGCAGAAAAGACTTTTGATTACCTTCTGTAATGAAAAGCGATAACTACCTGAAAATTTGAGGTACACAATACTGACCAGAGACAATGAAGCGAGAATGGTAATTCCAGAACCCTTCTGAATGTAGAACGTCATCACCCGTTCTTCAACAAAAACCGGCGATAAAAATTGCACTTGAGCAAGCTAATCTTACTCACTCAAATGCAACGTTCGCATCCGTTTACTTACAGAATACTTTGTTATTTCCTCAGCTTCTTGGCGTTGGCAAACAGGTCAGCAAACGAGCCTGCTGCTTTTTCTTTCTGCCGGCTGCCACCACGCCCCTGCGACTTCTGTTGAGGTTTTCGGACACCACCAGCAGAGCGTTCACGCCTTGGTTGCTGACGGGCTTCAGCTACTTCTTCCGCCTTGTCTTTCATTCGCATGGACAGACCAATACGCTTGCGGGCAACGTCAACTTCCATGACTTTTACCTTAACAATGTCGCCTGCCTTAACCACTTCTGCCGGATCTTTGACGAAATTTTCAGACAGTGCAGAGATGTGTACCAGACCATCCTGATGAACACCTACATCGACAAACGCACCGAAGTTAGTCACGTTTGTGACTACGCCTTCCAGCTCCATGTTCAGCTTCAGATCACTGATCTTGACCACACTGTCGTCAAATTCCGGTGCCTTGAATTCAGGGCGCGGGTCACGACCCGGCTTATCCAGTTCCGAAATAATATCGGTGACCGTGGGCACACCAAAGCTTTCATCGGTAAACTCCTTCGGATCCAGACTTTTCAGGAAAGCACTGTCACCGATCAGGCTACGAACATCACGCTCAAACCGACCTCCGATTTTTTCCACAACCGAGTAGGTCTCCGGGTGAACGGCAGAAGCATCCAGTGGATTATCTCCCTTCATGATGCGCAGGAAACCCGCTGCCTGTTCAAAGGTTTTGGCGCCCATACGTTCAACGTCTTTCAACTGATCACGACTGGTGAATGCACCATTGCGGTCACGGAAAGCAACAATATTGTCTGCCAGCGTACGGTTCAGGCCGGAGACACGAGTCAACAGAGCGCTGGAGGCCGTGTTGACATCAACGCCTACGGCGTTTACACAGTCTTCCACAACCGCTTCCAGAGAACGCGACAGCTGGGTCTGGCTGACATCGTGCTGATACTGACCAACACCAATGGCTTTAGGCTCAATCTTTACCAGTTCCGCCAGTGGATCCTGCAGACGACGGGCGATGGATACCGCACCACGAATAGACACATCGAGATCAGGGAATTCACGGGCAGCCAGTTCGGATGCTGAATAAACCGATGCACCGGCTTCGCTGACAACGATCTTGGTCAGCCCCAGCTTTGGATAGGCCCGCATCAGTTCTGCCACCAGACGATCGGTTTCCCGCGAAGCCGTACCGTTACCGATACTCACCAGCTCGACACCGTGTGTCAGACACAGAGTGGCCAGTGTGCCCAGAGCTTCTTTCCACTGACGTTGCGGGGCGTGAGGGAAAATGGTCGAGTGTTCAACCAGCTTACCAGTGCCGTCTACCACGGCCACCTTAACACCGGTTCGCATACCCGGGTCCAGACCCAGCGTTGGACGAAGACCGGCAGGTGCAGCCAACAACAGGTCTTTCAGGTTTTTCGCAAAAACCTTGATTGCTTCTTCTTCAGCGCTTTCACGCACTATGCCCATCAGTTCGGTTTCCAGCTGTGGCAACAGCTTGATGCGCCAGGTCCAGCGAACCACGTCTTTCAGCCATTTATCTGCCGGGCGATCCTGGTTAACGATCTCATAAAAATCAGCAACCACCCCTTCACAAGGATGGGTTTCCAGACGGGATTCAGGCTCATTTGCCAACTTCAGGCTGGACTGCAGAACACCTTCATTGCGACCGCGCAGGATAGCCAGCATACGATGGGATGGAACATTTTTAATCGCTTCATCGTGTTCAAAGTAGTCGCGGAACTTGGCGCCTTCTTCTTCCTTGCCTTCAATAGCACGACTGGAAAGAATACCTTCTTCCCACAACATGTTGCGCAATTTACCCAGCAGTTCAGCGTTTTCACTGAAGCGCTCCATCAGGATGTAACGGGCACCTTCCAGAGCAGCTTTGGTGTCCGCCACATTGTGCTCTGCATTCACATAACCCGCGGCTTCAGCTTCCGGATCGGTTTCCGGCTGTTCAAACAGTTTGTCAGCCAGAGGCTCCAGACCCGCTTCAATCGCAATCTGGCCTTTCGTGCGACGCTTTGGCTTGTAAGGCAGGTAGAGATCTTCAAGGCGAGTTTTGGTATCTGCGTCTAGAATGTCCTTTTCCAGTTCCGGAGTCAGTTTATCCTGCTCACGAATACTGTTGAGAATGGTGGCTCTTCTGTCTTCCAGCTCACGCAGGTAGCGCAGTCTTTCTTCCAGAACCCGAAGCTGGGTGTCATCCAGACCGCCGGTAGCCTCTTTACGATAACGGGCGACAAACGGCACGGTCGCACCATCGTCCAGCAAATTAACAGCACTAACCACTTGCGCTGTTCGAACATTCAGCTCTTCTGCTATACGCTGAAAGATGATCTCCATAAAACCTTACTCGTTATTTATAACGCTTTGAATTTGGATGGAGAATTATAACGGTTCATGGTGTTTTGTCTGTAGCAATGGTTCGAAGTTTTTTAAGTTGAAGATTATGGGTAAAACTAACGTCCTGTATCTGTGCCTGATTCTGCTCTTTGCCTGCCAAAGCTCCTTTGCCTGGCGCGCAGGTTTTGACAGTCAACCCTTTCCCTATACCGAACACCCTGAATCCAGCGACAAAATGGCCTGTATGGCAGGCTACGGCATGTTCTGTTGGCGTCAAGCAACCGGTTTGCATGATCGTATTGGCGTTCAGGCATTATTCCTGACCGACGAAGAGGATGACTCGCTATTCCTTATTTCACTGGACGCGATTGGTTTCAGTCAGTCTCTGGCAGATAAGGTTCGGAAACGTCTCTCAACAGCGACCCTGTTGCCACAGGAAAATATTATTCTCACAGCAACGCATACGCACAGCAGCATAGATTTGCAGGGGCTATGGGGCGGTCTGAATAAACAACAGGAGAAGGCTATTATTGAAGCCATTGTTGAAACCGCCAGAAACGCATGGGGTAATGTGCAAAAAGTGTCTGTCCATGCCTCCACCAGTGACAAACTAACGGGCTACAACCGTCGTACAAACAACAGTAATATCATCACGCAGGTTTTGTCGCTTCAGTTGCGAAATGAACAAGATAAGCCATTTGTCACATTGTTCACACTCGGATCACATCCGGTGATTCTGGATAAAGGCAATAAAAAATTCTCATCCGACTGGGTGCATTACGCCAGGGCCGAGCTCAAGCAGAAGTTGAATGTACCCGCAATGTTCATCAACGGTGTACTGGGCGATGTGCTACCGGCTCATGGTAACCCCAGAACCTTTGCCTTCGCAGAAAAGTACGGAAACGATATTGCCAAACTCATCCTTAACAGTCTCGATAACAGCAAACCTCTCAAGTCCTCACTGAGCTATTGCACTGAAGTCATCAGCGATCAAGCGGACAATTATTCACTGGTCATGACAACCAAGGCGCTCCAGCACGGTACTGTTGATTGGGGCGACCCATTCAGCAGGTCTTATAAAACCAGAACTTCAGTTATTGTGCTGGATGATATTGTTTTACTCACAACCCCGGGAGAGCCCGTTACTGCATTGGGAATACAGCTAATGGGACTGATCAGGTATAACCCTGTAGCTGTTCTCGGGTTAACTCATGACAGTCTGGGCTACCTGATTCCTGAAAAAAACATCAGGACTGACGGTGATGAAGAAAAGCTGATGATCAGTCATGCTCTCAGCCGCAAGGTGGCTCGGTCTCTGGAGCATCTCGCCAGAAAGTGCCGTATCCGGATAGACTGAAGCGACAGCCCCCATAAGCCCTTTATCTTTTCATGTCGCGGCCGATGCCCCCAGCAGGTTAATCCAATCTTCAAGGCAAATAGCATGGCCGGCTTCGACATCTATGTATTTAAAAGCAGGGCAGATGCAGCCAATCTGGCTGCGCAGGTCTCAAGAGTTCAAAAAGAGGTGAAGGGGGAAAACGCAGGCTTTTTATCTGTTAGCTGGGCAAAATTAAAAAGCGGTATAACCCGGCAGGTTAAGATTCCCGCTTCTAACTCCAAAGCAGAGATGTCAGCGATGAAACCTGTTGTATCCAATCTGCAAGAATTGAAGGATAAAGAACTCTGCACTCGAAAGGCTTCTCCTTTTGATGTTCCTGAGGGGTTTAGCTGGAGCCATGGAAATGCTAAAAGGATGTCTCGGCATATCGTAGTGAGGCATTGGACAACACCCGGGAAAATTGATTCGAGTATGCATACTGCATTATCGATGAAAGACAAAATAGCTGACATTGATGAATATGCCACATGGACACCAAGAAAAATCAGGCTTATAAACTGGAGCAGATCCAAAAACCCATTCAAACGCTTTTTAGCCCCTATCAAGATGAAGCTAGATGATCTACTCACTCAAGATTTTCCTATAGCCCCCCCCAGTTACAGGGATGACAAAGCTCTTTATCTTGGAGACAGAACAAAATTCAGACTTCAAGCCGGTGTGGATGCTCGTCAATCAATAGCTGAAAAAGAGGCAGTAAACCCTCTTATTGATCGTCATATTGAGGTTACTGTACCCGAAACTGTATTACCTCAGGCAGACGGAGGACAGGACGAAATAACTGACAATACAGTCAAAACCGCAAACTACAAGCCACTACCATTTCAAAAAACTTCAAGCAAAGATAATCGTGAATGGCAAAGGCGAGCAGAAAAGCATTACCTACCTTGTGTAGGCTTTGATAAAGACCAATGGACTGGCAGAGAAACCTTTACGATGTTTGGTCTTGACCTTGAAAAAATGCGAAACAAATGGATCGCTGTAAAAAACCCAGAGCATCCAAATCATTACTATAAACAATTCAGTACGGAGCAAAACTGTTCTGGAATGTGCCTATCTCTTTTAAAGGAAGGTGGTGCAGGCCTGTTTTATAACTTCTCACCCTCTCTAGTCACCACCCAAAGTGATGTGGAAAAATATTCAGCAAAGCTTGTAGAT
The DNA here is from genome assembly GCF_001583435.1 of Endozoicomonas montiporae CL-33. NCBI lineage: Bacteria > Pseudomonadati > Pseudomonadota > Gammaproteobacteria > Oceanospirillales > Endozoicomonadaceae > Endozoicomonas > Endozoicomonas montiporae. Next base: position 462,079 of record NZ_CP013251.1, on the reverse strand, counting down.
AAATTAGATCGGTTAAATAAACATGTTGACGATCTCGATGAAAAAATCAGACTCTACAAAGTTCCAAATGAACCTGAACTACCTTTAAGTTCGATACCCGAAAAGCTAGTTTTTTTACTCTCAACATACTCAATGGATGAAAGCTGGAAGGCCAAAATACAAGAAGTAGCCTCTATTATCCATGAAATCGAAAATGCTCCCAGTACTCTTAAAGGTTTAACACCTATTGCTATCAGACTAACCACTTCATTAGACAGGCTGTTTAAAATAACCAGTGATAACCCTTATCTTACAGATAGACTGGAACCCGCCCTTCACGCGTTCAAAATATTAAAAAACCGCATGGAAGATGCTTATAGAGAACAGGTTGAGATGTTTGAAGACCCTTACTTTGAATAAAAACGGGAGCCAAGGCTTCCGTTTTTATTTCAGGTACTAAAGGTATAAAAGACGTTGGTTCTATATTTTTTCCGGGCTGTTCATCAGTTCAGCTTAGGACCTGCAGCCACCAGGGCTTTCCCCTCCTCGTTGTCAGTGAACTTGTTGAAATTAGTAATAAAACGATCAGCCAGATCTTTTGCTTTACGCTTCCATTCATCCTTGTCTTGATAGGTGTCCTGAGGATTCAGGATGCCATCATCCACACCGTTGACACTCTGGGGCACATGCAGGCCAAAGTACGGCATGGTTGCTGTTTCTGCCTCGTCGATTGAACCATCCATAATGGCGTCAATAATCGCGCGGGTAGCCTGAATAGAAATGCGTTTGCCAGTGCCATTCCAGCCGGTGTTAACCAGATAAGCCGTTGCACCATGCTTTTCCATCTTCGTCACCAGTTCTTCCGCATACTTGGTCGGGTGCAATGTCAGGAAAGCGGCACCAAAGCAGGAAGAAAAAGTCGGCGTTGGCTCGGTAATACCGCGCTCGGTGCCTGCCAGCTTGGCAGTAAAGCCGGACAGGAAGTGGTACTTGGTCTGCTCCGGGGTCAGCCTGGCTACCGGAGGCAAAACACCAAAGGCATCAGCCGTCAGGAAGATAACCCGCTTGGCATGACCCGCCTTGGAAACCGGTTTGACAATATTATCGATGTGATCGAGCGGATAAGATACGCGGGTATTTTCGGTCTTGGAACTGTCGTCAAAATCTATTTTTCCATCGGCATTAACAGTCACATTTTCCAGCAATGCATCACGGCGAATCGCATTGTAAATATCGGGCTCATTTTCTTCAGAGAGCTTAATGGTCTTGGCGTAGCAGCCACCTTCAAAATTGAAGACCCCATCATCATCCCAGCCATGCTCGTCATCACCAATCAATGCCCGTTTAGGGTCTGCAGACAATGTCGTCTTACCGGTACCTGATAAACCAAAGAACACAGCAACATCACCTTTCTCGCCAACATTGGCAGAACAGTGCATGGAAGCAATACCACGAAGCGGGAGCAGGTAGTTCATCAGGGCGAACATGCCCTTCTTCATTTCGCCACCGTACCAGGTGCCGCCGATAACCTGCAGTTTTTCAGTCAGATTGAAAGCAATAAAGTTTTCTGAGTTCAATCCCTGCTCTTTCCAAAGAGGATTCGTTGTTTTAGCGCCGTTCATCACAACAAAGTCAGGCTCAAAGGTCTTCAGCTCTTCTTCAGTTGGACGTATAAACATGTTTTTCACAAAGTGCGCCTGCCATGCCACCTCAGTGACAATACGAATGCTCAGGCGGGTGTCCGGGTTGGCACCACAGAAGCCGTCAATCACAAACAGTCGCTTACCAGACAGCTGCTCAGTCACCAGACCTTTCAGGTGATTCCAGACTTCCTGATTGATAGGCTTGTTGTCGTTTTTAGACTCTTCCGTGGTCCACCACATATTTTTCTCTGTGGTGTCATCCTTAACAATCCATTTATCTTTGGGAGAACGTCCTGTAAAGATTCCGGTATCTACCGCTACAGCGCCCAGCTCAGTCACAATCCCCTGTTCATAGCCTTCCAGCTCCGGTTTGGTTTCTTCTTCGAACAGGGCATCATAAGACGGGTTGTAAACGATTTCTTTAACGCCTTTGATACCCACCTCAGCCAGAGCTTCGGGGTCCAAAACGACATTTACATTGACTTCGCTCATAGCAATAGCTCTCCCAGGCTTGTAGTAGTTATATATGCTCTATTGTGAAAAACTTTGTTATCTTATGTGATTGCGCTTATTTTAGGTTATTAATTCAGCAACTAAAACTTATTTTTCGTTATATTATCTCGGCTTATTGTCATCAAAAAAATTTCTTTATTCCTAAACGGCTTTTCATGGTGGATAAGCTAACGGTTATCCCGTTAGAAAACGTTGTCTGAAGTCAAAGTTTGTCAAGTGAAGGTACTCATAGATACCTTAGGTCGGCACCGAAGTGTTGTCTTATGTTATCTATCGAGACACGGGGCGTTGATGTGCAGAAAAAAGTAGCCCGACATGATGTCAGGCTGCGTGTGAGGGAGGGAACAGTACAGGTCAGTGCGTTTTAGGCTCCTGACCATCAAACAGTGCCGTGATCTCAGCTTCCGAGAAGGTATATTTCTGGTTGCAGAACTGACAATCCATCGCTACTTCACCGCTCTCGGCAAGAATAGCGTCAATTTCTGCCCGCCCAAGGCTGTGCAAAATTTTCGCACTTCTCGGGCGCGAGCAATTGCAGCTGAATGCAACAGGTGCCTCGTCAAACAAGCGAACGTCTTCTTCGTGGTAAAGGCGGTTCAGCAGTGTTTCATGATCCAGAGACAGCAGCTCATCGCTGGTGACGGTATTCGCCAGAATAGACAGTCGGTTCCAGGATTCATCACGAGTTTCATCGGACTCTTCAACACTGGCAGGCAGAGCCTGCAACAACAGGCCGGCGCACTGATCACCATTGCTGGCAATCCAGAATTCTGTGGGCAGTTGTTCGGACTGCTGGAAGTAATCTTTCAGACTGTCTGCCAGAGATTCATGATGCAGTGGAACGATACCCTGATAGCGATTGCCTTTATGAGGGTCAACCGTCATAACCAGTGTCCCGTTACCCAGCAGAGCTTTCAGGCCATGACCAGACAGGTCAGCACCTTCTTCCCAGCGAGCCAGGGCACGGAACGTTTTCTGGTCAGTGCATTCAACCATCAGCAGCGACAAAGGGCCTTCACCTTTTGCCTGCAAACTGAGAATGCCTTCAAACTTCAGGGTGGAACTGAGCAGCATGGCAGCTGTTGCCAGTTCCCCCAGCAGTTCACGAACGTTCTGTGGGTAATCATGGGCTGCCAGAGCATCGGCAAAGCAGCTGTCCATGGAGATGATTTCGCCTCTTACATCGGCGTTATCGAACAAAAATCGTTGAGCGGAGTTTTTACTCATCATTCAGGCTTACAGCCTCTGTTGTTTTCTTAAAAAGAATTTGGGATAGAGGAGATTATAGCGACTCGCTTTTTGATTCTCATTTGTTGCTTTTACTGACCGATAACCAGTCAATAAGTCCGTCTTCTTCAGGATGACTCTATGAGTTCGAATGATTCTTCTTCAATTGGAGGTTCTCCATACACAGGGAAAATTCCTGATCCACCACCACCTCCTCCACCCGGCGTAAAAAATGGAGAGACAGTAACCAGCGTACCTGCAAAACCGTCTTTTCCTCCGCCTGCACACGACTCCTCAAAACCACCGGGTAAAACCATTGGGCAGCGCACACCCTCAGAGACAGCGCCAACCCTCAACGTAAACGAACAAAAACGCATCACCCAAGAGTTCACCGAGCAGGCCCATGAAGCCAGACAGTTGAATGCACAGGTCAATTTTATCCATTCAATTCCCGGGCTGCTGGAACAGCTGGAGCAGCCGGAACAAATGGCAGCTAATACGCCCTTTTTCATTCTGGTGAATGATGGAGGAAAACAGGTTTCACTGATTCCTCCCAGTCCGGAGTTGCTAAAAGACAAAGACAAATACCAGTTGCTCAAAACGCAACTGAAAGAACAGTTAAACGCCGTACAGGAACACTACAAAGGGTCTGAGGGTAAAGCACTTGGCGAGAGAGCACAGGATGCAGAAGCCAGACTGGCAGCCTGTCGAAACGAGCTGGAAAATGCACAGATTCCCGAACCTCCTATCACTTATCCACGGATTATTTTCACGTTCAGCTCCCTGTTAAACGCAACATCATCACAACCTGCCAGGCCAGCCACTGGTAGCGCTGCAACCGAGGAAGGTGAATACATTCTAGAACCACTTCCCCCCACTCGTCGCGGGCCGCCAAAAGCCCCACCTGGTCAACCACCTACAAAGGTTTTCCCGGATGGCTTTGATCCATCAAAGCTAACTCAACAAAATTTGAAAAAGCGTACAAAGACCGATCCACCCAAACCGGTTTCTCCTGAAGAAGTTTCTGAAGAATTTCGCCCGACGGGTGCCGGTTTAGGAAAAGTCACGGAAAGCTTTTTGCAACCTTCTAAGACAACGGGCTACGCCAGCATCTGGCACAGTGACAAGGAGGAAGCATTATCCGGCAAGCTGGCATCTGTTAACTGTGGAAATCCGGATCTGGCTCTCGGACACGGAGGCATAAACAGAGAGTTCGCTGACACCACCCCGGGAGCCATGTTCTATAAAACCATTCATGAGCGTATGCTGACTGAAGCTAAGACCAAAGGTGAGTATGTTTCATTTCGCCCCGGCCAATTTGGAAAACACGCGTCCATGTTATCTGGCGCTGCAGCCTATCAACCGCCGGGCGCCAAAAATAACGAAGGCACCATTTTTATTGATGTTTTTAATAAGTCCTTCCCTGAAGCTGATCCTGCAAACGGAGCCATGATCTACGCCATTCCTCCAGATGGCTCTGCCGGAGCCAACAGCAACTATCCGGACACAGAAGAAGGTAAGCAAAAATGGCTGGCATCCATAAAACAATTCAGTGCCAATATTCTTCTGGCACAAAATCAATGGAATATTGATGCAAAAAAGCATGGCCTTCCCCAATTGCCCATTCTGAGATCACCCCTGATTGGCGGTGGTTACTTCATGCACCCCAAAGCCGATAAAAATGAACTGGCAGCCGCTATACGAACAGGCTTTGATGAGACATTGAGTACACTGGACAAAAATAAAAAACTCACCATTACTGATATCCAGTACGAAGAAACAGCAGGAGAACATTTCAAGAACGTTAAACCTCTAAAAAGCAAAGAGGAGTAAAGAGTCATGCCCCCACCAACGGATAGGCCTACCAGAGGGGCTCCGACTTTCCCCTACACACCACCTCCTCAAACACCCTCGCCTCCGTCTTCGGACAATGGGCGAATATCAACGGCAAAGGGCACTCGCCATACGCCTTCGACCGGGGTAACAGAGCAATCCAGTGCGAACCCTCTGGGGGAGCGAAGCATTAACCCTCACGCTTCAGAATCTAATGTTAATGAAGCAGCATACACGGATCGTTTAAAGAACCGTTTTGGTCAACAGTGGAATACCGTTCAGTCAATGCGTGCCCAAAATCATATGCTGGAACAGCTTGATGCGATAATACAAAGCCTCAACGCTCCGGAACCATCCCCGAACAACCAACCGTTTACGATTATCCACATCAACGAAAACGGCGAAATGAATCGTCTGGTTCCCCCCGACAAAAAAGCTTTTCAGCAAGACCCGGCAAAAGCAGATAGCGCCAGAAGCCAGCTGACAGACAGTATTCGAAAAATCGATAAGTACTATACCCGGGAAAAAACCAGCGAATTCAGAAATGAATTAAACGACGCTGAAGCCATTTTAGTCGGATTTGCAGCACAACTTCAGGGCAGAGGCATCAACACGCCTCCAATACCCAAAGGTTTTGCATCTATTTCAATCAATGATTTCTTACGCACCCGCCAAACCGATACAACCCCGGCGACTTCATCAGCAAGACCCGCCCAACCGTCTCCGGTAGAAACGCCTGCCAAAGATGATTGGCACTATCAGCCAGAACCAGCTCATCAGCCAGAAATCAGGATGCCTTATCAGGAAAGCCCTCCTCCCCCGCCTCCACCTCCGGGTATGAGTAAACCACCGCCTCCCCCACCGCCGCCACCTCCACCCGCCGAGGCAAAAGGCGAGAAGAAACCACCCAACCAGAGGGGTTATCTCAACCCGGATGTCTCGCCTGATAGTCTGGCAGAACAACCAGCCTACCTCGCAGCGGTCAATAGATTCAGGGTATTTCAGGATCCTGCTAAAAAAGCTGGACCTGTCAGCCTGTCAGCCCCATTGGCACTGGAAGCAGGCGATCCTCAGCATAAAGCGACAGACCCTCGATTTGGCAATACGCATACTTCCCGGAAAGCATTACTGTTTGAGTTGCTAATAAAGCAACATCGCATGTCTACACACCCAGAAGCTGTATACTTAAATAGCGACATTGTTCGACTTATCCAGCTGGGAATCATGGCAACCGGGGTATCAGAACAGGATCTGCTGAACAAAAAGCCTGATCCCCGTGCTGAAGCGGAATGCAAAGCATTTCTTCTTGAGTGTGAATCTGTCACACCTCCTGTTGCCGATTTCGTTGCCGGCATTGTTGCAGGCACAGGGCATCAGGACAGCCTTGCGGCAAAAGTGATGAGAGATACTATTCGCCTTGAAGACATGCGCTTTTGTGATGACTTCGACATTAACCGCCTTGAAAGCAATCAGGATTATGAGCTTCCGATGGTGCAACAACAATTAGCTACCCGGTTTTGTGATCAATGGCGAAGACTGCTGGCACGGGAAGGTGAGCTCACCAACGCGGCTCAACTACAGAACAGAGCCACGAGTGTACCTCCAACCGTACCCAATTATCTGCCACAGGACGATGCAAACCTGAGAGCCCGGCTGGACAAAGAGGAGAACCCTTATGACAGGCACGTTGAGCTGCTTTATGAAGACGACCAGCTCGGTTTTCTGAAAAACCTGCTTGAGCAATGAATTGACTTTAACCCTCTGACAACTCGATTTCTTCCCGCAACAACCCGATGATCTGTTGCGGGTCATCGCAACGGTTGAAGCGCTCTATAAATTCAGGCTTGACCAGTTTTCTTGCCAGCCGGGAAAATACCTTCATATGCTGACCTTTCGCTACGGCATCAGGCACTGCCAGCAAGAATATCGTATTCACCTGTGGTTCACTGTCCCCCAGCCAGCACAGCGATTCCCTTAGCCGTAAAATACCCACAGAATGACACAGGACATGCTCCGACTGCAGATGGGGAATGGCAATACCATTGTCCATTTCTGTGGAGTACAGGGCTTCACGTGCCCAGATAGCTTCTTCGACCTGGCTACCATCCAACAGACGCCCGTCCAGTAACATCATATCAACCAGCTCTTTAACCGCTTCTTCTTTACTGAGAGCTTCGTAATCAAGATTGACGATGGCAGTGTCGAAAATCGTTCGGGACGTAAAGTCACTGCGAAAGGTCTTCAGTAAACTCTGTACCGACTGAACGCTGTTGCAAACTACAGCCTGATCCAACAACTTTCGACAATCAGAAGAGGCGAGATGACTCAGCTTCTCTTTTATTGCGGGTATAATAGTTCCCGGCAAGCTGATTTCATCCAGACCCAGACCAACAAGTAGTGGTAAGGCTTCAGGATCGGTGGCCATTTCACCGCAGAGTCCGGTCCAGACCTGATACCGTCTGGTTTCGTTCATCACCATTTTCAGAAGGCGCAGGAAGGAAGGGTGCAGATAGCTGTAAAGATTGCTTACTTTTTCATTATCACGGTCTGCCGCAAGAAAGTATTGAGCCAGATCGTTGCTACCAATACTGAAAAAATCAACATAATCAGCCAGCTGGTCAATGATCAGACAGGCAGAAGGCACTTCCAGCATAATCCCCAGACGAATCGTTCCAAAGGCTTCGTTATTCTGGGTCATTTCTTTCTGAACATTGTGAATAACATCCCTGACCCACAGCACTTCATCCAGACAGCTGACCATTGGGATCATGACAGATGCAGGCTGTTCACAGGCAGCAATCAGAATCGCCCGGATCTGAATTCGAAAAAGATCCAGAAATTCAGGATAAAGCCTGATAGCCCGATACCCCAGAAAGGGATTGTCTTCGTCTTCCAGTTCAAAGTAGTCCACCGGTTTATCCGCACCCACATCCATTGTCCGGATAATCACTGAACGATTTTCAGCCAACCTCAATAGTTTGCTGTAAGTACACACCTGTTCATTTTCATCCGGTGCCTGTTCTCTCTGCATGTAAATCATTTCTGTGCGAAACAGTCCGACACTTTCAGCCCCCTGACCAAAAGCCTGCTCGGCATCTTCCACTCCAACGATATTGGCTCCAACCTCCAGCCTTATGCCATCCAGCGTTTTTGCCTGCCGGTTAATAAAAGGATGATATCGTTCGTTCATCCGCTGCTGCTTTCGGCGTTCCTGCTGATAGTAACGAGCCACTTCTCTGGAAGGGTCACCAATCAACACCCCCAGACCAGCATCCAGAATCACTTCAGCGGAAGTGTTCATCAACTCTCGCGCGCCTTCAGCACCCACAACCACAGGAATACCCCTTGCCTGTGCAATCAGTACGGTATGCGATGCTTTGCCACCAGACTCAAGCACCAGACCATTAAGGTAACGATGGTCCAGTGCAAGAAGCTGACTGGGCGTCAGATTATCAGCCAGACAAATACTGTGTTGATTAAGAACATCCGGTGTATATAGACAGCCACTACCGTAAGAAAAGTACATGAGCTGATCGCACAGGTCACGGATATCCATTACCCTGTCCTGCAAATAGGCACTGTCGCCACTTTTCAGCGCGTGGGTGAAGTGCTCCAGCGTGGCCTCAATACTTTCCACCACAGAAAGGCCGTTGTTGACGTGATCCAGCAGTCTTCTTTTAAAGTCAGGATCACAGGCAAGCGTATAATGCGCCCCCAGAACTTCGCGCTCGGCCACAAGCTCTGCTTTTTCAATGGCCTGAAGAAGGTTTTTCTGAACCTGTTCCAAAGCACCAACCAGCCGTAAACGTTCTCCGGTGACACCGGCATAGACAGCATGGTCCTGATTGGGCAGAAAGCGGTATTCTTTAAGGCAAACCGGAGTCCCTCTGGCCCAGCCTTCACCCGTTGCATGCCCCTTTGCAACATTCATGGTCAGGGCGCGAAGGGAGGGAGGCAAGTAAGAAGAACCCGAGGACGCAACCGCCGAGTCACTTTTAGGCAGTTCTTTTTGAATAAAGTACCGAAGACGGGCCAGGGCTTTGTCTGCATCCCCTCCCGTAATGGTCAGCTTACAAACATCCCGGTAAGCAACATCTGCAGAAATAAGGGATAGCGCACTGTTGCCACTTGCACGCCTGCCGTTTCTCTGGTTCTCAAGAATGACTTCAACACTGAACGCCTGAACCTCCCTGACAAACGCACTGGCTGGACGGGCATGCAGCCCATTGATCAACTCACAGGTAAACACAAGTTCCTTACTGCTCATTGCTCCCGGCATCTCCTGTTGTTCTGTTTTAATAATTGACGATCGTCCTTAAACCAGTGTGATAGTCCCTTCTGGAAAAGCTCCAGCCGGGTCACCTCTTTCCGGGAAAGCAGTGATTTGATCATAAGCGCTGGCAACCACTGCGATCAGCAGAATGAGTGAAAAAGCCGGGTTGTGACATTGTGTAGTTATCGGGTTCAGGATGCAGAGACACTTCGCCCCAGTTGCGTCATGACCGCATCGGGGTTTCGAATGGCTTCCGCAACAGGTACTTTGACCACTTTCAAACTGCCAAAACGATCTTCACCTTCAACAGCAATATCAACAGCAAACAGGGCAATATCAGCTTCTTCTATATCAAGGGGAGTGATTTCATTTTCAATGCCCATTGCCCCCTGAGTCTCCACCTTCACATCGTGTCCCTGGGACAACGCAGCTTCTGTCAGTTTTTCTGCCGCCATATAAGTATGCGCAATACCTGTAGGACAAGCTGTTACCACGACCACCTTCATATATCAGCCCTCTTGTGTTGAAAGTATTGCAAGGCCTTAAAAGTGTGTATGAGCTGAATAACTCTATCCGCACGCAGGCATGCCAATACAACCTGACACGTCGCCAGAACTGTGACATATGAGATAAAGTAAGCGTTATCGGTTTTCATAGTTACCTGTCTGAAATTTATTTTTTGAATAGTTAACATGTAGTGTCTGATCCGGGGCAGACATGACTACGGTTAATTTCCTTCCGACGAATAAGGCTAGTAGAAGATCAGAAACTATGAGAAGAAAAAGCCAGATCAAATGACCCGGCTTTTGCAACATGGTGGCAAATGATAAATTGCACAGTCATTACAAACCACTGGGTCTGCGTAAGAATTCCTCGCAATACCCCCACAACCCAAGAGGGCAAAAGTAGCCAGCCAGCGATTCGGAATGACTGGCTCATGATCATATTTAGAAAGCGGAATTGGTATAACTTGTTTCTGGCTTATTCCCAGCTATCTGCCATTTCAATACCAAGAGCAGTCAGCAGTTCTCCGGTAGCTGCAAGAACCCGGTAACGGACAAAAGCTTCCTGATAGATAGCTGACGTCAGGTTACGACTTGACTGAAAAAGTTCATTTTCGCTGTCCAGTAGATCCAGAAGCGTTCTTTTACCTATGTTAAACTGCTCACGATAGGCTTCAACACTCTCACGGCTGGAAGCTTCATGCAAACGCAGAAATTCCTGCTCCTGCTGGATGTACTCGTAAGCAGCCCAGGCTATTCGCAAAGTTTCTTCAAGTTTACGTAGCACCCTGTCACGCTGAGCACGACTTTCTTCTGCGCGGTAAGCACTTTCATCCAGACGGGCTTTGTCAGAGCCACCTCTGAACAGGTTGTACTTTAATTTCAGCATTGCTGTTGCATCTCGGGCAGGACCAATTTGTCCATCCGCATTCTTTTTCCAGTTCTGGTCAAGTTCAATATCAACCTTTGGAAAAAAGCTGCTTTTCAGGGATTCATACTCGGATTGTGAAGATTTGATTTGATAAGCAGAAGCCAGTGCATCAGGGTGTGAATCAATCGCATTCTGCAAAGCAATTTCCAGTGAAGCAGGCATTTTAAGTTTCCATGAACCCGGTTGTTCCAGCTCTGTCGGCATTGATCCAACCAAGGCTAAAAATTCACTTTCGGCGTCCACAAGATTATTACGGGAGTTAATGACATTGGCATTGGCACGAGCGCGACGGCCCTCAACCTGGGTAAGGTCAGATTTTCTTGCAACCCCTTGACGGGTTCGCTGTTCAATCTGTTGGTATGTATCATCATGCAGCCTCAGGTTCTCAACAGCCAGGTCAACCATATCCCTCTGCTGAAGAACTTTAATGTAAGCGTCAATTATCTTCAGGCTCACATCCTGCAAGGTGTTCTTCAGGCGGAAAAATTCCGCATCAGCCTGGTGGCGAGCCTTGTCAACATTATTCTGGGTATTAAACCCCGAAAACAGATTTTGTTTCACCGACAAAAAAGCTTCTTCACGGGTAAAAATCTTGTCATTATTGGGATTCTCGTCATAGTGTCTTTTTTGCCTGCCAACCCCTGTTGTTATGTCAACACTGGGAAGATACGTTCCCCAGACAGCATCTACATTCTCTACTTGAGCACGGTAACGATTCAGGCTGGCAAGTACTTGAGGATTTGTTTTAAGAGACTTGTTCACTACATCCAGCAGGGTTTCTGCTAAACAGGTAGTACTCATTGAGAGGCAGCCCAGGAATACCCCCGCTGCCAGTGACACTCTCATTTTCATTAGCATTCCCTGCGTTTTTGATTTGGATCTGATTACAGGCAGCATCGACCTTCAGACTAAAACCTTTAACTCTTTCCGTTATTGGTAATAAACCTCTGACTGCGTCTAGGAGTCTGTCGGACTTACCACTGACCTACTGCGAAAAAGCCGGATTTGACCATTTTTGACGATTCTTTTCGTTGAATAGCCCGCTATTCGCCTCAAACGATCGTCAAACCTGTCTCAAACCGGACTTTTCCTCGCTACGGTCGGATAAGCCCGACAGACTCCTAGTCACAGATAACACTTATGTGCTAAAAAATGCAGATGCCGGTATCGCTTTGAACAATAAAAATTGACTCACAAAAGCTAATCGGCCATGCAAGAAGAAGAAACAGGCGGTTTGCTCTTTTCAGGACAAACTCAGACTGAGAAGCTGTACTCTGTACATGAGGGAATCCGGGGGAAGTGCATGGATGAGTTTAACGATCATCTGAAAGTCATGGTCATCGACGACAGCAAGACTATCCGCAGAACGGCTGAAGCACTGTTAACAAAAGCGGGTTACCACGTTATCACCGCCACAGACGGTTTTGACTCACTGGCCAAAATAGCTAACAGCAACCCTGACATTATCTTTGTCGATATCATGATGCCCAGACTCGACGGATATCAGACCTGCACACTCATCAAAAGTAACCCCGCTTATAAAGACACTCCCGTCATTATGCTTTCCAGTAAAGATGGACTGTTCGACCGGGCTAAAGGCCGCGTGGTCGGATCGGATCACTACCTGACCAAACCGTTCAGCAGGGACGAATTACTCGGTGCCATTCGTAAACACTGCAGACAACCACTGGAACTGATGAACGAGTGACCGCTCATCATCCGTATCAGCAGGCACAGTATCAAAAAAGGAAGTTGATGCATGATCAGGACAATCAATTTCCTCAAATAAGAACAATATAGGGTCAACCTGAAAAGGGGGAAATATGGCCAATGTCTTAATAGTTGATGACTCTCCCACCGAGCTGTATCGACTGAAAGCCATACTTGAAAAAAATGGTCACAGTGTGATTACCGCAGAAAACGGTGCTGATGGTGTTGCAATATGCCGTCAGGAAAAACCGGATGCCGTACTGATGGACATAGTAATGCCGGGACTGAATGGCTTTCAGGCAACACGACAACTGTCTAAAGACTCGGAAACTCACCAGATACCCGTTATCATAATCACGACAAAAGATCAGGAAACCGATAAGGTGTGGGGATTACGACAGGGAGCCAGGGATTACCTGACCAAACCTATCGATGAAAAAGTATTACTGAATACTCTGACAAAAGTGACCAGCCTGATACCTGTCTGACCAGGCAGTCGTGAGCAAAATAGCCATGCAAATACCAACAGAAGAACAAGCAGCGGCCATTACCCACGAAGCAACCGGGCTAACCCCCTTCGAGTTGCTTCAGCAAATGCAGACCCGGACCATTCTGCATGCCAGTGAGCCACCGGAATACAGGGAACAAAGTGCTCCATGGGCAGGCATTGGCTTTACGCTGAATCAACATCAATACGTCGTTAGCATCAGTGATATTACCGAGATCCTGCCAGTGCCTGCGATAACACCACTACCCGGCACCAAAAGCTGGGCAAAAGGCGTATCCAACGTTCGTGGTCGTCTGGTTCCCATTATCGACCTGTCTGAGTTTCTGGGCCTGCCCGCTCCATCTGCACAAAACACACGACGAATTATGGTTATTGACCAGAAGCCGCTGGTTGCAGGTATTATTGTTGATGAAGTACAGGGAATGATGCAATTCCCTTCTGAGCGTTTTAGTGAACAGGCATCAGCCACTTCATCGGATACGACAGAGGCTATTAATTACTTTATCGAAGGCAGCTATAACCTGGAAAAAGAATACCTTGTTTTCAGTTTCGATAAACTGGTCAGGCATTCAGATTTTCTGATGGCGGCTAACGAATAAAACACTTTCTTGCATTGAGCATTTGAACGAACCTGAACGGGAATAATAATAATGAAAGGCATCAACGCAGACCGCGCCGGGGGGATAGCAGGCAATCGCGCAACAGCCGGGGCGATTACGCTGTTAATTTTATCACTGGTGGTTATGTCGGCAGCGTTTGTTTACATCAACCAGGAAAACAGCCTCAGCCAGCGGTTAATCTCCAACTCCGGTGAACTGCGGGTGCTGTCACAGCGGATATCCACCAACGCTTCGGAAGCTGCCGAGGGCAAGGAAGAAGCCTTTACCCTGCTACGGGAAGCCCGCAACGAGTTCGACAAAACCTTCAGCTCCCTGAACAACTCCAGTGTCACTGTTTCCCCTTACATGCAGCCCGGTGACACCTCGGCAATCAACCAGATGGAGTCCATTGAGGCTTCATGGGCTGAACTGAGAACGGAAGCCGACAACATTCTTGCCGCTGAAGAGACCGTTCTTAACCTGCATAACATGGCGGGCACTTTGAGCGACACCATTCCACAGCTGCAAGTGGAATACGACGAAGTCATTGATATTCTGCTGGAAAGTGGCACCGCTGCTGACCAGGTTGCGCTTGCACAACGCCAGCCCTGGCTGGCAGAAAGAATTGTTGCCAACGTATCAAAAGTATTACGCGGTGGTGAAGACGCCATAATGGCAGCAGACACTTTTGGACGTGATGCCAGACTCTTTGGCCGGGTGCTTGAAGGCATGCTGTACGGCAATCAAGCCATGCGTATTAATCAGGTCAACGACGATGAAGCCTTAGACCGCCTTGCCGAGATTGCCGACCTGTTCAGCTTTGTCGAAAACAGCGTCGATGAAATTCTGGAGATCTCGCCGGAACTGTTCCAGGTACGGGCAGCGTCCAACATGATTTTTACCGACGCCCAACAATTGCTGCAACAAACGTCCATCCTGCAGGACACTTTTGAAGCCACAGCACAGTCCCGTTTTGTAAACGAAACCTTTGCCGTGGTCATTGGTATCATTGCCTTCATTGCCCTGATACTGGTAGCAATGAGTATCAACCGCGCGACCCGACTGCGACTGGCTGAAACCAGGGCACAGAATGAAGCCAACCAGAAGGCGATCATGCGCCTGCTGAATGAAATGGAAGACCTTGCTGACGGTGACCTGACCGTCACAGCCACTGTAACCGAAGACTTTACCGGAGCCATTGCAGACTCTATCAACTTTTCTATTGAACAACTGCGAGCCTTGGTCAACACCATCAACCAGTCTGCAGTTGAAGTGGATAACTCGGCCCAGAAAACCCAGACCACTGCCATCGAAATGGCACAGGCTGCAGAAAACCAGGTACAGGAAATCAACATCACAACACAGTCGGTTAACGACATGTCCGAATCCATGCGTCTGGTATCCAGAGATGCTGCCGAGTCTGCCGAGGTGGCCAGTCGTTCAGTAGATATTGCTACCAACGGTGCCCAGGTGGTTCGCAACACCATAAACGGCATGAACGTTATACGGGATCAGATACAGGATACCTCCAAGCGAATTAAACGACTGGGCGAGTCTTCTCAGGAAATCGGTGACATCATCTCACTCATTAACGACATTGCTGACCAGACCAATATTCTATCGCTCAACGCTGCCATTCAGGCATCCATGGCCGGTGAAGCCGGACGGGGTTTTGCGGTCGTTGCCGATGAGGTTCAACGCCTGTCAGAGCGGGTATCCGGCGCTACCCGACAGTTAGAGGGGCTGGTCACTGCCATTCAGAATGACACCAATGAGGCGGTTACCTCCATGGAACAGACTACCTCGCAGGTCGTCAGCGGGGCCCGACTGGCAGAAGATGCCGGTATCGCACTGGAAGAAATTGAACAGGTGTCCAGTAATCTTGCGACACTGGTTCGGGATATCTCATCGACTGCGCGAAACCAGACGGAGTCTGCCGCCCGAATTTCCCAGCGCATGCTTACTATTCGGGACATCACTCATCAAACAGCATCAGGAACCACAGCAACCGTAAACTCTGTAGGCACACTGGCTGAAATGGCCGTTGAAATGCGTCAGTCCGTTTCCGGCTTCCGTCTGCCAGCTGCTTCAGAAGGCGCGTCGGCAGAAGACTTTATCGGACAGTCAGTAGGCGCTGAAGTCACCACCGGCATTGATGATGATCACCTGACTGCTTCAGCCTGAACAAGGCAGCTAAACCGTTTAAACAGAAGCAGTTTGAACAGATGCAGTTTAAACAGAACAAAGGGCAAAGCCCTGGTTGCTTTTAATGGAGCCGTTCATGGCAGAACAACAGGGCTATGCCAACAATAATCATTTAGAGAACAATCTCCCTGAGCAGGACAGTACCGGAAACCCTGTCGGCCTTGACTGGGTAAAAGGGGAAATCAGTAATGTTCTGGCAGAAGCCCGTCAGGCACTGGAAAAACATCTGGACGAGCCGGGCAACCCGGAGCATCTGGAAACCTGCCTTGGGCTTGCCAGTCAGGTGCATAAAACGCTGAAAATGCTGCAACAGGGTGGTGCAACATTACTTGCAGAAGAGCTGAAAAAACTGCTCGAAGCTGTCAGTCGCAAAGGGGTTAAGGATCTGGACGACGCCCATGAGTGCCTGATGCAATCGATTCTGCAACTTCCCGGTTATATCGAACAGGTGGTTCACTCAGGGCTGGATCGCCCAATGCCCTTGTTGCCATTGATCAATGAAATGCGCAGCCTGCGCGGTGAAGACACCCTATCCAGAGCCGCCTTTTTCTACCCTTATATTCCCGGCTACCCTCCCGCTCTCAGCAGTGAACAGATCAGTAAGCTGGAGCAGTCCGGTCTGTCGAATCTGCTGCCCAAAATACGACAGAAATATCAGGTGGTACTGGCCGCTTATCTGCGCGAACAACAAAGAGAACAACAGCTGCAGTTTATGGCACGCATCTTTGCCAAGCTGCAAAACCTGAGCTGGGATGCTCCCCTGAGCCCATTGTGGGAAGCCTGCATCGCACTGGTAGAAGGCATACAAAGCGGGGGTATCAGGCAAACCCTGTACATCACCAACCTGCTACGCTCGGTTGATATGCAGCTTAGAGCCTTTGTTGCTAATGGGCCGTCGTTTATCAATACAACACCTGATGACCAGTTGTTCAGAGGGCTACTGTATTTCATTGCCCAGTCAGACAGCGATGGTAATTTTGGTAACTCCCTGAGAGTTCGATACAAACTCGATGAAGCGCTGAAAAACAGTGAAGACAGCTCCTTCATCGGAAACGAAGCGGCCATTCCGGTCATACAGGCACTAAACGATGAGCTGGCTGGCATTAAGGACGCCTTTGACCTGTACCTGCTGGCGACAGAGCCCGATCCTCTGATTCTTCAGAACCAGATTCCTATTGTGCAGCAGGTCAGCGACACATTGTCGATGCTGGGACTGGAAGAGCAGGGACAACAGGTGCGGCAATTCAGGCAACAGCTGAATGATCTGGTTGAAACCGGGCAAAGTTCTCAGGGCCATGACGCTGAAACCGCATTAATGACCATTGCCGCTGGGTTACTGAAACTGGAAACGGTTCTCAACCAGTTTGTCAGCGGGCAGAAAAATGATACAACGCCTCTGCTCAATGAGGTGTTTGCCAGCGTCATAGAGCAAGCCCGTGAGAATCTGAAACAAACTAAGGAGACCATTACCGAGTACGTTGATCATCAGTTTGACCCGGCTTATCTGCAAAGTGCCTGCGATCTGATGCGAATAGCCCATGGTGGACTGGGCATGACGCCCTTTACCAAGGCTGCCAATATCATTCGTCAGTGCGCTGACTTTATGATGAGTGAATGGATTAATAAGAAAGGCAACCTGCCAGACAAGCAAGCTCTGGAAAACACTGCAGATGTCGTATCTGCCATCGAGTATTACCTTGACCGACTGACAGATCCCGGCTCGGAACATTCAGACGCCATCCTGGAAATGGCTGGAGAAAGTCTGTCCAAGTTGCTCATTGCACCCTCTATTCAAGATACTCCAGAGCCAATTGAAAATGACCTTTCAGCTTTTGCCAATGGCAATCTGACACTGGTTGAAATGGAAGAGCCTGAAGCACTTAAACCTTCTTCAAAAGCTGTCTTCCAGATTGATGATCCATTGGAAAAACTCCTGAAGCCTGCGCCCGAAGCCTACTTAAACAGGCAGCCTTCCGGTCTGCCAGACCCGGAGCAGGCGATAGAGTTTACTTCGGAAATCACTCTTTCGGAGCCTGAAGTAAAAGCTCATGAGTTACCTTCACCACACTCACCACAACCCGGATTTTCACCAGAAACAGAGCCTGAAGCAGAGCCTGATCTGATAGATGATGATTTACTGGCCGTGTTCAGGGAAGAAGCCGATGAGGTTCAGGAGCAACTCACCCGCCTTTTGCCAGAATGGCAGCAGTCCGAAGATAATCAGACAGTACTGACCGAAATACGACGAGCCTTCCACACACTGAAAGGCAGTGGACGTATGGTTGAAGCCAGTGTAATTGGTGAACTGGCCTGGTCTATTGAAAACATGCTTAACCGGCTGATTGAAGGCACTGCGGAATTTTCTCCTGACATGTTGAACCTTGTATTCCGTGTCAACAGTATGCTCCCTGCATTACTGGAGGATTACAGCAATAACAACCAACTTCTGACTCCGGATGTATTGGTCTGCATGGAAATGGCAGACGCTCTGGCGAATGGTGAACAATACTCAGCACCTGAGCATCCGGATGCGCCTGATGAAGACGACGATGATGATATTGCGGTTCAGTTCGGTGAAGTCGTTAGCAGTCAACTATCTATCCCAGAATCTATCCCAGAATCTACCCAAGACTCTAGCCCAGAGCCTGCTGATTCTGAACAAACAGAGCTTAGTGATATCGACTCTTCGGAAGATCAGCTTCTGACCGTGTTCCAGACAGAAGCCAGAGACCATCTGAAAACCGTTGAGCAGTTCATCGACAAGGTTCAAAGCACAAGTCATCACTTGCAGATCAGTGACGATGTCCAGAGGGCCTTTCATACACTCAAGGGCATTACCAGAATGTCTGGCTTTGATACGCTGGCACAACTGGTTAATGCGCTGGAATATCATGTAAAAGAGTTCAGAGTTCATGAAATCCCTGCCAATGAAGAGGTAACCCGAACCCTGCAGGAGGGCTGCCTGCTCATCACCGATGCACTGAACCAGCTCAGCGATAACCCGAACGAGTTATATCTTGACAGCGAGGGCTACCGGTCATGGCTGGATATGCTGCATCAGCAGCTTATTTCACAACCTGAAACCGGGCAGGACAGCCCATTAGAAAGCACACTGCTGCCCTCTGAAGGTCTTGATGTTTTACTGTTGGCAGACACTTACCCGGAACACTGGCAACACGGTATTGATCATTCCCAGATCAGGCAATTGCAGGACGAGCTGGGTACGCTGGGACACCATTGCCGGGAGCACTCGTTGCAACCTGTTGCCGAGCTGAGCAATATCCTGAAAGATATTTGCCATTTTCTGGACACCCACACCCAGCAGCTGCCTGTACCTTTGGTGGCTCCGCTGCAAAACGGTTTTGAGACACTGTTGAAAATGCTCAACCAGATTGCAGGACAGCAGACTCCGGAGCATCCCCAAAGTGTGTTCACCGAGCTCAGGCATGCACTGGAAGCGTTACTCACAAGTGCAGAGCCTCATCATTCAGTACCCTCTGAGACTGACGAACAACCTCTCAACCAGCCTTCCTATCAACTTTCTGGTCAAGAAAGCAAAGACGCTTCGGAATTCGAACTGTTTGAGCTGTTTCTGGAAGAAGCTTTTGAGTTAACCGAAGATGCCCATGAAGCGCTGGAAAGCTGGCTCAAAAATACTGCTGAACTGGAGCCGGTTAAAGAGCTGCAACGCCTGCTTCACTCCCTGAAAGGGGGAGCAAGAATGTCTGAGCTGCCGGAACTGGCAGACCTTAGCCACGCTCTGGAAGGCTTTTATGAATTTATCGTTGCCAGTGAGGCTGCAGGAAAAACATCGTACGACAACATACCTGTCAGCCTGATCAGGGCTTCCCATGACCACCTAGATCAGGTACTGCAGGCTGTACAAGCCAACCGGCCGGCTCCTGCCGCGCTCAGTTATGTTCAGAAACTGAATGAGTGGCTTGAGCAAATCCAGAGTAATCAGGTTGAACCTTCAGAGCAGCCAACGACACAAGACGTACACCCGCTGCCGGATTATCTGACCCGCACGGACCAGGGTATTGTTGAAGACCTGCAGCAGGACGCACACGTTGTTGAACTGCAGACAGAAATCAGCACAGAAGATGAGGAGCCAATACGACTGACTCCTGACATCCGGATTGAGGCCAGGCTGCCAACCACCACAAAGCTTTCGACCCCGGTATCACAGCAGTTGCAGACGAACCGGGAGATGATGCGTGTTTCAGCCGAGTTATTTGAACAGCTGATTAATCTCTCGGGAGAATCCGGCATTAACCGCTCACGTATAGAGCAGGAAGCCACAGAGATTCGTCATACTCTGGATGAAATGGAAACGACTATCACCCGGGTCACCGAGCAGTTAAAGCGACTCGACATTGAAACGCAAACACAAATACTGTCACGCCACGAAGGCGACCAGAATGCTCCTGACTTTGATCCTCTGGAAATGGATCGTTATTCCGAGCTGACCCAGCTGTCACGCTCGCTTATGGAGTCTGCCACTGACCTTGCCGACCTTCGGTTTGCCATCCTCGACAGAAGCAGTGAAACCGAATCCCTGCTGATGCAGCAGTCCAGAACGCAGATTCAATTGCAGGACAAGCTGATGCAGGCCCGAATGGTATCCTTTGCCCGTTTGTTGCCAAGGCTGAAGAAAATCACCAGTCAGGTGTCCAGCGAGCTGGAAAAACCGGTGAAACTGAACGTTCAAAATGCCGAAGGTGAAATGAATCGAACCATGCTGGATCGGATTCTTGCACCGCTTGAACATCTGATACGTAACGCGGTCAGTCATGGTATTGAATCAGCAGAACTCCGTCGTGCTGCTGGCAAACCGGAAACCGGACAACTGGAACTGATTGTTAAACGTGAAGGCTCTGATGTCATCGTCGAATTGCACGACGATGGTGCGGGCATAGATGTTGATGCTATCAGGACAAAAGCGCTTGAAAAGGAACTGATCGCTCCGGAACACAGACTCTCGGATACCGACCTGATTCAACTGATTCTTGAATCCGGCTTTTCTACTGCTGAAACCGTCACCCAGATCTCAGGACGAGGCGTCGGTCTGGATGTGGTAAACACGGAAATCCGGCAGATGGGTGGCAGTATGGAAATTGAAAGCACCCGTGGCCAAGGTTGCTGCTTCCGGCTGCGACTGCCATTCACCCTGTCTATGAACCGGGCTCTGATGGTTCAGGTTGGCGACGGGTTGTATGCCCTGCCGCTACAGTCCATAGACGGCGTTACAACCATAGCACCAAATACACTGTTGAGCTGCTTCCAGAATCAACAACCTCTGGAGTATGCCGGTGAAGAATACCAGGTGCTGTTCCTTGGGCAATTGCTTGGTAATCTGGAACCCGATATTCAGGAAGGCAATTGCCCTGTGGTTCTGCTTGACCGGGGGGAACAGAAGTACGCCCTGCATGTTGATGAGTTACTGGGCAGCAGGGATATTGTTGTCAACAATCTGGGCCCCCAGTTTGCGACTCTGACGGGTGTGAACGGCGCTACTATTCTAGGCGACGGCCGGGTCGTTATTATTGTTGATCCGGCAGCGCTGATCCGTAAATTCAGCACTCAGCAGCATTCCATCGACCTGCTCTCTCATAAAGGCTTACAACGCAGTGCCCTCAGAAAAGTCCTCATCGTTGACGATTCGGTCACCATGAGAAAGGTCACCAGTCGTCTGTTAAACCGGCAGGGCTTTGATGTGGAAACGGCCCGTGACGGCGTTGAAGCCATGCACAAGCTGCATGAACGTCAACCCGATATCCTGTTGCTGGATATCGAGATGCCCAAGATGGATGGCTTTGAAGTCGCCACTTCGATACGAAACGATGAAAGACTGAAAGACTTGCCAATCATTATGATTACATCCCGAACCGGTGAGAAACACCGAAGCAAGGCGGCAGCCATCGGTGTTAATGAGTATCTCGGTAAGCCATTCCAGGAAGTAACACTGCTTAAAGCCATTGAACGCCTTATTGGTAATGACGATATTCAGGAGGTGTAAGTCATGACCGATGCCAGAAAAATTTCGTCACTGCTGATCCCGATGCAACAAAAGCCACTACTGGTACCTGCTGCCTGTGTCGTGGATATTGTTGACTACACCCGCCCTTCCGGCAAAGAACAGACAGAAGACTGGTATCTGGGTGATGTCGTCTGGCGCGGGCTACAAATTCCTCTGATCGCTTTCGAACGCCTGAACCAGCGTCGTTTTGCTGAATTTTCAGCCAGTGCCAGACTGGCGGTGCTGAATACTGTCACAGAAGGTACTGAGATTCCTTTTTACGCAATAGTGATTCAGGGTGTACCCCAACCCCTGGAACTTCTGCCAGCAGACCTTCAGACAACCGAAGGGGAGCTCGGAATAGCCGATAGAATGCAGGTTACCGTTAATCAGTTACCCTGCTGTATTCCAAACTTTGAGCTGGTTGATCAAAAGCTCAAGACGCTCAGGCTCAACGAAGATCACCCCAAAGATACTGCATTAGCGTGATAGCAGAGACCGGCGCGGTTTCAGTGCGTAATACCCTTGGCCCCAGAGCCAGCGCATTGAAACCACTTTGTTCCGCCCGCTGAATTTCATCGGCTGTCAGCCCACCCTCAGGACCAATCAACAGAGAAACAGAAGCAGGCTGTTCATAACCGTCCAGCCTGCGTTCGGTACGGTGATGCAATACAAACTTAAGCTCCGAGGTTTGCTGTGCCATCCAGTCCTCCACAGACATCGCGGGATGAATCACAGGTACACGATTTCTGACGCATTGTTCACAGGCACTGATGGCTACCTGCTGCCAGTGACGTAATCGCTTGTCCTGACGTTCTTTATTCAGTTTGACTTCACAGCGCTCACTGAACAGTGGCGTGATGTCCGTTACGCCGACTTCTGTCGCTTTCTGAATCGCATAATCCATCCGTTCTCCGCGACTCAGGCTTTGCCCAAGGTGAACCGACAGCGGTGACTCAGCACTCCCTTCTATGAGATGCTCAAGTTGCACCACCACGCTTTTTTTGCTGATGCTCTCAATTTTCCCCCGATACGCAGAACCTTCACCATCAAACAGAATGAGAGGCTCCTGAGGTTTCATTCGCAATACTTTGCCAACATGGTTTGCAGCGCTGTCCGTCAGCTCTACAGCTGAACCGGCATTCATTGGCTGGGGAAAATAAATTCGGGGATTACGCATTCGTATACAGTAACTGATTCAAAAACAGTCTGAATTATAACTGAGCGCGAAAGTGATCGGTAATCTGGACTGGATGTGATTGCAGACAGCTCTTGTCCACAATCACATCTCTGATCGCTTAGAAGCTGTTCATGATCTTTTGAGAAAAGCGAAAATGGTGAGAAATTGTTGCTGTTTTTTGATCTCATGAGGCGCGTAGTGGTGCTACGTAACGAATGAGATCAAAAAACAGGGGCAATTTATCGGCATTTGCAGCCCTCAACAAGATCGTGAACAGCTTCTTATAGCCCGAGGTTTCGGCAAATAGCCTGTACGGGGGCTGCCTGATTCAGCGTGTAAAAGTGCAGACCTGGCACATCTTCGGCGATTAACCGCTCACACAGTTTGGTAATAACTTCCTCTCCAAACTGCTTAATACTCTTCACATCATCGCCGTAAGCTTCCAGTTGTTTGCGTATCCAGCGGGGAATTTCAGCACCACAGGCATCGGAGAATCGTGCCAGTCGGGTGTAATTGGTAATGGGCATAATGCCGGGAACAATCGGAATATCCACACCCAGTGCCGTCGCCCTGTCGCGGAAGTAAAAGTAGCCTTCGGCACTGAAGAAGTACTGGGTAATGGTTGAGTCGGCTCCGGCGTCTACCTTCCGTTTGAAGTTCAACAGATCCTGTTCGAAGTTAGGTGCCTGCGGGTGTGACTCAGGGTAGGCAGCAACCTCAATGGTAAAGTGTTCACCGGTTTCTTCCCGAATAAAACTGACCAGCTCGTTAGCGTACTGAAGTTCGCCATGAAAGCCCCCCATACCGGATGGCAGGTCGCCGCGCAGTGCCACCAGCCGATTGATTCCCAAGGCCTGATACTGTTTTAACAGGGTTCTCAGTTCCTCCTTGGTATCACCCACGCAGGAAAGGTGTGGTGCAGTATTTACACCTGTCACCCGACTTAACCCTGTTACCGTGTCCAGCGTTCGATCCCGGGTTGAACCACCGGCACCATAGGTCACCGAAAAAAACTCCGGCTTGTTGTCTGCCAGCTGACTGGCTGTGTGCTCAAGTTTTTTTGCGCCTTCTTCGGTCTTGGCAGGAAAAAACTCGAAACTGATGGGCAGCGTGCTTGTCGTCATTGTCGTCTTCTTTACAGCGGTATTCTTTTGTTATTGGCCGTGGCTGCCGTTTTCGCAGCATTTCACGCATTAGCGCGCCATCCGTGGCAGGTGGATGACTCAGTACTTGTAGTCATCACCTTTAAACGGACCTGCAACCGGCACGTTTATATAGTCTGCCTGCTCCTGGGTCAGTTGGGTGACAACCCCGCCAAACCCTTCAACCATGTAGCTGGCCACTTCCTCATCAAGCTTCTTGGGCAATAGGCTGACGTAAAGGTTATTGGCCTTGTCTTCTGCTGGCAGATCAGCAAATCCGGCTTCAAACAGATGAATCTGCGCCAGAACCTGATTGGCAAAAGAGCCATCCATAATGCGCGAAGGGTGTCCGGTGGCATTACCGAGGTTCACCAGTCTGCCTTCTGATAGCAGGATCAAATGATCGTTGTTGTCTTTGTTGCGCCAGATCTTGTGCACCTGGGGCTTAATCTCTTCCCACTCCCAGTGTTCACGCATAAAGGCCGTGTCGATTTCAGTATCAAAGTGGCCGATGTTGCACACCACACAGCTGCTCTTCAGAGCCTTTAACATGTTGCGATCGCAGACATGGACATTACCTGTGGTCGTTACCAACAGGTCTGTTGTTGCCAGCAGTTCCTTGTTGATGCTGTTTTCTGTGCCGTCATTAATGCCATTGATATAAGGCGAAACCACTTCGAAACCGTCCATGCAGGCCTGCATGGCACAAATCGGATCCACCTCGGTGACTTTGACGATCATTCCTTCCTGTCGCAGGGAGGCAGCAGACCCTTTGCCAACATCGCCATAGCCAACAACCAAAGCTTTTTTACCGGCCAGAAGATGATCGGTACCGCGTTTAATGGCGTCGTTCAGTGAGTGACGGCAGCCGTATTTATTATCGTTCTTGCTCTTGGTCACAGCATCGTTAACGTTGATGGCCGGAACCTTAAGGGTGCCTTTCTCCAGCATTTCCAGCAGACGATGCACACCCGTGGTGGTCTCTTCGGAAATACCGTGAATGTTATCCAGCAATTGTGGGTATTTGTCGTGCAACAGCAGGGTCAGGTCGCCACCGTCATCCAGAATCATATTGGAATCCCAGGGCGTTCCGTCCTGATTCAGTACGGTTTGCTCAATACACCACCAGAACTCTTCCTCAGTTTCACCTTTCCAGGCAAACACGGGAATGCCGGCTGCTGCAATGGCAGCAGCAGCGTGATCCTGCGTCGAGAAAATATTGCACGATGACCAGCGTACGTCAGCCCCCAGCTCCACCAGTGTTTCAATTAACACGGCGGTCTGGATGGTCATGTGAATACAGCCCATGATGCGGGCACCTTTTAAAGGTTGCTGTTCACGGTATTTACTGCGAATGGCCATGAGGGCAGGCATTTCACCTTCTGCGATCTGAATTTCGCGTCGTCCCCAGTCTGCCAGGCTGATATCAGCCACACGATAGTCAGTAAACGTTGCCTGTGTTTCAAGAATGGCGCTCATAGGTAAAACCTGTCTGCGTATTTTCCGAAGGATAAAGAGGAGTCTAGCAGTGCAAAAAACCTATATCAATTAATTTTGATATAGGTTTTCGTGATGGAGGAAAATTAATCGTGGGTAAACTGGTTGTTTTTGATTTGATAATGGTAGTGGATTTGTTTCATCAATCGCTCCAGTTGCTTAACCGGAACATCAAGGTCGTCAGACAATTGCTGAAGGTTCTTGCAGCTCAGCCGTAATCTTTCGTTAGCGATTCCAAGCAGGATATGAGGTTCAAGGCGTTCAGGGTGGTTCAGTTCCATAAACAGTACCTCTCTTCTTTAGAAGGGTGTGCCATCTGACGCTTTCTATTTTAGCGGCTTACAGGGCTTTAGGACATAGCTACCAGCTTTGCAACAGCCAGTAATAAAGTGATGACACACTCGTTAAAACGAGTGCGTCAATATG
Organism: Endozoicomonas montiporae CL-33; assembly: GCF_001583435.1. Lineage (NCBI taxonomy): Bacteria > Pseudomonadati > Pseudomonadota > Gammaproteobacteria > Oceanospirillales > Endozoicomonadaceae > Endozoicomonas > Endozoicomonas montiporae. Next base: position 435,891 of record NZ_CP013251.1, on the reverse strand, counting down.
AATTTAAACATCACTGCTGGCTTCATATCCCTTTTCCAGCTCAAGGATTAGGCTACTGAAGTCAGGCTTTTTATAGTCATCATATAATTGAGCTTCAGGAGCCTCCAGATCGATTGTTGGCAGCTTGGAAGCCAGAGTCGTTTCCTCACCCTTTCTGGGTACTCTCAATCCACCCATTATTATCTTTCGAGTTTCCTGTTCTGCAACTTTTGCCTGTTCAAAAATGCCTTTCAAGGTTGGCTTATCACCTTCCAGCCGATGAAGATCGCCTGTGAAGGCATCTCGCACCCCTCTGCCAAAACCAACAAGACTCCCTACAATTCCTAAGCCTGCACCAGCCAGCTTACCAACAAAGCTACCGATTTTGATCACCGGTGTTGCGATGAGTCCAGCGCCTACCAAAGGCCCTAACATGAGTATTCGTTGTCCATACGATGTTCCGGTTCCTGCCAGCGACTCTACCAGCTTGACGATCGCGCCAACGGAAATGCTCACCGCTGCCGAGGCGATCCCCCCAACCAAAAGAGCAGGTAAACCAGCAAGAAATTCTCCGACCTTGCCAGTTTTAAAAACGGTTTTTACGAAATAGTTACCCGCTGTGTATAGCGGACAGGCCAATCTTTGTCTGATACCGGTACCGTCTCTTTCGGCAGGTGCCACAGATGTTTCTTTAGCTTCAGGTGAAGTCAGAACTGAAGTAGGGGTCATCAATTCAACCTTCTGACCGTTACTGTTTTGACCGGTTTCCATGCCAGGCAACTGGGTAGGCTTAAAAGTTTTTGGGTAACCCATGGGAGAGGCGACTGAATCCGTTATTTTTGTATGCATAGCTCGACCCCTTGTCTTTTTTGATCGTATGGCGTGTATCTCAGGATTCTGAAGATTTTCTCCCTCCACTTCACTGACATCCCTGTTAGCAGCTCTGTCCAAACGTCTTTAACAACAGCCCATCTATAGGTCTGCCCCATAAAAAAAGGCTGCCAAATGGCAGCCTTCAGAAGAAGCAGAGCTGACGTCTGTATTACAGACCTGCTGCAGCACGCAGGGCATCAGCCTTGTCAGTGCGCTCCCAGGTGAACTCTTCGTCTTCACGACCAAAGTGACCGTATGCAGCCGTCTTCTGATAGATCGGGCGCTTCAGATCCAGCATGCTGATCAGACCCTTAGGACGCAGGTCGAAATGCTCGCGCACCAGTTCAACAATCTTCTCATCAGCAATTTTGCCGGTTTCAAAGGTATTGATGGAGATAGACGTTGGCTCGGCTACACCAATCGCGTAAGACACCTGAATCTCGCACTTATCAGCCAGACCGGCAGCCACTACGTTCTTGGCCACATAGCGACCGGCATAAGCGGCAGAGCGGTCAACCTTGGAAGGGTCCTTACCGGAGAAGGCACCACCACCGTGACGCGCCATACCACCGTAGGTATCAACAATGATCTTGCGGCCAGTCAGACCACAGTCACCTACGGGGCCACCAATCACAAAGATACCGGTCGGGTTGATGTGATACTGGGTATCGTCGTGCAGCCACTGTTCTGGCAGAACCGGCTTGATAACGTGTTCCAGAATATCTTTCTGCAACTGCTCCTGAGAGATTTCAGGGTCGTGCTGAGTAGAAAGCACCACAGCATCAACACTCTGTACCTGACCTTCGGAGTCGTAACGCATGGTCACCTGACTCTTGGCATCCGGACGCAACCACGGCAGCGTGCCGTTTTTGCGCAGTTCAGCCTGACGCTTCACCAGCATGTGCGAGTAGTAAATCGGCGCAGGCATCAGAACCGGTGTTTCATTGGTCGCGTAACCGAACATCAGGCCCTGGTCACCAGCACCCATTTCATGTTCTTCGGTTTCATCAACGCCCACTGCGATATCCGGAGACTGTTTACCAATGGCATTCAGAACGGCAACGGATTCGCCGTCAAAGCCCAGGTCGCCGTTGTTGTAACCAATGTCAGTGACAACATTACGAACCAGCTCTTCGATATCAACGTAAGTTTCGGTACGCACCTCACCCGCTACGATCACCATGCCGGTTTTCACCATGGTTTCAACCGCAACGCGGGCATCCGGATCGTCTTTCAGGATTGCATCCAGAATGGCGTCAGAAATCTGATCCGCTACTTTGTCCGGATGACCTTCAGATACAGACTCGGAGGTAAACAGTGAGTAATCTGCCATTGTCTTCTAGTGCCTCATTAAACATCCGCCACTGTTTCTTTCAGAACAGAAACACATTGACGGAAAACTATTACGTTGAAGCTGGCTGCGAATAAAATCATTAAAACTATTCCCAGACAGCCTCCTCAAATTATTTAATCATCGACGCTTAAGTACTCAACCCTATGAAAACAGCTATTTCTGACTCAATGGTTCAGCCACTCTGCTGCGTTACAACTCCGGTCACATAGCTAGCTATGCTCGCTACGTTGCGCCTTGCATAGTAACTGCCCCATTGGCCAGAAATATTCGTTTCCATAGGGCGGAGTACTTATCGATAAAAGCGACGAACCTGAATCTGAAAACCATTGCGCAAGCCCAGATACTGCGACTCACCGGCATTCAGACCCGCCTCCAGAGCCCAGTTATCAAGATCATCACTGCTGAAACCCAGCCAGATATCACCACAGGATTCCCGTACCCAGTCCTGATCGTGCTGACTCAGGTCACTGACCAGAAAACTGCCACCGGGTTTCAGCAAGCCGGTGACCCGTTTAAAAATTCCGGAAGGGCTGGGTATGTGGTGCAACACCATGTTGGCAACAATACAGTCGAACTGCTCTTCAAGGTGTTGCAGGTCTTTCAGTTCGCCGTGAACAAACTCGATGTTTTTCAGAGCATGTCGGTCAGCAAAATGCTGGCTGCTGGTGAGCATCTCTGAACAATTATCAACAGCATAGACCTGATTAAAGCGTTGGCTAAGCGTTTCCAGAAACTCGCCCTCTCCCGGCCCCAGCTCCAGAGCCAGAGCCTGCTCTGGCATGTCAGTGGTTTTCAGGACCTCGGCTACACACCGGGCATACAGATCATGGTCAGCAATCAGTTCCTGATGCTGTCGAAATTCACCCACATGCCGGGTAAAAAACACCATGGACTGCTCTGCCCGCTGCTCTCTGATGGCTTCCAGCCGACACTCCAGCTCTTCCGGCAGGGAGACGCCATCAACCGCTCTGAATATGGCTCTGACTGCATCCCCAAAACCTTCTGAGGAGGGTGGCAGAGACCGACGATAAAAGACGGTGTTGCCTTCTTTACGGGTAGAAACCAGCCCAGCCTGAGCAAGGACTTTGAGATGATGGCTCATTGCGGGCTGACGCATGTCAAACACACGACTCAGCTCCAGGACACCAAAAGAATCTGTGCTGAGCACTCTGAGCACTTGCAGCCTGAGGGCGTCACCGACTGCTTTGCCAAAAGCGGCAAGCTGATCGACCATTTCAGTGTCTGACAAGCTATGCTCCTTCTTTTTTCATGAAAACTGTCATGAAAAGCACCATGAAAAAGCACTGGATATCGATGGCCACCTTCATAAGCAGGATGAATCCCGCCACAGCGTTTATGCGCTCAAACCCAGCGATTAAAACAGTCTCTGCTGCTGTAAACAGCAGATCTACAGGCTCGTATTTGTTACTTCACCGCAAATTTTAGCAAGCACTATGATGTATATCAAAACTTTTTGATATAGCTCGTTTCCTGTTCAGCCAACTGCCGCTTAATATGCGAGGTAATTTCATGCTTCCGGGATGCCTGAAACGACACCCCCTGTTCCTGTGCCATGCCCTTATGATGTTCCTGTGCATTATTAACTTTGACATTCTCAGGAATCTGAAAGAATCATTACTGGTCACCCGAATGGGGGCTGAAGTTATCCCATTTGTAAAGCTGTGGTTCGTCACGCCTTCAGCTTTTATCTTTGTCTTCTGTTACAGCTTTCTGGCTAACCGTCTCTCCAGACAACAGCTGTTTGTTTTTACCCTGCTGCCCTTTCTTATCTGGATGCCGGTATTCTCCCTTTTGCTGTACCCGAATCTCGCCGAGCTCGCACCCAATAGCTTTTGCCAAAGGATATCCGCTTACTTGCCGGACTCTATGGCTCTGATCTGCGGGCTACTGGAAAACTGGCCTCTAACCCTGCTGTTTACCTGCGCGGAACTATGGAGTACCGGTGTGCTCTGCACATTATTCTGGACCAATGTCAACGACACCAGCACAGTCGAATCTTCAGAAAAGGAATACCCACTGCTCACTTTGATCGGTAACAGTGCGTCTTTGTTTTCAGGCCCAATGATTTTGCTGCTTGTAAAATACATGTCCACACAAAACAGCGACGGCTGGCAAATGAGCCTGATCTGTCTCTCGATGATTTTTGTTGCCTGCGGTGTAGGAATCATCGGGCTGTATTACTGGAGCCTGAAACTATCAGATACCCGAACCAGTGCCCCTGAAGCACTGAAAAACCATGAGAAAACAGCCACCCATCTGCCTTTAAAAGACAGCTTTATTTACCTGATAAAGTGCCCTTACCTGAAAAATATCGCCCTGATTATGCTCGCATACTGTGTTGCGATTAACATGGCCGAAGTCGCATGGAAGAGCCAGCTTGTACGGGTGTACTCAACTGAAGCCGAATACTCCATGCTGATGGGGCAACTGACCTTTTACTATGGTCTGGGATGCTTACTCATGGCTGCAGCGAGTGCATGGTTGATTCGCTATAGCTGGCGAGTGGCGGCTTTAGGAACACCCATGCTGATGGCTATCACCGGCGTTCCTTTTTTTCTGGTAACTCTGATATCCAACTGCAGCTGGGTTCCGGAAACAATGGCAGCGTCGATGCTGCTGGCAGGTGTTGGCATAGGCACACTGTGTAACGTAGCCAGCAAATCCGCCAAATACACTCTGTTCGATGCCACCAAGGAAATGGCCTTTGTTCCACTGAATAATGAACAGAAACTAAAAGGTAAGGCATCAATCGAATTGATTGTCAGTCGCGCAGGAAAATCGTCCAGTGCCCTCTTGCAGCAGTTTCTGATCGTAACACTGGGATCACTCACGGCATCAATGCATTGGATAGGCTGTATTTTTCTGATTATTACGATTATCTGGATGGGGTCGGTACATACCCTGTCAAAACAGTATAATCACTACTGTTAATAAATTGTTCATCATTATCATTTAGATTAACGATTTTATTTCAGTAGCTTTATGCAACATTCAGTGGAGCTGATAATAATGGCTGCTATAATCCTCTTTTTGTCTGGGGTTATGCCTGATGGGATAATTCCAGAGGAACATTAAAAGAAATACTCATTGTGCATTCGAGAGAGTGCTATACAATGAGTGGGTTAAAAGTGTGTTTAGGTCTTTATGTTTAATTCAGATGTACTGTGTGTCGTAGCGCATCCTGCTTTTCATAAACAATAACAAAACTTCTAGCTCAACCGCCTTACTCTTTACTAGTGACTAGTAAGTAGTGAGGCACAACAAATTTATCAACTGTCAGGATATACATATGTCTACTTCCACAGGTACTGTTAAGTGGTTTAACGAAGAAAAAGGTTTTGGTTTCATCGCCCAGGAAAATGGCGGACCAGACGTTTTCGCTCACTTCCGTCAGATCAAAGGCGACGGTTTCAGAACCCTGAAAGAAGGTCAGCGCGTTGAGTTCACCGTAACTCAAGGTCAGAAAGGCCCTCAGGCTGAAGATATCGTTGTACTGTAATCTCAGTTCAACCCGACAAAGGCAGCTTTTATAGCTGCCTTTGTTTTATGTCCTTACAAAACACCCTCTGACAAATTTCCCTCCCGCCTCTTAAAACTCTCTATAACTATTAACCATCGCTCTGCATTTTCAGGCTAACCCCATGCAACTGAAACACTGCCATTCAGTTTATGACTTTCGCCGACTGGCTAAAAAACGACTACCGTCTCCCATCTTCCACTACATTGATGGCGCAGCCGATGACGAAAAAACCTACCGACAAAACACAGAAGCCTTCGATCGCTGCGACCTGGTTCCGGGCGTTCTAAGGGGAGCAGACGAGGTGGATTTATCCACAACAGTCGTCGGACAACAGCTCAAAATGCCACTGTTTCTATCGCCCACTGCCCTGCAACGGCTGTTTCATTATGAAGGAGAACTGGCCGTAGGCAGGGCAGCAGAACAGTTTGGCACAATGTTTGGTTTGTCGTCTCTTGGTACGGTCAGTATTGAAGAAATCAGCAGCCTGATTCACACCCCAAAACTGTTTCAGTTATACGTTCATAAAGACAAAGGGCTGACCAGAAACATGATCGACCGCTGCAAAGCCGCTGACTTTGATGTGATGGCACTCACAGTCGATACCACCGTTGGCGGCAACCGGGAAAGGGATCTGGTCACCGGTTTTACGGTTCCACCCAAGCCAACCCTGAAAAGCCTGCTCAGCTTTGCGTTGCACCCGGCGTGGACTTACAACTACTTTTTCCGACAAACATTTGAGTTGCCCCAGTTGCAGGACTACGTAAAAGAAGGCTCCAGTATTCCGCTGTCCGTTGCCAACTACTTTAATACCATGCTGGATCAGTCCATGAACTGGCAGGATGCTGAAGCACTGGCCAAATACTGGGAAAAGCCATTCATCATCAAAGGCATCATGTCGGTGGATGATGCCCGTCGGGCAGTGGATATGGGTGCTGCCGGTATAATGGTTTCCAATCACGGCGGGCGACAACTGGATGGCTCTCGTGCGCCTTTTGATCAGTTGGCAGAAATTGTCGATGCTGTCGGTCACAACATCGACGTCATTTGTGACGGCGGCATTCGAAGAGGCACACATGTCCTAAAAGCGCTTTCGCTGGGTGCGAAAGCCTGCTCCGGAGGTCGCTTATATCTATATGCACTGGCAGCCGCGGGACAGGCAGGTGTTGAAAAAGCACTATCGTACCTGCACGCAGAACTGGTCAGGGATATGAAACTGATGGGGTGCAAAAACATTCGGGAACTCAGTAAAAACAACCTGCGATTCCGGTAAATCGCATTGCTCAGTCGTTTACAGTGCAAATAATCTGACCGGACATCCCAAAAAAATCACTGAACGACCACTTTTGGTACATTCTGCAATACCGCTTTGCCCGGATAGCGATTAGAATACGCACACACATTGCAATGACTTGATCATCAGGAGCCCTGATTTCTATGTCCTCACGTCGTGAGCTAGCCAATGCCATCCGTGCACTGAGCATGGATGCTGTCCAAAAAGCCAAATCCGGACACCCTGGCGCCCCAATGGGTATGGCCGACATCGCCGAAGTGTTGTGGCGCGACTACATGAACCACAACCCGGCCAACCCCCAGTGGGCTGACCGTGACCGCTTTGTCCTGTCCAACGGACACGGCTCTATGCTCTTGTACTCCCTGCTGCACCTTTCCGGCTACGATGTTTCCATCGAAGACCTGCAAAACTTCCGTCAGCTCCACTCCAAAACCGCAGGTCACCCTGAATACGGTTACGCGCCTGGCATCGAAACCACCACTGGTCCTCTGGGTCAGGGCATCGCCAACGCGGTGGGTTTCGCAGCAGCTGAAAAAGCGCTGGCTGCCCGGTTCAACCGCAAAGGCCATGACATCGTCGATCACAACACCTACGTCTTCATGGGCGACGGCTGCATGATGGAAGGTATCTCCCACGAAACCTGCTCACTGGCGGGCACACTGGGTCTGGGTAAACTGATCGCATTCTACGACGACAATGGTATTTCCATTGACGGCGAAGTAGAAGGCTGGTTCACCGACGATACCGTTAAGCGTTTCGAGTCCTACAACTGGCACGTTGTACCAGGTGTTGACGGTCATGACCCGGAAGCGATCAAGGCTGCCATTGAAGCCGGTCGTGCGGAAACCAACAAACCAACTCTGATTTGCTGCAAAACCATCATTGGTTTTGGCTCCCCTAACAAGGAAGGCAAAGAAGAGTGCCACGGCGCGCCTCTGGGTGACGACGAGATCAAACTGACTCGTGAGCGTCTGGGCTGGAACCACGGTGCATTCGAAGTACCTGCCAGCGTTTACGAAGGCTGGGACGCTAAAAAAGCAGGTGCTTCCAAAGAAGCAGGCTGGAACGAGAAATTCGAAGCTTATGCTGCTGCCTACCCGGAACTCGCTGCAGAATTCAAGCGCCGCATGAGCGGTGAACTGCCTGCCGACTTCTCTGAAAAAGCCGACGCCTACATTCGTGAATGTCAGGAAAAAGCCGAGAAAGTGGCCAGCCGTAAAGCTTCCCAAAACACCCTGAATGCTTACGGTCCTATGCTGCCGGAACTGCTGGGTGGCTCTGCCGATCTGGCCGGTTCCAACCTGACCCTGTGGAGTGGTTCCAAAGGCGTTGAGAAAGACGACGCGGCGGGTAACTACCTGTTCTACGGTGTACGTGAATTCGGCATGAGCGCCATGATGAACGGTATTGCTCTGCACGGCGGTTTCGTACCTTACGGCGCGACCTTCCTGGTGTTCATGGAATACGCCCGTAATGCGGTGCGTATGGCTGCTCTGATGAAGCAGCGCTCTATTTTCGTTTACACCCACGACTCTATCGGTCTGGGCGAAGATGGCCCTACCCACCAGCCTATCGAACAGCTGGCCAACCTGCGCACTACGCCAAACATGAACACCTGGCGTCCATGTGACACCGTTGAGTCTGCAGTCGCGTGGAAATACGCTATCGAACGCAACGACGGCCCAAGCGCACTGATCTTCTCCCGTCAGGGTCTGCCATGCATGGCGCGCGACGAAGAGAAAATCGCCAACATTGTCCGTGGTGGTTACATCCTGAAAGACTGCGCGGGTACACCGGAACTGATCCTGATCGCTACCGGCTCTGAAATCGAACTGGCCATGAACGCTGAAGCCAAACTGACCGAACAGGGTCGTAAGGTGCGCGTCGTGTCCATGCCTTCAACCGAAGTGTTTGATGCTCAGGATGCTGAATACAAGCAGCAGGTTCTGCCTCTGGAAGTACCGGCTCGTATTGCTATCGAAGCGGCTCACGCTGACTTCTGGTACAAGTATGTGGGTCTGGACGGTCGTATTATCGGCATGACTTCCTTCGGTGAGTCTGCTCCGGCCAGTGACCTGTTCCCGTTCTTCGGGTTCACTGTAGACAACATTGTGGCTGCAGCTGAAGACATGCTGGATTAATTTTCGGATACTGACCTGTTGCATCTGAAGGGCTTCTGAAAAGAAGCCCTTCTTTTTTTCAGCGCCCATCGCTGATGACAAAACAAACAAATATGTTAAATAATAATCAAATTCCGACACCCACCGCCCAAAAAACACACACATATCGCTGAAAAATGTGTACTTCTGACAGTCTGCATAGTTATTGACCTGTATCAATATTGCACTACCAAGCTCTTAATATGATGCAGCGTATTGATTTTTCTGCTGTTACTAACGGTTTCAGCTCAAACTGTTTTCATACTTTGGGAGTCTTTCCATGTCCGCAATGAAGTTCTTCATGCCCCAGGTTAACCAGATGGGCAATGGCTGTCTGGAAGCTTCTATTTCCGACATTACCAAACTGGGTTTCAAAAAAGCCCTGATCGTCACTGACAAAGTACTGAACGACATCGGTCTTGTAGGTTCTGTTGCCGAAAAACTGGGGGCAGAAGGCATCACTTCCGTGGTATTCGATGGTACCCAGCCAAACCCGACCTGCGGCAACGTTGAAGCCGGTCTGAAACTGCTGCAGGAAAACGACTGCGACTTCGTTATCTCTCTGGGCGGTGGTTCTCCACACGACTGCGCCAAAGGCATCGCACTGGTTGCCGCAAACGGTGGTAACATCCGCGACTACGAAGGTGTAGACGTGTCTGAAAAACCACAGTTCCCGCTGGTAGCCATTAACACCACTGCGGGTACTGCCAGCGAAATCACCCGTTTCTGCATTATCACTGACGAAGAACGTCATGTGAAAATGGCGATCGTTGACAAAAACACCACCCCACTGATGTCTGTTAATGATCCTGCGCTGATGAATGGCATGCCAAAATCCCTGACGGCTGCAACCGGTATGGACGCCCTGACTCACGCAGTAGAAGCTTACGTATCCACAGCTGCTACACCGGTGACTGACTGCTGTGCGATCAAAGCCATTGAGCTGATCAGCGAACACCTGGAAAACGCCGTAAGCAATGGCGATGACATGGAAGCCCGCGAACAGATGGCTTATGCACAACTGCTGGCTGGTATGGCATTCAACAACGCCAGCCTGGGTTATGTTCATGCTATGGCACACCAGCTGGGTGGTTTTTACGACCTGCCACACGGCGTCTGCAATGCAGTCCTGTTGCCACACGTTCAGGCGTTTAATGCACAAGTGGCTTCCGAACGTCTGGCTGATGTTGCCAAAGCTATGGGTGTTAGCATTGAAGGCCTGTCTGCTGATGAAGCTGCTCAGAAAGCGGTTGACGCGATTAAGGCTCTGTCTGCACGCATCGACATTCCGACCGGTCTGAAAGCTCTGAACGTTAAGGAAGAAGATTTCCCGACACTGACAGAAAACGCTCTGAAAGACGCCTGTGGTCTGACAAACCCCAAGCAGGCAACCGCTGAAGAAATTACAGCAATCTTTGCTGCAGCAATGTAACTCTACCAATCACAGTTATTGCTGAGACCTGAACAGACCTGTCGCTTTCCGTGACAGGTCTTTCATAATCATCACCCAACACTTCCTTAAAAACTTCGATCTAACCGGATATATTTATATTTCGATAAATTTTATAATTGCCTGTTCCTCTGTTTACGACATAAATCGTCTACCAAAAAACCCATCAAACAGAAGGAACCAATAACGACTCTGTCGTCTATATCTTTCTCTCAGGCAGTTGTATGACCATCGATATACATAATAAGAATGAAAGGATGCTTTTCATTCTGACGCTTGGTGCTCTCACCATGCTTGGCCCTATGGCCATTGACCTTTACCTTCCGGCTCTGCCAGCGATTGCTGAGGATATGGGCGAACCTCTCAGCAGAATTCAGTTTACTCTCAGTGCCTACACCATCGGCTTTGCCATTGGACAACTGCTTTACGGGCCTCTGTCTGACCGTTTTGGTCGTCAGAAAGTATTATTACCCGGCCTGATCGGCTACATCGCCACCAATATTATGGCAGCCATGTGTACCACCGCTGATCAGCTGATTATTGTCCGGATACTGCAGGCCATGGCGGGCGCTGCTGTTATGGTGACGATTCCGGCGATGGTACGGGATCTGTTTCCCCGTCAGGAAAGTGCAAAAGCTTTGTCGTCTATTCTGCTGGTAATGACGGTTGCACCATTGCTTGCACCGCTACTGGGTGGTCAGATCCTGAGGTTCTTTGGCTGGGAAAGCCTGTTCATTTTCCTCGCAGCTCTGGCCTTTCTGGCAATGGGCCTGGCGTTATGGCGTGTTCCTGAAACCTTGGAAGAAGATCACCGTCTGGTTGTACCGGCGAAAGAGCTGGCCGCTACTTATCTCAGTGTTCTGAAAAATCGTAATGCCATGGGCTGCATTCTCTGTCACGGCTTCTTCTTTGGCGGAATGTTTGCCTTTATTGCCGGATCGCCCTTTGTTTACATCGAACTGTATGGCATTGACCCGGAAAGCTATGGACTGGTGTTTGGATTGAACATTGTTGCCATGGGCATTATGAATATGATCAACATCCGTCTGATTGGTCGTATGCCTCTGTTTAATATTCTCAGAACCGGCAGCATGAGTGCTGCTGTAGCAGCCTTTGCCTTGCTTCTGAACGCTAAAACAGGGAATGCCGGACTGGCGGGAATTGTTTTACCCGTTGTCGTTTATGTCGGCTGTATTGGTTTGACCGGACCAAACTCCAACGCACTGGCTTTAGCCCACTTTCCTCGCTCTGCCGGAACTGCCAATGCCATGGCAGGCGCTCTGCGTTTCAGTATTGGTGCAGCAACCACAGCCATTGTCGGACTGCTACACGATGGCACTGCAATGCCAATGGCAATGGTTATGGCGGGTTGCGGTACACTGTCTGTAATAAGCCTGTTACTGGTCAGCAACGGCGGAGTGCCAGCAACTGAGATTGAGCCACAGCAGGAATCATTTGCAAGCAAAGAAAAAATTTCTGCCTGAAAACTCGGTGAATCACAACTCAGAGTGTTGTGGTTCACTCCTCCTCCGCTCAACTCACTATCCACCTGAAGCGTAAGTGCGCCCCGCACCCCGCAACGGTTTCCGGCTATATTTGCCCATAGATCAGCGGCTATATAATTCCGTCTACTTTCTAACCTGCACAGTCAGTCTGAACATGCTGTTATATAGCCTGGATTTATTCGGTACCGCTGTTTTTGCTATCAGCGGAGCCTGGGTCGCCTGTCGTAAAGACATGGATATATTTGGTGCCATGGTATTGGCTTTTGTTACAGCGGTGGGCGGAGGTACCATCCGCGACCTGCTGTTAGGCGCCACCCCTGTATTCTGGTTTCAGGACACGCTCTACATAACGGTCATATTTGCTTCTACCCTGCTCGCCATTGCCCTGCGTAACTGGCATGAAAAAGCCAGATGGCCATTACAGGTCGCAGATGCCCTGGGTCTGGCCGTGTTTGTGGTGATCGGTGTTGGCAAAGCTCTGACCTATGGGGCAGAACCCGTGGTTGCCGTGATGATGGGTGTTTTGACCGGCTGTGGCGGTGGCGCTATTCGCGACATTCTGGCCGATGAAATGCCAAACGTTTTGCGCAAAGAAGTGTATGCCTCGGCAGCCATTGCCGGTGGAGCTGTGTTTGTGGTTCTGAACCCGGTGCTGGGATACGCTCTGACAACCGTTATCTCTGCCAGCCTGGTGTTGTTTATGCGCCTGTTTGCCCTCTACAACAATATTTCCCTGCCGCGCTTTCAGCTACCCCAGGTCTCAAAATAATTGTTTATCGGTGGCTCTGTAAACGATCAGAGCCGTCTTTAAAATGACCAACCGTTAATATTTCTCCTGCGTTTTCTCCCAGACAAACTATAAAAAACGGATGCCCTTTACTGTTCGACTTCCATTTCAGGATCATTGTCGAGGTTTACCATGCATCAACTCTCAACCTGCTTTTACCAATTAGCCTCCTTATCTATCGCTATCGCTATTGCTATTGCTATTGCTATTGCTATTACCTCAACATCACAGTGTCTGGCAGCAGGCTATGGCATTAATGAAAACTCGGCCAGTTATATGGCAACAGGCTTTGCGGGACGTGCCTCAAACCCCGTTGATGCGTCTATTGCTGCAAACAACCCGGCAGGCATCAGTTTCATACCTGCTTATATATTCTCTGCCGGTTCAGCTGTGATCCTCAAGGGTGGCGAATTTGAAGGACAGTTTACTCGCCCCCCAAGATTTGGCGGACTGGTCAGTGGCGAAACCATTTCTGGCAAAACCACAGACTTTCAACAAACAAAGCTGGTTCCCTTTGGGCATTTTTCCATGCCTGTTAATGAGAAAATTGCCTTTGGTTTAAGTGCCTATGGACCTTATGGCGTCGAACTGGACTACAAAAGCAACTGGCCCGGTAAATATTTTGCCGATAAAACCAGTGTCAAAGTGATCAATCTGCAAGGCACGTTGTCGTTTAAACTGCACAACAACGTTGCCATCGGTTTTGGTTTGATCGGCTCCCACGTCAAAGGCAAGCTGACACAAAGTGCCGGAGTTCCGGACTTTTTACCTTTGGATGCCACCATTGAAGGCGATGACAACACTTTTGGCTGGAATGTCGGTGCAATATGGCAGGTGAGTGAGCAAACCATGCTAGGTGTCGTTTACCATTCACAGCTTGATTTTACTCTGGACGGCGACACCAAGGCTCATGGCAAACTGGCAATTCCCGAGAACCCTGTGATTAACGCCAGCGTCAATGACAAAGTAGGCGCAAAACTCGATATCAACATGCCTGAACGCGCTGCCCTGAGCATTACCCACAAACCTGCACCTCGCTGGACTCTGATGGCAGACGCTACCTGGACTCGCTGGAGCCGCTTTGAAGAATTTTATGTGAAAGCCAGAAAGAATATGACCGTTCACCTGTCCGGAGGTTTCCCTAACCTGCCCCCTGAAATCACTACTAATCCATCGTCTTATATTCCCATGAACTGGAAAGACGTATGGGCGTATTCTGCCGGGGCTTCCTATGAGGTCTCACCACGCTGGTTGTTACGCTTCGGTTACATGAGAGACAACTCCCCGGTAAACGACAAAAACCGTACCGCCCGCTCTGCGGATGCAGACCGGAACTGGTTTACCTGCGGCGCAAACTGGCAGGCAACGGAGAGTCTGGGCATTGACCTTTCCTACGCTTACGTTGTGTTGGATAAAGGCAAAATCTCTGAATCAAAATACAAAGGCACGCCACCCCATGCAGTGGATGAAAGCTACGGTAAACTGACCGGCAAGTACAAAAACAGTTCTCACATTGTAGCCGCACAGCTGAACTATCGTTTTTGACTCTTCAAACTGAAAAAGTTTCAGCCTGTGTTACAATACCGGACACATATTGCTCGACATTCCTCCTGCACTCTTCCATAAAAAAATCAGGTTCCAGGAGTTTTTAATGGCTATTCGATCCATTTCCGGTTCTACCCTGATCCTTGCCATACTGGCCGGGTTCCTGACTGGCTGTGCCTCTCATCTTGAAAAAGAAGTACAGCTGGCAGCAAAACAGCCTGATCAGACAGATGTCTGCGGGCAGCTGAATTATGTGTTCGATAACAGCAGCAACGGTTTTCAGGCAATTCGCACGCAGCCTGATTTTCAGAATAAAATCACACTGTGGAAGTCCACCTATCAACCCTTGCAAGCCCATTGTGAAATCTGGCAGTGGGCAAACCGGTACAGTTTTGTCTGCAGCAAAGTGCTGCCTGATGCCCAGTCTGCCCGGGCCATTTATGATGAAACCAATGCCACCATCCAGCAGTGCGTCAAGCCGGAAAACGTTGCCACACGGACGGAAAAGCTGCCCGACAGTAATGGTCAAAAGACGAAAGGTGAAAAAACCGAATATCTGCTGAATGGCCAGGTTCGGGGCTCATCGCAGATGGTCAACACCAAAGGGTTATTCTCGGATGACTGGACAGTGTATGTGCTGATTTCGTCGCCCATTCCGGGCAATAGCAAACCATAGTTCACTATTCCTGTTTATAATGAGCCACTCATCAGGGGAAAGGGCTGGAGTGACATGGCTTTCAAGGTCGCTATCAATGGTTATGGCCGTATCGGGCAGAGTGTTCTGAGGGCGCTCTATGAAAATGGCTACCGCAATAAAATGCAGGTCGTTGCCATTAACGAGTTGTCGGATATAGAAACACTGGTCTACCTGACCCGGTATGACACCACCCATGGCCGTTTTCCGGCCAGAGTAGAGCATTCGGGTGATGAACTGCTTGTGGATGGGGACCGCATAAAGATTGTTAATGCTGACCGTCCGCAGGCCATCGACTGGAAAGCCCATGATATCGATCTGTTGCTGGAGTGCTCCGGGGCATTCAACGATCGCCAGACGGCAGAACTTCACCTTGAAAGTGGCGCACCCAGACTGCTGTTTTCCCAACCCGCCAGACCCGATGTGGATGCCACCATTGTTTTTGGCATCAATGAAGAGTCCATCAAACCCGACAATCGTATTGTGTCCAGTGCCTCCTGTACGACTAACTGTATTGTTCCGGTGTTGAAAACACTGAACGAATCGCTGGGCATTGATTACGGCTCTATAACCACCATTCATTCTGCCATGAATGACCAGCCGGTCATTGATGCTTATCACAAAAGTGATTTGAGACTGACACGCAGCGCCCTGCACTCCATCATTCCGGTGGATACCGGACTGGCAAAAGGTATTGACCGTTTGCTGCCTGAACTGAAGGGTCGCTTTAAAGCCAACTCGGTTCGCGTTCCCACTATTAATGTTTCCTGCATGGATTTATGCGTCCATGTTCAGCGTGACACGACGGAAGAAGAAGTAAACCTGATTCTGGAAAGAGCCTCCTGGGGACGGCTGGAAGGTATTATGGGCATTTCCAATGAACCCCATGCATCTGTGGATTTTAACCACGATGCCCGCTCCTGCGTTATTGACGGTACCCAAACCAAAGTGACCTCCGGAAAACTGCTGAAGCTGCTATGCTGGTTCGACAATGAATGGGGATTTTCAAATCGTATGCTGGACGTTGCCAGTTACTGGCTGGATCGGTCAAAATCCTGATTTGCGTGTTACCGCGGGGTGCTCAGCGAGCAGCTGCGTTGCCTTGCGTTAACCCTTGATAATCACCGTGATCCATGTCAATTTTCCAAACGTATTGACAGCCTTCTACGTACCTACACTCAACAGATTATGGTATCGTCCTCCGCATTTTTAAGGGTTGTGGAAGTTTTACAGGCGTTATCCTGTTACTTCCTGATCCTGTTATTTTATCTGACTCGTCATTGAGAGAGAGACCTCATGAACGTATTGAAAATGACTGACCTGGATCTGGCCGGCAAGCGCGTCCTGATCCGTGAAGACCTGAACGTTCCGGTAAAAGACGGTAAGGTCACCAGCGACGCCCGCATCCTGGCTTCCCTGCCAACCATTAAACTGGCTCTGGAAGCTGGTGCTAAAGTGATGGCGACTTCTCACCTGGGTCGTCCAACCGAAGGCGAATACGACGAGCAGTTCTCTCTGAAGCCGGTTGCTGATTACATTGGCAACCTGCTGGGTAAAGAAGTTCGTCTGATCAAAGACTGGGTTGAAGGTGGCTTCGACGTTGCCGAAGGCGAACTGGTTATTCTGGAAAACGTTCGCTTCAACAAAGGCGAGAAGAAAGACGACGAAGCACTGTCCAAGAAAATGGCTGCCCTGTGCGACGTTTACGTAATGGACGCGTTCGGTACTGCTCACCGCGCCCAGGCTTCCACTCACGGTGTTGGCAAGTTTGCTGACGTTGCCTGTGCAGGTCCTTTGCTGGCTGGCGAACTGGACGCACTGGGCAAAGCACTGGGCAACCCTGAGCGCCCAATGTGTGCCATCGTTGGTGGTTCCAAGGTGTCTACCAAGCTGACCGTTCTGGAATCTCTGTCTGACATCTGCGATCAGCTGATCGTGGGTGGCGGCATCGCAAACACCTTCCTGGCCGCTGCTGGCCACAACGTTGGTAAGTCCCTGTACGAAGCAGATCTGATCCCTAACGCCAAAGCGCTGATGGAAAAGGTTGACGTACCAATGCCTGTAGACGTGATCTGCGGCAAGAAGTTCGACGAAAACGAGCCTGCGGTTGTTAAACTGGTTTCCGAAGTAGAAGACGACGACATGATCTTCGACGTAGGTCCGGAAACCCAGAAGCTGTTCAACGAAGTGCTGAAGTCCTCCAAAACCATCCTGTGGAACGGCCCGGTAGGCGTATTCGAATTTGATCAGTTCGGTGAAGGCACCCGTTCCATGTCTCTGGCGATTGCCGAATCTGAAGCATTCTCCATCGCTGGCGGTGGTGACACGCTGGCCGCTATCGACAAGTACGGCATCAAGGACAAAGTATCTTACATCTCTACTGGTGGCGGTGCGTTCCTGGAGTTCGTAGAAGGCAAGAAACTGCCTGCAGTGGCTATGCTGGAAGAAGCTTCCAAGTAAGCATTCCCTCCCGGTGACTGAAACATCAGGCACTTTTTATGTAATGGTTTGAATATAATTTCAAACCATTACATTCGTACAAAATGTTCGATAAACAGTTCAAATTTCACGATAATTATCGAAAAGCATTAAAATATAAAAGAATAAATTTCTGCTGACATAAAATTTTCAAAGATGTTATGCTTACTTTCTGCTATCGAAGTAAGTACACACTTACTTAATGTTTCACCACACTAGCCCCAACACAAAAGAGTCCACATTTCTCACAGGATCTTTATAATGACTTCAAGCTCTGCCCTGAGGCTGGGCCTATACACCTATACATATTCAAAGCATTCAGGGAACGTTAATGTCTAATAAAGAGTGCTTGTTAGAAGAAGGCTGGTACCTGCTCAAGACCAAGGTCCGTCAGGAACTGAGAGCCATGGAAAACCTGAACAACCTGGGTTTTGACACCTACTGCCCGGTGTTCAGACAGAAAAGCAAGGGAACCATTAAGGAAGAAGTTCTGTTCCCGGATTATCTGTTTCTACTGCTGGATCTGGAAAAAGATCTGGAAAAATTCCACACCATACGCTCCTGTCGTGGTGTTCATGAAATGGTG
The DNA here is from genome assembly GCF_001583435.1 of Endozoicomonas montiporae CL-33. Lineage (NCBI taxonomy): Bacteria > Pseudomonadati > Pseudomonadota > Gammaproteobacteria > Oceanospirillales > Endozoicomonadaceae > Endozoicomonas > Endozoicomonas montiporae. Next base: position 417,649 of record NZ_CP013251.1, on the reverse strand, counting down.
CATTTCAACCGAATCACCCGTCAGCTTGCCAGCTCAGGACGAATGTCCAAAAAAGAAGAAGAAAAGGCGAAATCTGACCTCCTGCCAAAGCCGATTCCCAACGGGGAAGACATTATTGACGAGATCAGAAAAATCGTCCGGATACTCAACAACAAGGCCGACGGCGTCAGCCCGGATGCCTTTGAGCCAGGCGACAAAGTGGTCATGAATCATCCACTGTTCAAGCATCTGGAAATGACGTTTGAAAAAAGCATGGGTGCTTATCGTGGCCAGATTCTCATCAGCCACATTAAAGAGCAGCGCCTGAGCGATGGCACAACCCAGAAAACCGTTGTAAAAAAACAGCGTATGCAAGTACGTCTGGATGATCTGGAAAAGGCCTGATGGACTTAGACAAGCTGAGACACCTTTTAAGCCATGAGCCGAAACCACTGTTCAGTCAGGAGCAAACCAACGAAGCTCAGAATTTCACTGCTGTTGAGAAGGCATACTTCAGGGACTATGGCATTGATCTGGAAAACCAGCTGGCTGATGTACGACATCGGTTTGGCACGATCAACAGCTGCGGCTACCAGATCGCCTGCCATCTTTACACGCAGCCCGATGCCAAAGGCACCTTCTTCGTCCTGCATGGTTATTACGACCATGCAGGTCTGTTCGGTCACATCCTGACCTTCTTTTTACAGCAAGGTTATAACGTTCTGGCGTATGACCTGCCAGGTCATGGGCTGTCCAGTGGCGAGCCAGCCACTATTGAAGACTTTTCGGTTTACACCGGAATTCTGACAGACATTTTTCAGGCAAGCTCAGGCCAACTGCCCAAACCCTGGCATGGTTATGGACAAAGTACCGGCTGCGCTATTCTAACGGACTACCTGTTGTTTCAGAATAATCCGGAACTGGATCAAGTTATTTTCTCGGCACCACTGGTAAGACCATGGATGTGGCCTCTCAGCCGCATTCAACTCTATCTGGCCAGACCCTTTATTAAACAGTTGCCACGCACGTTTACGGACAATTCCCGAGACCCTGACTTCCTGAAAAAGGCACACAATGATCCACTGGCTCCAAAAGTGTTACCGACCCAATGGGTCTCTGCCATGGATCGCTGGATACGGAAAATTGAACGTCATCGCAAGAAAAGCCCTTTAAGGCCGCTGATTATCCAGGGCACCTGCGACCGGACAGTGGATGCAAAACACAACATCGCCAGACTGAAGCAACTATTCACTGATCCGGAAGTTCTCATGCTGAAAGATGCACGACACCATCTTCCTAATGAGCTGAAAGAAACAAGAAAAGAATATATGGATTGGCTATCGTCGTATATATAAACGACTTTAGTCGTTAAACAGACTCCGTTAGAAAAACGGAGCCTGTTTAAAATCACCTGTCAGCCAACTTGCCGACAACAACACTCAGCACGCAGACAGCAAATGCCAGAATGTAGATACCAAAAATAATGGTCATCCAGTTGGCCATATTCAGACTCAAAAAAGTCCAGCTGTCTTCACCACACATCCCGGTCGGGAAAAACATGGCAGGCCACCATTCGTGTAAAGGCAGCCCGAAAGGAAACACCGGAAACGCATTGCACGCACTGAAGAACGGGTTAAAGTCTGCATAATTCTTGATTTGCTGCAAAGCATATTGCAAACCATAAACGGCACCGCTTATCCACAGAAGATACCCTGCTCCTCTGACGCCCTTATTACGGGGAGCAACCAGCATAATCCCTGCTGCAAGCCCGAGCACCAGAACCGCAAAGCGCTGATAAACACACATTTCACAGGGATACAGATCCATCCCGTACTGGAAATAGAATGCACAAATTTCCAGAAAGACAGCGGTGCCGAGCATGATGCCCCAGGTCAGCCGGTGATTCTGCCATTCCCGGACAGCAGCCAGTGGCTGAGTCCGGAAATCATTCCATACCTTTCTCAGGGAGCCTTTTTCAGCATTATCCTGAAAGTCAGCATTCGCCATGGTTCTAACCTTACGTCTCTTTCCAGCAGCTCTTACTTTTCAAGCAAATAGTCAATCAGACTGTAGAACTCGTCAAACGATTTGATGCTGCTGAGATTAATAATGTACTTATTATTAACGATAAAGCTTGGCACACTGCGCACACTGCTCTCCAGTTGCGACCAGCGCTTCATCCGTTTCCGAACCACTGGATCATTCACACCGAATGTCCACTCTCGCTTACTCAGACCGGCTTCAGCCAGCACTTTGAAGAAGTCTTCATCCTTCTTCCAGTCTCCAATACGATCTTCCTGAAGGGCTTTAAAAATCGCCTTTTTCACAGGTGTGTACTTCTCTGTACCCTTGGTAATCGCCAGAGCCTGACTGATTTTGTCGGCGTAGTTCCCCATAAAAGCAACATGAGACTGGTTAAAAGGAATATCCTTCAACTCCAGACGCTTTTGCAGATCACCCACAACACCCTGATCCCACTGATAGCAAGCAGGGCAATACACCGAAAAGGCTTCACGCACTTCAGGTGTTTCTGACTTCTTAAAGTCCGGCAGCACATTGTAATGTGTGCCCTGAGAAAATGACGCCGCCATCACCGACAGAGGCATGGCTAACGTCAAGCAAACGGCAGAGAGTATTTTTTTCACGAATATCGCCTTATTATCATGAGCTATAAATTGATCGTTACGATTTTCTTATGATTGCCTCTGTACGTTTTTTGACCCAGATCAAACGATAAAGGATTGTTTATGAAGTATATCGGCGCCCATGTCAGCGCTGCAGGGGGGGTTGAGAATGCCCCGGTCAACGCCCACAAGCTTGGGGCTACTGCGTTTGCTCTCTTCACAAAAAACCAGCGACAGTGGAAAGCCAAACCACTGACCGATCAAAACATTGAGCTGTTCAAACAACGGTGTGAGGAATACGGGTACAAACCTGAGCAGATCCTTCCGCACGATAGTTATCTTATAAACCTTGGTCATCCTGAACAAGAAGGTTTGCAAAAATCCAGAGAAGCTTTCATTGACGAAATACAGCGCTGTACCCAGCTGGGGCTGGATCGGCTGAATTTTCACCCGGGCAGTCATTTACGAAAAATTGAGATTTCTGCCTGCCTGAGCCGCATCGCCGAATCCATTAATCTGGCTCTTGATCAGACCGAAGGCGTTATAGCCGTTATAGAAAATACGGCAGGGCAGGGCAGCAACCTTGGCTGGCGCTTTGAAGAACTGGCGGACATCATTAATCAGGTAGAAGACAAAAGCCGTATTGGTGTTTGTCTGGATACCTGCCACACCTTTTCAGCCGGGTATGACCTCCGCACACCCGAAGCCTGCGAAGCAACCTTTGCCGAATTCGACAAAATTGTCGGGTTTAAGTACCTGAAAGGCATGCACCTGAATGACTCTAAAACCGAACTGAATTCGCGCAAAGACCGTCATCACAGTTTAGGGCAGGGTGAAATTGGCTGGGATGTTTTCCGTTATATCATGCAGGATTCCCGCTTCGACCGTGTGCCTATGGTGCTGGAAACCATTGATGACAGCATCTGGGCGGATGAGATTGAAGCTCTGAAGATGATGGCTTACTGATTCAAATAACAGGCTGCAGCCATATGGCTGCACTTGATCAATTTAGAACTTAGGAATCGTCTAAAAATAACTTCCCGATTTGCTGCAATCATCAGCCAGTAATGGCTTGAGGTAAGCGATAGTGAAATACGGAACTTATTTTCAGACAAATCCTTAGCCCGAATATTTCATAAAAGGAGGCAAGTTCCGCCCAATCACTTGATATAATTGGGTCGACCAAAAGAAAGCTTCGGAAGAAGCAAACCGGAACTTGCCATGCCCAAATCTACACAAGAACAGCTTCGTTTTCATCCCTCAAATGGAAAAACCATCCGGGCAGACTTCAATGGTGGGGAGTTATCTTCTGACTTTGGCACTCTGCTGCTACGGGAAACCATTCTGCAGAGCGGTCTTATCTGCAAAATGACTGATGCCATCAATGACAGACGCCATCAATCCTATATCGACCACTCCCTGAAAGAACTTCTGGTTCAGCGGGTTCTGCAAATGGCCTGCGGCTATGAAGATGCCAACGACAGTAACCGTTTGCGTAAAGACCCTATGTTCAAACTGGCCACTGGTCGCAATCCGTTGGACAGCGATAACCATCTCGCATCAGCGCCCACTTTTACCCGGCTGGGACAATCTATGACCCGCTCCGACATTTACAGGATGGCTGAAGCATTTGTGCATCACTTTATCAGCAGTTACAAGCTGCCACCTCCGGTGATCGTTATCGATCTTGATCATACACCGGCCATTACTCATGGTGGCCAGCAGATGAACCTGTTTAATGCCAAATATCAGGACTACTGCTACTTGCCCCTGATGATTTTTGAGGGACTCAGCGGCAAGCTGATTACGGCGATTCTTCGTCCGGGGAAAACCCCAACGGGCAAGGAAAATGCAGCCATTCTCGAACGGGTCATTCGGCTGCTTCGGAAAAAGTGGCCGAAAACCCATCTACTGGTTCGGGGAGACAGCCACTTCGCTCAACCAGAGTTAATGTGGGTGGTTCAGAATGCCCCTCATTCGGATTATGTCCTGGGCAAAGGTGCAGGCCACAAAACGGCTTTGCGGCCAAAAGCCAAAGAGTTGTTGGATGAAGCGCGTCAAGCTCTGAAGGTCAAGACTGAGCTGGCAAGACTGAACAACATGCCAGAACCTGATCGGCTCAGACTTTACGGGGAAGCAGAATACCAGGCCAAGAGCTGGAAAGGTCTCGATACCCGGATAATTTACAAGGCGGAGGTCAACCAAAAAGGCGACAACCCTCGTTTCATTGTGACGTCGATGAAGGAAGCTTCTCCAGAGGTAATTTATGAAGAGCTTTACTGTCCAAGAGGACAGGATGAGAACTTCATCAAACATCTGAAAAGTGATCTGTCCGGCGACAGATTGTCCGATCAGGGCTTTTTGGCTAACCATTTGAGAATGTTTTATGCCTGTGCCGCTTATGTTTTGCACTATGAGTTAAGAACCAAGACTTTGAAAGGTACGGAGCTGGAAAAAGCGCAGCCATCAACGGTGATCATGAAGCTCTGTAAAGTTGCAGTCAAAGTGGTTGAATATAAAGACCGAATTAAACTTCATCTGCCGCGTAGCTGCCCATTCAAGAGGCTTTTGCAGCATGTGACAGAAGTCTTTTACCAGATGCCGATACTTCGACCGGGGTAGCAACTTTCATAAGACTCAATCAAGGTACATAGCAACCAGATGAAAGAGCCTTGGGGCTTTCCGTTATCCTGAAATAGCAGGATTCGTTGATTAGCGTCTAATCTGTAAGCAAGTATGGGCTGCAATGTCTTTCACATGGTTAACAGAGCAGCAGGCTTGCGGAAAAGTCCAAAATTAAGAGGATGGGATGGTAGTTGCTGCTTGTTTATGAAATATCCGGGTTAGGAACTGTCCCGAAATAAATTCTGGATTTGGTAGTGGGCCAGAACTGTTATATCGCGTGAATATTGACCCCAAACTCAACTTTATTAATCAATAATCCAATAACAATATCGTGCATCTTTTCGAGCTTTGAAAAACAAATTGTCTTTCTGGCCAACCGTTTAATCCAAGTCCGAAAATTAAGGTTTTTACGCTCTATCTTCTGAGTGTTTGCTTTACCAATAATATGCATGTTTTCATCAAGGTGTCGCTCATAGGCTCCCCAATCATCGGTGTAAAATTTATTAATACCAAATGGCTTCAGAAGTGTTTTGAGTTCTTTAAAAACTTCATCTTTCCGTTTTCCGAAAACATAAGCAAGCACGGTATTTGTAGCGTGATCAACAGCATACCAAAGCCAGCGTTGGTTCGATTTATCATGAACATACGACCACTGCTCATCTAGCTCAGCCTCTTGGCAGACAAGCCCTACATGAATAATTGCATCTGACTTGAGATCAATAGTTTGAATATTTGGGTTGACCTTTACCAGACCGCTTTCTTTTTTTTTAGAGTCTTTATTACTGTTGTCTTGCTTATTCCGAGTACTTTACTTGTATCCCTGATTCCGCTGCCATTTATTGCCATATCGATGATTTTTTCTTTAACGCCAGGCTCACAGGCCTTGTAGCGATATTCAAGCATGAAGGTTTTGATTTCACATTTGTCATTACAGCAATAGTATCGTGGAACATCATGAGTGCTGTATCCGAAAGGCCGAACTTGGTTACTGCCACATGTTGTACAGAGGACTTGCGTAAGGCACATTTTTAAACCGCATTTTTCAAAGTTGCCGAATGTCGTATTTTAGCAGACAGGGCTAGAATCACAGAACTGTGCCACTACCCTGGATTTCATATTTGACTCAATAGCCCATGCAGGGCAGTCGTTCCAGCAAATCGGGAAGTCATTTCGGGACAAATCCTTAGCAGATGGCAGCTGATAAAACCGAACTGGGTGTAACTCCATTTTCAAACGCTATTCTGTGCACCAGCTTCAACTGCTCTTTTGTCAACAGAGCCAGACGTTCGGAGCTTTCAGTAGCGTAATGCCAGTTACAATTATTGAGATCCCTCCAACGGAGCTCATGGCAAGCAGTCCTGAGGTTTTGCCGTGCAACACCCGACGTAATTTCTTTGAGAACTCGACGACTGTTCGCGTCGATCATAGACAACATGCTGGCCTGTTTTCTTTTTGTTAACCACATACATCCCCCTGCAGGCTATATAAAATGCCTGAGATAATTGTTTTATTGTATTTGGACTCTCTTTTTAATGTGCTACGGAGTATATACAAGTCACAGCAGACATAGAAGACAGTCATTGGCCTTGCACGTTGGTAAACGTTTACAGACTCTTATCATGTATTTATAAAGCATCAATCCACTGGAATCGATCCGGCACTTTAATGAAAGTGCCTGCCAAAGCAGCAAGCACTCCGTATTTTTATTACGCAACGTTCTGAATCAGGGTAGAAATACCTTGATCTGAAAATGCCTGATTCCGAGCCATTTCAGTAATCTGTTCCCGAGAATACTGCTCACCGTCGTACACGACAACAATGCTGGTGTCGCCAGATTGCAGGAAGTTGGTTTCGCCGTATTCAGTGTAACGAGTGGCACCAATACTGATCAGAGCCTGTTGTGGATAACCTGCGTTGGCCAGATAGGCAGAAATATCCTCGGCCGGTCCTACATTTTTCTGGTTATTCATGCGGTCAATAATCCAGTTCAGCAGCTTCTCGTGGAAGTAGCTGTAGCCCACCACCGGGCTGTCTTCACCATAACAGGCAACCTGGTCGCCGCGTTTATGAAAGCTGGCAATACGAAAACGATCGAGCACACCGCCTTGCTGCAGATGATCCAGCTCGATCATGTTTCCGGAAACGCCTTTGGTCTGCTGACCCCAGTTTTTCTTTTCACTGATTTTTTTGGCATTGGGTTTACGAATCGAGCAGTCGTTATAAGCAGCGAACTTTACCGGAGTCAGTGCCGTTACCTTGCCATTGTCGTACTGGATATCACACAGCAGGGCAACTTCAGGCTCAATCTGCAGGTTGTCTGCATCGTTTGGCGGAACAATCGTGTTGTTGCACAACGGATAAGTCGCCAGGAAGCCTGCTTCCTCTGATGGTACATAGAAAGGAAAAATTGCTTTAGGCGCAATGGCTTCTTCAGTTTTCACCGCGACAAAGTCTGCGGCTTCGCCTGCCTGCTCCAGATGACCGGCAAAATTACCGGCAACGCCCAGCCCGATTACGTGTTTGAACGGCATAATCAATTAATCACTTTTGATCTTAATTTGTTGGAAACGGGATTTTACAGGCACAGAGGAAAGACTTCGAGTTCGGGGAGGTCTGAATGTAGGCCAGCATCCTTTCCAGCCCGATATTCATAAAGAGTTCTTTTTTGCGTCTATTCAGAAAAAAGTGCCAGCAGGCTCCTGGCAGAGCTTAGAAACGGCAATAACCTCTGTTAGTCCAGGCAGGCAGCAAGGTTGTGGAGATAACAGCAGACAGAATACCAACACCAAGATAAGGGATAGAAGAAAAATAAGAAGCAGCGCCCGAACTGTTAACCAGATTGCATTTGTTAGAGTGATTTGCCGGATAATAACCATGATCTGCAATATAGGATTGGGTGCCGGATGATAGCATAAACTCTGTAAAGGCTTTAGCTGCCGGTTTGTTAGTGGAATTTTTGAGTATCACCATCTGCTGCTTAAGATGCCGAAATTCAGTGTCTTCTAACAGGGATACCTGATCTTTTTCGGGGTAAGGGTGCTTTACGTCATGTATATCCTTAGAGTGATCATCTTCTCCATGAAACACTAATGAGGCTGGGAGCAAGGCAAATACTTCTGTTTTATTTTTGCTATTCAACCAAACATCATGAGAGCTGTCTTCAATCTGGAGTCTTTCCGTTGCATTAAGGGAATAGTAAACCCCCGCAGCTTTAAGCAATGCCTCCACTCTCTCGCCATAGGGAGAACCCTGAGAATTCGGGATATAGATGTCCGGATCTTTATTCTCAATGATAAAATCACCCAACTCTTTCACCGATATAGTCTCTTCCCCATGACCATGACCATGATCTTCGTGCTGTTCTTCCAGCTTGTGTAAAAATGCAATCCGACCAAACGCGAAGGTTTTCAGTGAACCTGGCTCTATTCTATCAAGTCGCTCCAGCGTAGCCGGGTGGTTTCCATCTGCGCTGAGAAACACGTCAATCGCTTTGCCCTTCACAATATGGTCGAACAAGTCACCACTTGCACCTTTCTCAAGCGTAATGTCAACCTCCGGATGTTGCTTATTAAACATTTTTTTCAATTCAACAGCCGTCGGGTAAAAGTTGGATGCAACCGCAATTGTCAACTTTCCCGGGTTCAGCGAACTCGAAAAAACAAGTGGACTAAGAAACATCAGGGCAAGAGCAAAAAACGTTGGGCATGAGGCTTTTTTAAAGTTGCATTGTCGTGTTTTAGACTGCAGAGATTCCAGATACTTTTTGAAATCCCATTCCAGATAGTTGAATAAAATCGACATTAACGTATTCATAACAGTTATATGCTCATCGATAGATTGAGCGAAGCAGTATAGTCGACATCCAATAATGTGTTTTTTTAATCGCGAAGCCTTGAGTCTAATTCCCCGCAGCTTGCTTCGGGGTAGTTCATTTCTGTAAAACAGGAGCAGGTGGATTTCTACTCCTGTGAAGTCCAATGATTTCAGAACTGTTTCAAAATGCCCTGCACACTGTCATTGGCATCGCCAAACAACATACTGGTATTTTCCTTGAAGAACAGCGGATTCTGAACACCGGCATAACCGGTGGCCATGGAACGTTTGAACACTATCACCTGACCGGATTCCCATACGCGCAACACCGGCATTCCGGCAATCGGACTACCAGGGTCTTCCATCGCAGCCGGGTTTACGGTGTCGTTTGCACCAATGACCAGAACCACGTCGGTATCGGTGAAGTCGTCGTTAAGTTCATCCATTTCTTCGACGATATCGTAGGGCACCTTGGCTTCTGCCAGAAGAACATTCATATGACCCGGCAAACGCCCTGCCACCGGATGAATACCAAAACGAACCTGAATGTTCTGGGCACGTAGCTTGGTCACCAGCTCACGCAACGGGTGCTGCGCCTGAGCCACCGCCATACCGTAACCGGGCGTAATAATGACACTGGAAGCATTCTTCAGCATCTCTGCCACGTCTTCCACATGCACTTCTGTATGCTCTCCCTGTTCACCGCCTTCAGCCATCGCGCCTTCTTCAGCGCCAAAACCACCCAGAATCACAGAGACAAATGAGCGATTCATGGCAGCACACATCAGGTAAGACAGAATGGCACCGGAAGATCCTACCATGGCACCGGTAATGATCAGCAGGTTGTTACCCAGCATGAAACCGGTAGCGGCAGCAGCAATACCCGAATAGGCATTCAGCATGGACACCACCACAGGCATATCGGCACCACCGATGCCCATCACCAGAGTGATACCAAAACCAAACGCGAAGGCTGTCATCAGCAACAGAGCCAGCAGACTGTTCTGCTGCACATACACCACAGCCATCAGTACCGCAAAACCAATAATGGCAAGGTTGCTCCAGTGCCCACCAGGCAAAGACGCCGGACGACTGGAGATTTTGCCATGCAGCTTCAGGCAGGCTACCACTGAACCACTGAAGGTAATCGCACCGATAATGACTCCAAATGCTATTTGAATGTCGTGTACCAGCGCTTCAGAAGACGGCAACAGACTTGCAACAACCGGCTCATTCATACCTTCAATAGCACTGGAAAAACCAATCAGCACCGCAGCCAGACCACCAAACCCGTTCAGGATGGCTACCAGCTGAGGCATTTCGGTCATTTCCACTTTTTTCGCCAGGTACAAACCAATACCCGCGCCAGCAATCATCAACACAGTGACCAGAGTAATACCGGTGACATGCGCATGGGCAAGAGTCGCCAATACTGCAACAGCCATACCGACCATACCGTAAAGGCTGCCATTTCTGGCACTTTCCTGACGACTGAGACCGGCAAGGCTCATCACAAACAGCAGGGCTGCTACCAGATAAGCAGATACAAGTAATCCTTCAGACATTTCCACTCACTCCTTACTGGTCCCTGATGAACATTTTCAGCATGCGCTGGGTCACGGCAAAACCACCAACGATATTGATCATGGCGACCACCAGCGCAATACCCGACAGTGCCAGTACAATAGGACTGTCACTGCCCATCTGTACCAGCGCCCCCACAACAATAATGCCGCTGATGGCATTGGTCACACTCATCAGAGGAGTGTGCAGTGCTGAAGTCACATTCCAGATCACGTAATAGCCGACAATGGACGACAGAACAAACACGGTAAAGTGCTCAAGAAAACTGGCTGGTGCAGAGTTTGCGAACCAGGCAAACAGGGCTGCACCCGCTGCCAACAGAGCAGGTTTCAGCCATGGACGGCTGTTTTTTTCTTCTTTAACGTCGGGCGTTGCAACAGGCTCGGGTTTGGCGGCAGGTGCTGCACTGACCTTCACGGGGGGCGGAGGCCAGGTAATATTCCCTTCCTTGATAACGGTCAGACCTCTCACCACCTCATCATCGAAATCGATAACCAGATTGCCATCTTTTTCCGGTGTCATCAGCTTCAGCATGTTAACAAGGTTAGTGCCGTAAAGCTGGGAAGACTGGGTGGGCAAACGGCTGGGCATGTCGGTAAAGCCAATCACCGTCACCCCGTGTTTAACAACCGCCCGGTCTTTTTCAGTGCATTCACAGTTGCCACCGGTTTGTGCCGCAAGGTCAACAACCACACTGCCCGGCTTCATGGCTTTAACCATGTCTTCGGTGATCAGTTTGGGGGCAGGGCGGCCGGGAATCAGAGCCGTCGTGATAATGATATCAACGTCTTTGGCCTGCTCCATAAACAGTGCCATTTCAGCATCAATAAATGCCTGACTCATTTCCTTGGCATAACCGTCAGAAGAATCCTGTTCTTCTTCCTCGCTCAATAAAAGGTCAAGCTCAAGGAATTCCGCCCCCATGCTTTCAACCTGCTCCTTCACTTCGGGGCGGGTGTCGAATGCACGAACAATGGCACCCATACTGCCAGCAGCGCCCAGTGCAGCCAGACCAGCAACACCGGCACCAATCACCAACACTTTCGCAGGTGGAATTTTACCGGCTGCCGTAATCTGACCATTAAAGAAACGGCCAAAATGATGGGAAGCTTCTACCACCGCCCGATAGCCACCGATATTGGCCATGGAGCTAAGGGCATCAAGGGATTGGGAGCGCGACAGACGAGGTACGCTGTCCAGAGCCAGCACATTAATAGTGCGCTGACCGAGCTTATTCATGAGGGGTTCGTTCTGGCCGGGCCAGATAAAGCTGGCAAGAGTAGCGCCATCTTTGAGCAGGGCAATCTCATCATCCGTCGGTGCATTGACCTTCATAACGATATCGGAAGCCCAAACCGAGCTGCGCTCGGCAATGTCAGCGCCAGCTTCTGTAAAAGCTGCATCGTCAAAGCTGGCTTTTTCACCAGCTCCGGCTTCAATGACGATGTCGTAACCGAGCTTGATTAACTTCTTGACGGTGTCGGGAGTCGCCGCCACTCGGTTTTCATTTTCCTGAATCTCTTCAGGGATCCCTATTCGCATATCGGTCACCTGGTTATTATCAAAGACATGATCAGGGAGTGTGATCGAATGAGCAGTACGCTGTCCGAGAATACAGTCTATTCTCGGGCAGCCTCCTACTGTCGTTTATATCGCAACTGGAAAGCAGGCGTCAGCCAACATAGCAGCTCTCAGTATGCGCCTGGTGTACTACCATGGCTCTTTTTATCAACCGAATTCGCTCCATAAATAACGGCTGAAAACTTAGACCAACGTCTAATGTTTCCATTGGATCGCACATCTTATGTGATTTTTGCGAAAAGTGGTAATTAACTAGAATAGAATGGGCAATTCCCTATAAGGACGTTCATTTTTCAGAGATTTGTCACATAAACCATAATTCATCGAATCCCTCAAATGGCTCTGCTCACGGGAAGCCTGAACGACCAGACTGCTATGCTGAAACAGGCCAACCGGAGTGGGCTCAGTCACTCCTCATCTGATGAAAACAGTCATGTATAAACCCGATATTCACAGTGGTCGCCTGAAGGTTGACGAATACCGTGACAACTTTGCTGATATCCATCCGCCCCTGAGTTGGCATGAAGCCCGAATGGCTTCTGATCGCTGCCTTTATTGTGAAGCGGCTCCCTGCATTACAGCTTGCCCGACGCATATTAATGTACCGTCCTTTATTCATCGAATTGCCACCCATAATATTGACGGTGCCGCACAGACGATTCTGGATGCCAATATTCTTGGTGGCAGCTGCGCACGGGTTTGCCCCACTGAAATCCTCTGTGAGCAAGCCTGTGTTCGTAATAAAGAACCGGAGTGTTTACCTGTCGCCATTGGTCTCCTGCAACGATTTGCCATTGATAACCGCTCTGAAAACCATCATCCATTCACCCGTAAAGCCTCAACGGGCAAATCCGTCGCAGTAGTGGGTGCCGGTCCGGCTGGACTGGCGTGTGCTCACCGACTTTCCCGCTTTGGCCATGATGTGACACTTTACGATGCAAAACCTCATTCTGGCGGGTTAAATGAATACGGTATCGCCGCTTACAAACTGGTTGAGGATTATGCCCAGAAGGAAATCGAGTTTGTTCTTGGTCTTGGAGGCATTCACCCACAGTATGAAAAACGACTGGGGAAGGATATGAGTCTTGATACCTTACGAGAAACGTTCAATGCCGTATTCCTGGCTCCCGGGCTGGGGGGCAGTAACTCTCTTGGTTTATCTGGTGAACATTGTCAGGGCGTTGAAGATGCCATTAAAGCCATTGACCGTTTGCGGCAAACACGTCAGCTAAACACGTTGCCTGTGGGCAGACGGGTAATTGTAATTGGCGGGGGTAACACTGCTATTGATATCGCCTGCCAGAGTAAACGTCTGGGGGCTGATGAAGTTACACTGGTTTATCGACGCGGAGCCGAAGACATGTCAGCAACCGATCATGAGCAGGCATTTGCCCGGGACAACGGCATTCGAATCATCCACTGGGCAAGGCTTTCATCCATTGAAACCGTTGAGGGCCACTTAAAGGCAGTTACTTTCACCCGCACCCAGATTAACGACAATGGTTTATTGAAAGACACCGAAGAACATTTCCACCTACCCGCTGACACATTATACAAAGCCATAGGCCAGCATTTACTGGAAGACTGTTTTGCACAGTGCTCTGAACCACCCGCTATAGAAGCCGGTCGCATTGCCACAGACATGAACTTCAAGACATCACTGGATAATGTCTGGGCCGGAGGCGACTGCATCTTGCAGGGAGATAATCTCACGGTTCAGGCTGTCGAGCATGGCAAGCAGGCTGCCCTTGCAATAGATCGCTTTTTAAACGACGAAAGAGGTTAACAACATGGCAGATTTAAGCAGTAACTTTGTTGGTATCTCTTCCCCTAACCCTTTCTGGCTGGCCTCCGCGCCACCAACCGATAAAGCCTACAACGTTTACAGAGCATTCGAAGCAGGCTGGGGCGGCGTTGTCTGGAAAACCCTTGGGGAAGATCCGGAACCGGTCAATGTCTGTTCGCGTTATTCAGTGCATCGTGACAATAGCGGCAAGGTGCTGGGAATCAATAACATTGAATTAATCACTGACCGACCTCTGGCGGTTAACCTGGAAGAAATTTATCAAACCAAAAAGGACTGGCCTGACCGGGCACTGGTTGTCTCGTTAATGGTGCCCTGCGAAGAAGACAGCTGGAAACGTATTCTTCAACAGGTTGAACAGACGGGCTGCGATGGTGTGGAACTCAACTTTGGTTGCCCACATGGCATGCCGGAAAGAGGAATGGGCGCGGCGGTTGGTCAGGTGCCGGAATACATTGAAATGGTGACTCGTTGGTGTAAACAGCACACATCCTTGCCAGTCATCGTAAAGCTGACTCCCAACATTACCAACATCTTGCTTCCTGCCATGGCTGCTCAAAGCGCAGGTGCCGATGCTGTTTCCCTGATTAACACCATTAATTCCATTACCGGCATTAATCTCGACACAATGACCGGTTACCCTGACGTTGGCGGTCAGTTCACCAGTGGTGGTTATTGCGGTTCTGCAGTGAAGCCGATCGCCCTGAACATGGTGGGGCAGATTTCCCGCAATCCGGACACCTCAGACCTGCCGGTTTCAGCCATTGGCGGCATCGGTAACTGGAAGGATGCTGCTGAATTTATTGCCCTTGGCGCCGGAAATGTTCAGGTGTGTACGGCTGCCATGCTTTATGGCTTCAAAATTGTCGAGGATATGATCGATGGCCTGTCACGCTGGATGGACAGTAAAGGTTATCAAAACCTCAATGCCTTTCGTGGTGCAGCCGTACCGCAACTCACCGACTGGAAATACCTCGACCTGAACTACAAGACACTGGCCCATATAGACCCGTCATCCTGCATTGAATGTGGCAGGTGCTATGCCGCCTGTGAAGACACATCCCATCAGGCGATTGCCATGATTCCAGAAAGTCAGACGTCAAGGCGCTTCGAAGTCATTGATGAAAAATGTGTTGGTTGCAATCTTTGCCAGATTGTTTGCCCGGTTGAAGATTGCATTACCATGGTGAAGCAGGATACCGGAAAACCGTATCTGAACTGGACGCAGCATCCTCGGAACCCTATGGCGTATATGGAGTAACTAAGAATTAAAGGGTAACCATTAAGTTACCAATCACATTTGCCCATTACGACCATTCCTTCACTCGTTTGCAGATTTTCCTGATCCAGACGGAGGGAGTTGTTCTTCTGACTGCCAACCAATGTTATATTATAACATTTAAAGTAATGTAAACATGGATAAGAAAATACCCGTCACTCTCATTACCGGCTTTCTTGGAGCAGGTAAAACCACTGCAATTCTGCATCTTCTGAAACAAAAGCCTGAGCATGAGACCTGGGGGGTTCTGGTCAATGAGTTTGGCGAAATTGGTATTGATGGTGCCATGATGAAGGGCAAGGGTGCGGTTGTACGGGAAGTTCCCGGTGGCTGCATGTGTTGCGTTGCCGGCCTGCCCATGCAGATTGGCTTGAATATGCTGATTGCCCGAAGCAAACCCGACCGCATTCTGGTAGAACCCACCGGTCTTGGTCATCCAAAACAGATTCTGGAAACCTTAACCGGAAAATACTACAAGGATATTCTTGAACTGAAGGCCAGCATCTGCCTGCTTGATCCGAGAAACCTTCAAGACGATCGCTATCTGGAAAACGAAAACTTCACAAGTCAGGTTGCCATCGCTGATGTGCTGGTTGCCAATAAAACCGACCTCTGCACTGAAGAAGACCGGCAGCGATTCGAAGATTTCTGCCCTCAGGAAGCAAAGTCTGCCTGGGTCAGTCAGGGAGCCCTTGATGTAGAGTGGCTGAGCTTGCCGAGAAAATCCCATGAAATCAGTGCGTCCAGTGCTCACCCTCATCACCACGACATGCCAGATACAGCCTCTCTGGTTCTCGAACCCGGACAACGTTTTGTTCGTAAGGAAAACAAAGGGCAGGGACATGTCAGCTGTGGCTGGCTATTCAGCGGAAGCACTGAATTTTCTTTTCATGCTCTGTTCCAAATGTGTAATGGTTTGAATGCCGATAGATTCAAAGCCGTGGTGAAAACCGATACCGGACCAAAAGCGTTTAATGCCCAGAATGGTTTGGTGTCGGTTTTGGAGCTGGATGAATGTGATGACAGTCGTATTGAAATCATCAATGACAAACCCTTGCCGTGGGACGAGGTAGAGCAGTTTTTACTGGATAATTTGTCTAAATGAAAAAGGGAAGGAGTCATTTAAAATAACTGACTCCTCCCTGCTATTTTTGATGGTCTTATGGAAAAATAGCTCACGTCATCAACATAGGTGACAGGCCTGTGCTTTGAGAGTTGATCAACAGCAAACCCAACAGAATCAGAATAGAGCCACCCAGCAGTTGTAAACCGTATCCTGCCCACTGCCAGCGTCGTTGTTGGTGTGACTGTTTTGATGACAGGTAACGACGAACAATCTTTTTGCCTGATAACGTCATCAGTGCCAGAGCCGATGTGGTGATAGCAGTACCCATAGACATTAACAGGGCACTGACGACTCCCATCCAGTAAAGCCCAACCATGTTTGCAAAGAAGAGCACCATGATCGCACCGGTGCAGGGACGTAAGCCGATGCTCAAAATCACACCAATATATTCACGCAATGAGGAGGCTTGATTAATGGCTTCCGGTGACACTACATGCTGATGCCCACAGCCACATGAGTGATCATGCTCCTGATGGTGGCTGTCGCATGCTGCTTTTCGGGGGGCTTTTTTGAAGAGCAGTGATCTGAATACCCGCCAGCAGATCATGACGCCAAGGACAATAATCAAACCACTGCTCAACGTCATCAAATTCAGCGCATGTCGGTTAATATCCTGAGTGGAGGCGCTCAAACCCCACAACAGAACACTGACCAGTGCAACAGCCACCATGGCCTGACACAACGCTGAAACAAAGGTAAGAACAAGACTTGCCTTTGCTTTGGCTGGTTGAGTTGCCAGATAAGTGGTCACGATTACTTTGCCGTGCCCGGGCCCCAGTGCATGAAGAATGCCATACAAAAAGCTGAAGCCTGCCAGGTAGCCACCTGAAACCAGCGGATTTTCCCTGGCATCATACAGCAGGTCAGCCAGCTGATTATTGACGATGCGTTGCCATTCGATACTTTTTAACACCAGCGTGGGCCATGCCTGCCACAATTGATGACAGGCCAGCATGACTACGATCAGACTTGTTAAAGCGACCCATTGAAGCCTTTTCTGTTTGGCACTGCCCGAAGAAGAGTGTTGCATCATTTTCTGACCTCCTTGGATGCTTTCCCGGGCGTTAACTGTTGATTTACCGAACAATGAAAACGAATACTCTGGGTAAATAATTGTCCGAGTGTGTGATCCGGATCAGCATCTTCCGGCAAGGCAAGGGCATAACTCATTTGTTGAGGTGTCGGGTTGGGACGAACCAGTTCAAGTTCACACTGTTTCGCTAATTCGTCCGATAAGCTGACGCTGTTTTTGGCAGGCCAGCTCATATCGGTGTAGTGGGTTGGCTCGAAAATTTCTAACTTCAGTGAGTCTTTCCTCAAAGGCTGCGGTTTTAACAATGGCAAATTAAACGTCAGAACGAGTCTGGCACGGTTGCGACTGAATGTTGCATCTGTGGCCGTTCCGAAATCGACAGACCTGTTACCATCCAGAAAATGCGTAAAATAGTGTTCGTTCTTTATATTTTCCATGACAGAGGCAGTAAGCCCGTCCAGCGCTTTTCGTAATGCCTGCGGGGATTTTTTCTCGCCTTCCAGCATAAAGGCTGATGACATGGCATCGAAAATCCATTCCATCTGAAAGCCAGTTATCACACCCTCTTTGCCTTCAATATGGGTTTTCATATCAATCCATGAATGCGGGTGAGCAAGAACAGCAGGAGAGCCTGAAAGCATAAGAGCAAACGACACCAGACAAATGCTCCTGCAATAGGATAACAATCTGGAAACCATAAAATACCTAAACAATTACAACGTTTTTCGCGATGGTATCAGACTGTTGGCGAAAATCAGCCCGGCAGTAATCGACATAAATATTAAAAAGGTCTGTGGACCCAGGTCGCTCAATGCCATCATGCTTTCACCGGATATGACTTCATTCAGGGTAATATACGCTTTACTGCCAGGTACCAGTAAAACCACTCCGTGCAACAGCACCACAGACGACGGCGCATTAGTTATTCGTGAATAAATATTACTGTACATGCCTGTCATGACTGCACCTACAAACAAGCCCAGAGAATCCCCCAGATACACCGTTCCCAATAAAGAACCAACAAATGCGACAATCGCCGACAAAACGCCCCACGGTGCATCTTTCAGACGACTTTTAAAAATAACCACCAGCGTCATAGAAAGCGTTGGAACAGCAAGCCACAACGTCCATTCGGGAACGGCAGGAGCATTGACGTGTTCAACAGAGCCAAAAATCTGTGCTCCCAGCGCCATTCCTAAGGTGGTTCCAAAGTACAGTTTGAACAGGCACATAATGCCGTCCATCACCCGGGCAGTACCCGAGGTAAGATGCCTGGCGGCAAGGTCTTTCAACCCCATGGTAATTGCCAGCCCGGGGATAAACACGATGATGCTCGAAAGGATCACTATGGGGGAATAAATCTCCGGATAGAACACAGATACAGCAGCGGCGAACAGTGCCGCCATTATAGAAGACAGTGGCTCCAGGATTTCAGAGTTGAGTCCTTTTCTTTCCACCAGAACAATGAGACAGTAAACCATCAAACCAGCCAGTGTCGAAAACATGATATCAATCCAGCTGGCGCGCATAAGCATGGCAAATGCACCTGCCGACACACCAAAGGCGAGCATCGTTAACTGTTGACTGTAAGGGGCTGGTTTTCTTGTCAGCTGTCGTAACGAGGTTAATGCCTCATCGAGCGTCTTGCTGCCGGAGACCAGTTCTTCCACCAGCTCATCGGCTTCAGCCAGTCGCCCTAAATCCAACTCGCCCGGATGCACACGAATGTTGTAATTCTGTTGCTCGGTTTCGGCGTGTTCCCACAGTGAAAAGGTCATCGAAGTGGGTGACAGTAAAAAATAACCATCTAATCCAAGAAACTTTGTCACGTTATTGAGATGGGCTTCAAGACGAAATGCAGGGGTTCCGAATTGATGCAGGGCTTTACCCAGCTCCAGAATAAAATCACGTTTTTGAGAAAAACCGTCCGATTTCACAGACCATTACTCCAAAAAGAAAGGCAGTAAAAATAAGTCTGCGGATATTAACGTGTTGTCAGCTGAAATGGGCCAGGGGAGTTATGAATAAATTAGCCATAGAACCAAAATACCCTCAAAGCCGAAAATTAAACGACTATGAGGGTATTCATCATGGTAAGTAACGTTGTCAAAATTCTATTTTATTGGAGAATCATAAAAGTTTTGACAACTAAGCTTACTACATACCAAGGCTTCCCAGCCTACCCATGAAATAATAGTTTTGACAACTTATGCTGCTCAACACCCTTTCAGGATACATGATCTGAAGTTGTCAAAACTTCCCTTAGCCTCTGGATGCTTGAGAATAACTGGTTTATTACCAGTAGATGTTCTGGGATATGCTCAATGCTGTGTCCTTTGAGCACATCATAAACCCATAGACGTCTGCCTGTGCCATTGAACGTCCTGCGAATTTTCAACAATTGTAAAAGTTCGGGAGTACAGTTCTCTTCCAATTCGCATTGTAAGCCCCTAGCGAAGGCCTTTATCTCTGAACTTTTGACTGTAATAACCTCCTGGTAGCATGCCCGAATGTCAGACATGGATACTCCCCAAGGCAACCCACCACCCAGCAACTCTTTCACCAATATGCAAAGTGCAACACCTGAGTCATCAGCCCGCCCTAACTCTGAATTAGCTTGATGCTGCGGAGGAAGCTCAAACCTACTCTCATTTTGCACCTCTTTTAAACAACAGCCATGCTGCCAGCATGCAGTGGCAAACCAAACACAATGGCTGCAATGCCAATAAGCTACTCCATACTGATCAATGTCATGTATTACACATTCCGGACAATACTTTAGGCTGCCAAAGTTATGGTTTGGGAAGTAAATATATGGCCGTAACAGAGAGTTTACTCCACTGCTATAACCTTGGAGAGCTTTATAGAACCTGTCTTGCACTGATTTTGTTAAGAATGGAAATATTAAATTGCTGGCAGTCATTGTCCTAATGAAATTACGCTCACTTTTCCAGAACTCTGAGTGCCGCCGATAAAATGCAAGTGCATCCTGCCCGATAGAACTCGGCTTGCTCAATGCCTGCTCATAACCAAACTCTCTATGAGATACGTGCCGATTGCTGTGTGGGAGAGAAACCCTGTATCTTGCCATCAGGCTGTATAGAGATTCGTCAGGGAAAGGTGCAGGAAAATAAGCATCCATTAATTTTACAGTAGGCAGTAGAGCATGGAGACTCTACTGCAGGTAGGGTGAATTGCCACCGTATTGTCACTTAAATAAACGCCTGATTACCAAGCTTTAAAGCGGAAGCTGTCATTCCTTTTATTTGCAAAAAAGATGCATTTTCAAAGGGTTTACTTCTGCCATCTCAGAACAACTGAAATGTCTGATTCAGAAAAGTGTAGCAGATAATGTTGTGAGAAATAGATACAAAGTAAGAGCCCTACAATCAAAGGACTCTTACAGCTGCGTCTTCAGGACCTAACCCACTGACATAGCTGAAAGCACCCTCCAATCAAAGAGTTCTTACAATCTCAAAGAGAAACTGGCTTGCTCGAACGGTACTGAAAACACTCTCCAATCAAAAGGCTCTTACAGCAGCTCTCGAAAAAGGTGAACACGGTACGCTGCTGAAAACACCCTTTAATCAAAGGACTCGTACAGAGACAAAATCAACGGAAAAAAAGCCCGGATCGCTGAAATAACCCTCCAATCAAAGGGTTCTTACAGCGCTGATAGCAATTTGCCCATCATAAGCATTGCTGAAATAACCCTCCAACCAAAGGGCTCTTACAGCAGGAGTCGCATAACCCATTAGAAAGTATGAGGAATATGCAATTTCCAAGCGAAAAAAGCATGCTCCTAACAAGCTATTTGCCTCCTGCCAATCCAGAAAATTCGTAAATATCTGGTGGGGAGAAGGCTATAAAACGAACGGTTAAAATGCTACTGAGTTTCAAAATCATTTCGCTCTATAGAGACACCCTTTGGTAACAGTTTCTTATTAACCGTTATCTCGTAATCATCAAAAGTTTCGGTATATTTTCTCTTCTGCTCAACCTCTACAGCCTTTTTGAGAGCATGCAATTTTCCACTACGAAGACGGCTTTCATGCTTCATTACAACCATTCCCTGCAGGTTGATGATTCTGTTATGAGCTCGATCCTCTTCAAACATATAGTCAATGGCATCAACCATAATCTCAAAATCTTGTTCTGAGAATCCTGTACTCTCCGAAAGATGGGCGGATACTGTACAGACCCCCATAAAAACAGCATGCCTAATTTTTGAGAACTGACCCATCGTGCTCTCTTTGTCAGCATCCCTCTCGTTGGTGACAGAACCCCGTGTAATACCAACATCGACGGGCATAACAGTATTTAAGGATTGAATCATTGGAACCTGACAAGGTCCTCTCACCACCTCACCGGGAAATTCCGAAGCTTTTAAAGGTGCCCCGAAAGCTCTTAAGTCATAGAAGCGCTCTGTCAGTAGACTGGTTACTTTCCGCCTATCTGATGCTGACACCTTCTTCTGTTTTTTGCCTCTGTCGCTCTCCAGTCCTGCTACTTCTATATCTGCTTGCTCCATAGCCCAGCGATGATGATCATTGAGCACAGTTTGAGAACTGGAAAAATAGGTATCGTAAGGGGGAACGCAGTCCTTCATCAGCGACACCCGATCTCTGATTTTTCGCTTCAGACAAATACCCGTCATTTCAGCTTTTCTCACTTCATCATCATAGCGAACAGCCCCATCCTGATCCGGATCGCCGTTTGGGTTTCCATTCTCAATATCAAACAGGAAAAAAATATCTCTAGGATGTTGCAGCACATTGGTTAGCATTGCTTTTTCTCCTTACGGATTGGGAAAAGCGCTTGACGCTGGCAGTAATAACCAGAAAGTAAAATTAACTGCTCATCAGGATCAAGAAGCTCCGGAAATACACCAATTTCAGACACTGCTCGCTGAATCTTTTTTTCGAGATTAACCCGCCTGCCAAAGCTTTGCTTTCCAATGAGATTAAGGTGGTGGCGGTTTTTCTTGAGATAAGAAGCCAGCCTCCTTGCAGGTGAAGTTACTGTCGCGGTATCACAGCGGATAGTTGTCGCTTCACCGTTGGCCTCTTCCTGACACTTCACCAACAGTGCAATTAATTCACCGCACAAAAATGCTTTGGAGCTTTTGTAGCCTTCTGGTAGTAAAGAGGACATATAACTGATCAGTTTTTCATGGAGTAAAGAGAGCTTTATCCTACGACCAGTGTAGTCTGTCAGCTGCTTGATGATTGAAAAACTGACAGGCTTTTTGCTAAACATAGCTCTTAGCAATGAGAGCAATACGGATGAACGCAAATGCTCCAGATCCTTGTTCTGAGATAAGAAGGCTAAAAATACTCTCAGGGGAGTTAATTCACGGTCAGAAACTGCGGTACATGAGAGCCAATGACAGAGATTATGTACCAGTTCTGTTTGCGGAATGCGTTGGTAAAACTCAATAGCCGCTCTTCTATCCTTGCCACGAAAAACGACTACATTCACATAGCCATTTCGACATTGCTGTTGCAGGTGTTGCACAACATTACTGGAAGGCTCTGGAACCCAATGAAATCCGGTTGGATTTGGTTTCAACAGAATTTTTCCGTTTTTATCCTTCACCTGCTGAGTATCCTTGCCACCAAGAATCGCTTTTCGTATCAATATTTCCAGCTGTTGCCCCTGAGGGCACCAAAACACAAGCGTAAATCGGCCTATATGAATTTTATTCTGTGAATCCGGACGAAGCAGGTGGTTCAGTGCATTTCCGTACTTATAAGAACACTGCTCACAAGTAGGAGCACAGTACCCTTGTGTAAGCCCATATGCTCCCAGGCAAGAGTTTCCTGTTCTGATATTGTTAATAGCTGTCAGCCTGACACCAATAGGATTGCAGCCGCGAATACCTTTTATCGTTGGCAGTATCCTTTCAATATTCCCCCATTCTCCGCAGACCAGACACTGCCCAGTTTCAGTTTTAGAAGATAGCGGGTTATCAGAAAGCCATTGATGAACAGAAGGGCGCTCAAACACTAAAACGTCATCTGATTTAAGCCTGAAACTGATTGCTTCCGCCTTGAAAAGCTCCTCGCATAGAGGGTGTTGAGAGATATTTTGTTCCTGAAAATTTGATATGAATTTTGCCACAGCTTCTGCACCTGAATCCTTGGTTTCATCGGCAATAAGCTGGCATCTGCCTACAAAGTGCTTATGAAGTCTTTTTGCCCTTTCTGGATCTTCAATATCTTTTCCCAAAACGTAGCCAGAATGATCCCAGAGCTGGCAGCTTTTGATACCTCTGGTTCGCACTACTTTTTTAGGAACATGGGTCATAGCTCCCTTAGGGCAGCTAGAAGTGGCCAAATCTTGAATATCGCAAAACTCTCCATGCTCATTAACAACAATTACCCAGCGCAAGCGATGGAGCTGCCATCCGAATGGAGGCATTACATTGCGGTTCTGGGAAAAGTAGCGTGTTAGCTCCTTGAGCAGCATGGTAGTACAGCCCCCACCCTTGGCACTCTTATCCGCCCTTTTTTAATGAAGGCATTGAAAAATACAGGTTGCACTTTCCCACTTTTCTCAATGATCTCAAGCGGCAACATTCCCAGTGGCTCTGTGAGATCAACAGGCTCATCAAACGAAGTAGCTTCATCAAAGTAAGCGATGTAGTCTCTCTGCCCCAACCAGGGAGTAAAACGACATAGACCAGATTTTACTCGCTCCTGAAATACCTGCTTATGCTCCTGTTCTGTCATATGGGGATGCTCACGATACCGAGGCAATAGACCAGCATAAGCATGAATGACATAGGCTACATCTTTCAAAATCAGGTTATGAAATTGTAAACGCCTCTCATCTGTCACCATGACATCCCCCTGATAACCATCAGACAGCACTTTGGCAATATCTTTTTTCCGTATGCATTGGTCAATTTCGTTCGTACCAAAACCTCGCCAGCGAACTGGCTTGAGAACATTGATTTTAGTGACAATCCAGCAGACTTCTTTATGGAAGTAAATTGCATTGAGAATTCCTCTGGCAGCCGTGGGGGTCATAACAGGGTATGACCACCGCTCCACAGAAAAGGCAGGATTCGTAAAGCATGCAAAGTCACCCCATACCTTAAGAGTGATGTGTCTTGGTCTTCCCATGATTGCTACTACTCAGCTTGTTAGCAGTCGAATGGCTTCTTTTACTACCTTCCTCTCCTGCTGTAGTCGTTTAATTTCGAGCTTCAATTTTTCAATTTCAGTTGAGCTGTTTACTAACGGCTTCTCTTTTTCCAAAGGAAGCTGCTCGGCTTTCTGTTGCTCAGTGGCTTCTTTTTTGACTGAGCCCTTACCCAATTCCTGCTTTCTTCTGGCTACCCAATTGCTCAGCGTACTGGGAACTAAATCCAACGTTTTTGCGATATCACCTAAGCGGACACCAGAAGCCATAGCCAAGTCTGCGGCCTTTTGCCGAAATTCAGGGGTATAGCTGCCACGTTTTCTCTCAGCCATGCCGCAAGCCTCGTAGTAATTGAACGTATTTATGGCTGTTTACACTTTGGTAATCATAGTCCGTCGTTAAGGGTTGTAAAGCGACTGATAGTCCTTTCTTTTGGAGAAAGGATTTTTGATGCAGGGTGATCCGGTTATAAGGTTTGGTAAACGCGTGAGAGAACTGCGTGACAGTCAGGCAATCACGCAAGATGAACTGGCCCATCGAGCAGGAATGGATCGCAGCTACGTGGGACAAATTGAACGTGGCGAAAAGAACATTACCATTAAAGGGATATACAAGCTTGCAAGCGCACTCGGGGTGAGAGCTTTCCAACTGCTGGACTGAGTATTCCATCTTCCTGCCCACTCAGTACAGGAAATTGCTGCCTTGAGGAGTCCAATATGAATGCCCGGGTGGAATATGCCCTTTAAGGATTCCAAACTTTTCATGAAACATCTTGAAATCATCTGGGCGAAGAGGGTTTTTAATTTCTGTCATTGCGACAAATCTATGAAAAGGTGGGTGCTGCTCCCAGTATCCACAAAGAATAGCCTTCTCAAAAGATCGATCATAGAATCGTTTGTAGATACCTATGCAGATTTCTAATCTGGTCGCTTGACTATCGCTAGATGAAAGATTTTTATATTTTTCTCTAACATCACGGATTTTGTCTTCTCGGACTGCATAACAGTCAGGGTTATAACCTGTCTTGTAATATGCGATTTCAAACAGTTTATGTTGCTCTATATGTTTTTTGTCTGCTTTCGAGCTTGGATCAAAAGCAAGCCCACAAAAAGCACACTGCCATTGATGCAATTGCTGCTCAGCAGTTTGATCTTTAACATACCTATACGACAGCAAATGCTTTTCATGCAAGCTGCGGCATTCTTTATAGTCCCGCTTACCCGCAAACTGACGAGCTGAGATTTCAAGTCGCTCAAGATATCGAAGAGCGGGAAGGCTCTTTTTCAAATCCTTAGCATGCTTTTTAATTTTCTCAATCCAAAGAAAGCCATGTAGCTCTGGAATAGCAGACACAACAACTCCCTCACCTGTCAAAAGGTAATAATCGTTCCGTGTCCACTACGGGAAGTCAGGGTCAGGGGATGTGCGAAAAGGTATGTGGGCAGTACAAATGTTTTGCCAGCGTGGACGGCAGGCTCCTGCATAAGCCTATGCATCCAACATAGTCGATTTATGTGCTGTGTCCAGCATAAATGCCAGAAGATACTCGGCCAAAGCCGTACAAACAGGTATAGATCATTGTAAACCCTACCCCCATTCGATAGTCTGCTTAGTTGTTTCTGGTAAATAAGCCCTTCTCCCATGAGCTCACTCAATCGCTGGCTATCCGTCGAAGAAATTTCCCATCATTTAGGTGTCAGCCGAGACACCGTATACAGCTGGATCAGTAGCAGGCAAATGCCCGCACATAAGATTGGTCGTTTATGGAAATTTCAGGTGCCTGAAGTAGATGCCTGGGTTCGCTCCGGTGGTGCTTCTGATAACAGAAGCCAAAAAGAGAATGCTAGCCAAACTGCAGGATAATCTTCATGGATGCTTTCAAATTCAGGGAACACCTGATTTCTCAATACTCCGAATTCTCCCGTAGCTTCTGCAAAATAAAAGCGGACGATATTCGTTCATTTGTTGAAAAAATTCATCAGGAGCAGCTTTACTGGCCCGCCCCGCTGATACAGGTGAATCCAAGCTTTAAGGCAGGAAGCTCTGTTGAGCAGTTAGTAGCTAAAGGCATACTACATTCCGAGTGTGGACAGATTTTCAGAGCCGGAAAAGATACAGGTTCAATGGGAGTCTCATTAACTCTGCATCATCACCAACAGGAAGCGATCCAAAGAGCTCAGGCAGGAGAAAGCTACGTGCTGACTACTGGTACTGGATCTGGTAAGTCTCTGTCGTATTTCATCCCTATTGTTGATGCAATCCTGAAAGCTAAAGAAAGGAATAGTGAACCCAAAACCCGGGCAATCATTATCTATCCGATGAACGCACTGGCAAATAGCCAGCTGGAAGAGCTCGGGAAATTTCTTGGTGATTACACAAAAGGCAGTGAGCCAGTAACCTTTGGCCGCTATACCGGTCAGGAATCAGAGGAAGAGCGAAATCGTATTGCCAGTAATCCGCCAGACATCCTTCTGACTAACTTCATGATGCTTGAGTTGCTGATGATTCGTCAGGATGACAAGGATAAAGCGGTTATCAGAAATGCCAAAGGTTTGGAATTTCTAGTTCTTGATGAGTTGCACACTTACCGTGGCAGGCAAGGTGCTGATGTTGCCTTGCTTGTCCGCAGGGTAAGAGAAGCATTAAACGAAAAACTGTTGTGCATTGGCACTTCTGCCACGATGGCAACAGATGGTACGGCAGAAGAACGAAATAAAGTTGTTTCAGATGTAGCAAGCCGTTTGTTTGGTGGAGCTGTTAAACCAGAAAATATCATCACTGAAACATTGCAAAGGGTTACGCCTGATTCAATCGGTAAAGACGATATCCTCTCAGACTTGCAGCAAGCTTTGTCAGAAAATGTACCTGATGCTTCCTATGCAGAGATGGTCAAGCATCCAGCTTCTGTCTGGGTAGAGCTTACCTTGGGATTGACTAAGGAAGACGATAAATGGGTTCGAGCCAAGCCTATAACGCTGGCTCAGGCTGCAGAACAACTCGCAGCCGATACAGAGCAGGACGAAAAGCATTGCAAACCTTGGCTGGAAGAGTTTTTGCTGAATGCTTATCGTTGCCAGAATGATAAAGGAAAGAGCCTGTTCGCATTCCGTTTGCACCAGTTTATCTCTGGTGCCGGAACAGCTTATACAACACTCGAACCGGAAGGTCATCGCCACATCACTCTTGATGGCCAGAAATATGCTCCGGGCACAGAGCGTCAGAAGCGTCTTTTCAATGTTCATTTTTGTCGGGAGTGTGGTCAGGACTACTACCCAGTCTGGAATGCATCCAATGGAGCAGTGGGTTCCCTTGATCCTCGTAACCTAGATGAACGGGCTCTTGAAGATGATGATACTCAACACGCATTCCTTATGCCGGATAGCGATGGTCGCATCTGGGATGAAGATGCTGTTGATAGCTACCCCGAAAACTGGATGGATTTCACGAAAGATGAGCCAAGGCTGAAATCCACCTACAAAAAGCACAAGCCGAACAAACTGGCAGTCAATCCTGGAGGAGAACTCGATAGCTCAGGAATGGAAGGCTGGTTAATACCCGGCAGCATTCGCTTTTGCCTGAATTGCCGCAGTTCATACACTGCCGGTCGGGAATCTTCACGGCTTTCCTCCCTGAGTGGTGAAGGTCGTAGCTCTGCCACCACAATGCTGACGCTTTCTGCATTGTCATTCCTTTATGAGCAGGACAGCAGTCTTCCTGCAGAAGCTAAAAAGCTATTGGGCTTTACGGACAACCGGCAGGATGCATCCCTCCAGGCGGGACATTTCAATGACTTCCTGCAAATCCTTATCTTGAGAAGTGCTTTGCTGGCCGCAATGGAAAAATCTTCTGATGGATATCTTGCGGATGGGACAATTGCTCAAGCCGTATATGAAGCGCTGGGGTTCAACAGTTCTGACCCATCTATTCGGGAAGAATACGTCAATGATGCAAGTCTCACTCTGAAGGGCGGAGCGAAGCGCAATGTAGAAAATGCTATCAGGGATGTCTTGGGTTACAGGCTTTATCACGACTTGCGCCGTGGCTGGCGATTAAACAATCCAAACCTCGAACAGTTGGGGCTATTGCAGGTCACTTATGAAGACTTGCAGGATTGCGCAGAAGATCCTGATAGCTGGGAAAGTGCCCCGGAAATTTTGAAGCAGGCTGAACCTGAACGCAGGGCTTATATCCTGAAAACTGTTCTGGATGCTATGCGAAAAGGCCTGTGTATTCAATCCAGATATCTGGACCCGGATCAGAGAGATTCACTGAGAAGTGCCAGCTCCAACTATCTGCGTGAGCCTTGGGCGTTAAGTGAAGATGAACGTTTAGCGGCCTGGAAATACATGGTTTTTGAACCGCTTCCAGAAAGGTTTGGGCAAAGAGCGAGACGCGGCTCTATAACCGATGTTGTTGTTCGCGGAGGCAGTCGCTCGACGCTGGCTCGGGAGCTGAAAAAGAAAAGCACCTGGGGCGAAAATAATGCTGCTTATGAAAAAATTACCGACCAAAGCTATCCCGAGATCATCAATACGGTTCTAAGTGCAGCCAAAGAATACGGCATGGTGGTTGAAGAAGAGATCGAAACTGGTGTTATTGGTTGGAGAATCAACTCCGGAAATCTCCAGTGGCGGGTTGTGCCTGAAGGACAGGAGCATGCTGTCTTGCAAAGCCTTGCTGCAGACAATCCATTCTTCCGGAATCTATACCGTAATGCAGCGGGAGTGCTGTCAAAATCTACTCATCATTTATTCGATTACGAAGCCCGAGAGCATACCGCTCAGGTAGATATGGAAGACCGGCTGGAGCGTGAAGCTAAATTCCGCAGTGAAAAAGGCAAGTATCCGGAACTACCACTTATGTTCTGCTCCCCAACCATGGAGCTTGGTGTAGATATTTCCAGCCTGAATACGGTATACATGCGAAATGTGCCGCCAACACCTGCTAACTATGCCCAGCGTAGTGGTCGTGCAGGTCGTTCTGGTCAGCCAGCATTAGTTATCACCTACTGTGCAGCGCAAAGTCCACACGATCAGTACTTTTTTGAAGATCCGGTTCGCATGGTTCATGGTCAGGTTAAAGCGCCTAACCTTGACCTCTCTAACCGTGAGCTTATCGAAAGCCATCTGCACGCCGTCTGGCTATCCGAAACAGGACAGAAGCTGGATAACAGCATCAAAGCTCTATTGGATATGGAGCAGGATACCAAGCCATTACGTCAGGAGCTTGCTGACAACATGGATCGCAATGAGGTTCAAAAGAAAACCCATAGTCGTGCGATTCGAATCATCAGTATGTTGAAGAGCGAGCTTACCGAGCAAACCGCCCCATGGTATAACGACACCTGGCTCGAAAACTGTGTTGCCGGAGCCTTTGGTCAATTTGATCATGCTCTTAATCGCTGGCGTGAACTGTATAAAGCAACCACTCTGCAAATGGATCTCAACCACAAGGTATCCACAAATGCAGCAGCCACAGAAAGAGAGCGGAAGGATGCCAAGCAACGTTACGATGAAGCTTACAGGCAGAGAAACTTACTGCTGGCTGAAAACGCCCGTGTAAACTCTGATTTCTACACCTATCGCTATCTGGCATCGCAAGGATTCCTGCCCGGATACAACTTCCCACGCCTGCCATTAATGGCATATATCCCTGCCAGAAAGGGCAAAATTGGTCGTGAAAACTTCCTGAGCCGACCACGCTTTCTTGCTTTGGCTGAATTTGGTCCACAAAGCCGCATTTACCATGAAGGCAGTCAGTACAAGGTTCACAAAGCCATTCTCAGTATTTCTGATCCTGACCAGATTGCCGAAGGTGCTCAACTCAGCAAAGACTACGCGCGGGTTTGTCCAAGTTGTGGTTACGGTCATTTCCGTGAACAGCGAAGCCTGGACCTTTGTGCTTCCTGCAATGAATTATTGGAAGGCGAAGTAAAAATTCCAAACCTCTATCGCATCGAAAACGTCAGTACAAAGCGTGTTGAGCGAATCACCGCAGATGAAGAGGAAAGATTACGCCAGGGCTATGAAATGCAAACCACAGTACAGTTTGCTGTCAATGGTCGTGGCCTGCGTCGGGATCGAACCGAGTTTCTGTTAGATGACGAAGCTGTTATGGAAGCTCAGTACGCGCCATCAGCCACAGTATGGCGAATGAACCTTGGATGGCGTCGTCGCAAAGATAAAACCGTGCTTGGTTTCAACATCAATCCAATCACAGGCTTCTGGGAAGCAGAGCCTGATGATAAAGACAAAAAAGACTCCAAAGAACCGGATGATAAAACTCCGCCAGAACGCATTGTGCCTTATGTCGAGGATCGTCGGAATATCCTGATCCTGAGGCCTCCGGTACAACCGGGTGAAGTCACAATGACCACGCTTCAGTACGCGCTCAAGCGAGGCATTGAAGCGGTATTCCAGCTGGAAGAATCGGAGCTTATGTCTGAACCTCTGCCTCGCAGAGATAATCGTCGTGCCATTTTATTCTATGAGGCTGCAGAAGGCGGAGCAGGCGTACTGACAAGGCTGGCAAATGATCCTCAGGCAATGAGCCAGGTAGCTGAGCAGGCTTTAAAGATTTGTCACTTTGAACGAGTGGATGAAGACAAGCCCTGGTCTTTAGACAATATTCAGGAGCATCACACCCACAAAGACTCCTGTGAGGCAGGTTGTTATCGTTGCCTGCTCAGCTACTACAACCAGCCTGACCATGATCTGATTGACAGAAAGGATCAGGAGCATGAGCGTGAAGTCGTAGAAATTCTGTGCCAGTTGGTCAACGCAAAGTCTCAGCGCATTACGCCTCACAGCGATGAGTTGGACAGACTTTCCGGAAGTTCTCTGGAAAAAGCCTGGCTGGAAAAGGTTCGTGAACTGGGATTAAAGGAACCGGATGAAGCCCAGAAAACCCTTGAGGCTCATGGAACCTGTCCTGACTTTTATTACGATGAGTATCAGGCCGCCATCTATATTGATGGACCGCATCATGAAAATGCCAGCCAGAAAGAAAAAGACGAAGCAATTACCAGAAAACTGGAAGACGCAGGCTTTATCGTTATTCGATTTACCAAAGAGAAGAACAAATGGCTCGACCTGTTCTCCGAGCACAGCTACCTCTTTGGTGAAATTAACTCTTTTGAAGATAAACGGGAATCCTGAGCATGTCTGTACAGGTCGCTTTTCAACCGGGCAGTATCGTAGCTGCCCGAGGGCGTGAATGGATTGTTCTGCCCGAATCCAATAATCAGATTCTGCACCTTCGCCCGATGGGCGCAGCAGAAGATGATAAAACAGTGATCTTTTTGCCACTGGAAAAGATGCCCGTTGAACAGGCACATTTTCCATTGCCTAATCCAAAAGCCTTTGGCACTCATGCAGCAAGTCGTTTGCTGCGTGATGCCATGATGCTGAAGTTACGCTCAGGAGCAGGCCCTTTCAGAAGTTTCGGCAATATTGCCGTTGAGCCACGAGCCTACCAGCTGGTGCCTCTGCTGATGGCTATGAAGCACGACACTGTACGTTTGCTGATTGCAGATGACGTAGGTATCGGTAAAACCATCGAAGCAGGCCTGATCGCAAGAGAGCTACTGGATCGGGGAGAAATCAAGCGCCTGACCGTACTTTGCCCACCGCATTTGTGTGAGCAATGGCAGGATGAATTGGAAAAACGCTTTAACATTCGAGCTGCAATCGTTCGAACTAGCTCGGCTGCACGGTTGGAACGGGGATTGCCACCCGGAACCTCCATTTTTGAAGCCTGGAATTTCACCATTGTTAGTCTCGATTACATCAAGTCAGACAAGCGTCGTGATGAATTCTACCGTTCCTGCCCCGAGGCAGTGATTGTCGATGAAGCTCACACATGCACCTTACGTGGTGGCATGCAAAGCAAACAGAAACGTTTTCAGCTATTGAAAGGACTGAGTGAAGATCCAGACCGCCATATGGTTTTGCTTACCGCTACGCCTCATAGCGGTGATGAAGAAGCGTTTTATAACCTTCTGGGTTTATTGCGCCCTGAGTTCATCAATCTTAAAGATGGCGTTAAAGATGCCCGCAACCCTTTACGCCAGAAACTTGCTGAGCACTTCGTACAAAGGCGACGTCCGGATATCGAAGAATGGCAGGATGATTCATCACTGTTTCCGGACAGGGAAACCACCGAAATCACCTATACCCTGACCGGTGACTGGGGAGATTTGTTCCGCTCGGTTATGGACTATGCCCGTGAACTGGTTGAGTCTGCAGGTGAGGACGACAAACGACAACAGCGCATTAATTGGTGGGCTGCTTTGGCATTACTGCGTTGTGTTTCATCTTCTCCTTCAGCGGCGGTCAGTGCTCTCAGAACCCGTTTAGTTGCTGCCAACAGTGGCGATCAGGATTTTAATCTCGATCAATTTGAAGAAATGGCACAGGAACGAGTTTTTGACGGAACAGAAGAAGCTCTGTCGGCTGACGATATCGAACCGGGAGCCAACACTTCTGATAGCCAGACACTTCATTCACTGATTGATCAGGCATCCGGTCTGCACGGTGCTGCCAATGACCCGAAACTCAAAGCACTGGTCAAACACCTGAAAGGGCTGGTCAAAGAAGGTTTTCAGCCTGTGGTTTTCTGCCGTTACATTGCTACAGCACACTATCTTGCTGAAGAGTTAAAAAAGACATTCAAAAAAGCCACCATCGAAGCGGTAACAGGTGAACTGACTCCGGTTGAACGTGAAGAAAGAGTTCATGCCATGGTCGATGGAGAAGCCAATGGAGAACAGCGGATTCTGGTGGCAACAGACTGTTTATCAGAAGGTATTAACCTTCAGGAATACTTTACTGCGGTCGTGCATTACGACCTGTCCTGGAACCCAACCCGCCATGAACAGCGTGAAGGTCGTGTAGATCGTTTTGGTCAGTCGGCTGAAGTGGTTCGTGCTACCATGCTTTATGGGCAGGATAACCCCGTAGATGGTGCTGTTTTAAAAGTTATTCTTCGTAAAGCTGATGCCATCCGCAAAGAGCTAGGCGTGTCCGTGCCAATGCCGGATGATGATAACCGTATTTCTCAGGCATTGATGGAATCAGTACTGTTACGTCAGGGAGCTGCTGCCGGTAAAGACTCTGTGCAGGGTACGGCTCAGGCCAGCTTGTTTGGTGATGTTGAAGAAGAGCTGGAAGCTGTCTGGAATTCGGCTTATGAAAAAGCCAAGAGAAACCGTACCATCTTTGCCCAGCACCGCTTAAAGCCAGAAGACGTGCTTCCGGAATGGAACAAAACCATGGCAGTCCTGGGTGGTGAAGACGATGTTAAACGCTTTGTCACCGCAGCCTGTCATCAGCTGAATGCGGCTTTGGAAGAAACGGATAAGGGCTACAAACTACCAACAGAAGCCCTGCCAGAAAGCTTGCAGGAAAGACTGGCAGCTGAAAGCGTAACAGGCACGCCACGTATAGATTTCCACTACCCGCCAAAGCCGGGTGCCACATTTATCCACAGGACTCATCCTCTGGTTGGCATTCTGGCTGACCATATGCTGGAAACAGCCCTAAGCGAAGGCGCTCATGAAGAAGATGCTATGGCGACTTTTTCTGTTGCACGATGCGGCTCTGTTTTCACCGACTCTGTCAGCACCAAAACAACCTTGTTGCTATTGCGTCTGAGAACTCAGTTAATGATTTCCCGCCCAGGTTCAGAACAGATATTACTTTGTGAAGAGCCAATGGCACTGGCACTGGAAGGCTCATCAGCAGATTCTGTCCTGAAAGGTCAGGAAGCCAGAGAGCTGTTAAATGCCAGACCTGTTCGCAATATGCCGCCACCCCTGGTTGAACGACATGTCAGCACAGCCATTCAGCAAGTACCTCAGCTTGAAGCTCAGTTGAATGAGCTGGCAAAAGATAAAGCTGAGCAGTTGTTAAGTGATCATCGTCGTGTGCGAACCGCTGCGGATGCAAAAGGTAGTTATAAGGTTCAGCCCATTCTGCCGGTAGATGTAATGGGTGTGTATGTGTTGATTCCGGCGCAGATGCCTATAGCGCAAGAAAAAAGCGACTGAGGCTGAGGGTGTAATTATGTCCAAGAAAACAACCGAACTGGCACTGGATGCCGTTCGTATCGAAAACGGGCTGCTTGCAGGTGAATACCTGAACAAGATCAGTCGTCTTGAAGCACTTCATCAGGAAGCGGGTGATTACGCCACGCCCAAAGGCATGAAGCTGCGTGATGAAATAGGTCGATACTGGCGTATTGCCCAGGCGCTTTGGCAGGAGTTTGAAGAGCGCCGCCATCGTACTGATATTCACCCAATGCAAATGACCAGAGAAACCTGGCTTGAACCTTTGTTCACACAGGTATTTGGTTTTGTTGACCTTAACGAAGTAGGAACAGTATTTCAGGGTGAACGTACTTTCCCTATTGGGTTTGCTGCAGTAAAAGGTGTAGCTCCTGTAGTCTTCGCCAGCTATCAGCAGGAACTGGACAGCAGTCATGACCAATTTGGTGAAGAAAACCGCAAACGCTCGCCATATGGTTTGGTGCAGGAATACCTGAATTCCACCGATGAATGCCTGTGGGGGCTTGTTACCAACGGTCTGCAACTGCGACTGGTCAGGGATAATCCTAGCCTGACCAGACCTGCTTTTATTGAGGTCGATTTAGAACGCATCTTCACGGAAGAGTTATATTCCGACTTTGTTGCCTGCTGGTTGTTAATCCATCGCAGTCGCTTTCAACCAAAGGCGGGTGAACCTGTTTCTAGTTGTATTCTGGAACAATGGAAAACACAAAGTAGTGAAGAGGGTGAACGGGCACGAGGATTATTGCGTACAGGCGTTAAAGAGGCTTTAAGAGCTTTGGGTACGGGCTTTGTTGCTCACCCTGAAAATAGAGAACTCCGGGAAAAACTCAGTTCCGGGGAGCTAAGTCGGGATGCCTATTTCCAGCAATTACTACGTCTGATTTATCGCTGCCTTTTTCTGTTCACTACTGAGTCCCGTGGTTTGCTGCACGAACCAGGAACAGAGGAGCATATACGACAACTCTATCGGGATGGTTATTCCATTGAGCAGATTCGGGAACGAGCCCTGAAACAGATTACCAAAGATAAGCATAGTGATCTCTGGCAAGCAATGCAGGTCAACTTCCAGTGTTTATCCACAGGTCAGCAATCCCTTGGATTACCAGCTCTGGGCGGTCTTTTTGCCAATGATCAGTGTTCAGATATAGATAATGCTCAGTTGGAAAACCGCTTTCTGTTGAAAGCTATTCGCCAACTGGCCTGGTTTCGCAATTACAAAGGTATTCTTACCCGAATCAACTACCGGGATATGGATACCGAAGAACTGGGTTCTGTTTACGAATCGCTGCTGGAACTGATTCCGGTAGTTCGTCAGGGAAGCCCGTGGCGGTTCGGCTTTTTGGGGGATGAAGAAGCAGCCTCTGGCAGCAAAGGTTCAGCCAGAAAGCTGACTGGTTCCTATTACACGCCTGATTCATTGGTTCAGGAACTGATCAAATCAGCTTTGTTACCAGTGATTGCTGATCGCCTGAAAGCACAACCGGAAAATCCTACAGAAGCTCTGTTATCCATTAAGGTGGTTGACCCTGCCTGTGGTTCTGGTCACTTCCTGTTGGCTGCCGCCCGTCGTATAGCTGCAGAGCTGGCAAAGTATCAGAGTACTTCTGGTCAACCAACAGAGCAGGAATACCGTCATGCATTGAGAGAAGTAGTCGCTCATTGTATTTATGGTGTGGATTTAAACCCGTTGGCAGTAGAACTGTGTAAAACGGCGCTCTGGCTGGAAGCGTTAGAACCCGGTAAGCCTCTTGGTTTCCTGGATGCACATATTCGTTGTGGTAATGGCTTGGTGGGTATTCTTGATCCAGCCATTATGGAAGATGGTATTCCCAAGGAAGCATTTAAAGCCCTGACTGGTGATGATAAAGCCGTTTGTACTGAGCTGAATAGAATTAACAAAGACGCTGCTAAGGGGATGGCTGTAGCCCAGCGTATAATTGGTGCTGATCTGGCTACTTGGGAGCAGATGCCGGAAGAAGATCTGGAGCAGATTGAAGCCAAGCGAAAAGCCTGGCAAGCAGCCCAACATTCTCGGGAAATGGAAGATGCACGACTGAAGGAAGATATTTTTACTGCTGCATTCTTTGCTCCTAAAACAGAAGACTTAAAATCCACTGTGCCTACCAATCTGACGCTGAAGCAAGTTATTAATGGCACAGAAATTCCGACTTTGGTTAGAGATAATATTCAGGAATTGGCAAAGCAGCATCGCTTTTTGCACTGGCCGTTGGCATTTCCTGAAGTCTTCGGTCGGGAAGAAGGGCGACAAGGGTTTGATGTTGTGTTGGGGAATCCTCCTTGGGAACGTATTAAGCTACAGGAAAAAGAATTTTTTGCGCCTCGTAGCCCAGAAATTTCGGATGCAAAAAATGCAGCGGCTCGATCCCGTCTCATTACAAAACTTAAGAGTGGTAGCGAGACAGAACAAGCTATATTTTCTGAGTTCATGAGAGCCAAGCAAGGGGCGGAAGCTACCAGTGCTTTTGCCCGTTTATCAAAACGCTTTCCTCTAACGGGGAAAGGAGATGTAAATCTCTATGCTTTATTTGCTGAAACAGCATTGGATATACGCTGTGAAAAAGGCAAAGCCGGTATTGTTTTACCCTTGGGGATTGCTACAGATGACAGTACTAAAGCCTTTTTCGCAAAACTGGCTACTACTGGGCAACTAGAAAAACTGTTTAGCTGTTATGAAATAAGAAAGTGGTTTCCAGGAACGGATGACCGTAACCCATTTTGCTTACTAACAATTGGTAGCTCAAATCGAGCACTGTTACTGTTTAGAGCAGAAAATATTGAGGACTTTGGAGTAGAAGAAAAGCGCTTTTCTTTAACTCCCGAAGAGTTTTGCAAAATTAACCCTAATACTAAAAACTGTCCGATATTCCGCTCGAAGGCTGATGCGGAACTAACAAAAAGAATTTATGAAAAAGCTCCTGTGCTGATACACGAGGGGACTCCTCTTGAAACGGAAAAAAATCCATGGGGAATTCGTTTTCAAGCGATGTTCCATATGTCAAATGATAGCGACCTGTTTCACTCCCTTGAGCAATTAAGAAAAATTGGAGCAGTGCCCCATAAAACAGGATCAGCTTGGTGGACATTTGAAAAGAATAATTTTATTCCTCTATATGAGGCTAAAATGGTTCATCATTATGATCACCGCTGGGCAACTTATGAACTGAACGGTGAGGGGCCTCGCGACTGCACTCTTGAAGAGAAGCAAGATTCAATATATGTCAATAATCCACGTTATTGGGTTGATCACTATCAGGTAGCACTGAGAGCTAGTGATTCTCCAAGTGAAGTGATTTCAGCTATAAAAAAAGATAAGCGGGATGAAGTAGACGAAGCGCTGAGTTTTTGGTTGGCAGGATATTGCTTGAAACAAGGTGATCAAAGAAGCGCTGATCAAATACTTGAGAGGTATTCTCACGACTCAAGTGGTTTATTTGCAAATCAACAGGACTATGATCGAGCAAAAAAACTTCAGACTGAATACCCATTAACGGCTGATCAATTTACAGCCTACCAAGAAGAAAGTGACAAAGTCGTCGCTCTTCATAAATTGCTGATAAGCCGCCTACCTAAGTTTGCCTTAGGATGGAGAGCCATTGGCCGTTCAGATGATGAC
This sequence comes from Endozoicomonas montiporae CL-33, assembly GCF_001583435.1. Lineage (NCBI taxonomy): Bacteria > Pseudomonadati > Pseudomonadota > Gammaproteobacteria > Oceanospirillales > Endozoicomonadaceae > Endozoicomonas > Endozoicomonas montiporae. The sequence continues at coordinate 379,349 of NZ_CP013251.1, read as the reverse complement.
CGAACAGCTATTGCAAGCATAATACCAATGAGTGCTGTTGGTAATAGTTTCCCTCTTTCTTTCGTGGGGCGTAATATTTCAGCGAAACACCTAGCAGCTCTTCAGGGGTGTGTTTCCTCTTTATGCTTCGATTTTGTCGTGAGACATAAAGTTGGTGGGGCTAACTTGAATTTCTTCATAATCAAGCAATTCCCTACACTTCCACCTGAAGTATTTAGTGACAAGGATTTAGATTATATTGCTCCAAAAGTTTTGGAGTTAAACTATACAGGTCACGATATGAAAGCCTTTGCCGAAGCTTTGGGCTATCATGGTGAACCTTTCAAATTCAATGCAAACCGTCGTCATCAGCTTCGATCAGAGCTGGATGCTTACTACGCCAAACTCTACGGCCTGACCCGTGACGAGCTGCGTTATATCCTCGACCCTGCTGATGTAATGGGTTCAGACTACCCTTCAGAGACTTTCCGTGTTTTAAGGAACAAGGAAATGAAGGAGTTCGGTGAATACCGCACCCAGCGTCTGGTTCTGGAAGCATGGGACAAGTTAGAGCAACAGGAACTTGAGCAAGATGTAACCGCTGAACCTGTGATGCCTGATTTTGTCTACCCAGGTGATGATCCGGTACAGCAGGCTTACTGTGGCCTCATTCTATCCACAATTCGTCAACTGTCGTCTGTGGATAAAAAGGTGGCTAATGATATTGCGAGGATTGTTCTTGATATCAGCCACAGGGAAACCTTCCTGGAAGATGAAGAGGCTTTGCCATTACCTAAAGCCCTTCCTGCTCGAAGTGCCAAGTACGACTTTGATCGGGCGATCACTTCACTGGAAAACCAGAAGTTGATTCGTCGCAGTTCCGGCAATAACTGGGCAGCAACCGATACCCAGAACAATGGCACAGCCATTATCCCTGCTGGCATAGAAGCATTGATCGCCCAGGCACTCAGGGTTAACGAAGCTGTTGAAGTCTTTAACCAACAAACAACCACTGCAGATAGTCACGACAGAAAAACACGTAAAAGCAGTTAAATGGAGGTAACTGTCCGATGATGGATCTGGTCTTTGCCAATAAAGAGCCGAAAGTCTGGGTTGAGAGAGTCGCTATTTTTGAGTCAAAAGAACATGGCTCACCCATCCGGGAGGTTGAGCTCGCCAAAGGGCTCAACCTGATCTGGGCAAAAGAAAATGCGGGTGATGAACCCAGTCTCGGACACGGTGTTGGCAAGACCAGTTTCTGCCGTCTTATTCGTTACTGCCTGGGCGAGGATAGTTTTGCTACCAAAGAGTTCAAGGAGCGTGTTCTTTTTGAACTCCCGGAAGCCTATGTTGCAGCGGTGGTCTGGATCAAGGGAATACAGTGGACTGTAGCCAGAGCTCTTGATGCCCGAAAAAAGAAGTTCGTTGTTCAGGAGGGAAACTTTGTAACTGTCTTCAGCGACAAGAATCAGCTTGACTGGAAAACGTATCAACAGGCTATTGAGCAGGCTGTGGTGCCAGATCAGTTGATTCTTCCCGTAAGCGGAAATGAAGTTTCATGGGGGCATGTGCTCTCCTGGTGCAGCAGGGATCAGGAAGCTTATCTGGGTGACTATTACACCTGGCGTGATACCCGCAGTGAATCAGATGCACCGGGATTCACTCACCCAAGTAAAGACCCGATCAATATGGTGCGGCTATGCCTTTCTGGTGAGAGTTCAAATGAGCAGAAACTCTCTCGCAAGGTAAAACAGCTGGGAAGTGAGATCGCTAATCTTGAGAAAGAAATCGCTTCACTGGAACGTGCGCCAAAGCTTGCCTGGGAACGTCTGGCAAAATTGTTGCGAAATCGTATTGGTGTCGATCAGGACGTTCCGGTATCCACCGATCAGCCTCAATTATTCCCAACTGACTTGCTGGGAAAGGCAAGAGGTGAGCTGGGAAATTATCAGGACGAAATTGAAAAACTGACTGGGCAGCAGGATGGTGTAAGAGAGCAACAGACAGAAGAGGCTGCAGAGCGTAAATTGGCTGAAAAAGACCTCAGGAAGTTTGAGTCTCTTTTAAAGTTGGAACGAAAAAGCTTCTACAAAGAGAGTCAGAAACGTGAAGAAAGAAGCAAGCTAAAAAAGCAGATACTCAACCCTTCAGATGAACTTTGTGAGCTGGGTAATGTCCGGCTAAGTGAATGTAAGCATATTCAAGAATTTCAAGTGCTTATCGGCTCAAGCCTGGACGAAAAGCGTAGAGAAAATGAAAGTAATGAGCTGTATCAGAAACGACTGACAGCTATCCGGAATTACAAAAGCAGAGTCAAATCTGTAGAGGAAACGATAAAATTCCACAGTCGAAAAGAAGGTCTGCTTGAATCTGATTACAAGAAACTACAGCTGAAGATTCAATCTGTTACTGCCCTGCATGCACAACTCAATCAGAGCATTGATGACTTAAGCGAATACGACGACATCCTCTCTGGCAGAAGCGATTTCAAAGAACTCAATGATCTGAAATCAAAGCTGCAAAAGAAAACGCAGGAGCAGCACAGGGAAAGTCAGAGCCTCGACAGCGCCAGCCTTTCTCATGCTGCAACCAGCAAGAAACTGACAGAACTCTACAAGCAAATCGTCCACGAAGTTTTCCCTGACTACACCGGCGAATGCATATTAGGTGCTTCAGTGCCGTTCCGCATACGTGGCCGTGGAGGAGAAGCCCTGCATATCTCAGAAGTGCTTCTGGGGGATATCTGTACGCTTTTGTACGGAGCCAATAAAGGTGTCACTCACCCCGGCATGTTGATTCATGACAGCCCCCGTGAAGCGGATATGGGTGATAATTTGTATCAGAAGTATGAGCAGTTACTGGTTCAGCTACACCAGCTGGGCGTGAGTCAGGATGCTTTTCCTTTCCAGTACATTGTTACTACCACAACCGGACCGAGCTCTGAACTAATAGAGCAAGGAGTGGTCAAACTTATACTTCACTCCGGCAATAAAGATGGATTCTTGTTTAAGCAGTCCTTTTCCGGGGGCGAACTGCTGTGAGTGGAAAGCTGACAAAACCACGTCATTAATGAAAAAAATCAGTGCTTTCAGCATCTTTCTACGAGTGGAGAATAATCAGATATAAATTCAGAGGGAGGGTATATGGCCGTTTTTCAAGGTATGCCACCTGCAGATATGGGAAAGTTTATTCTTCAAGCCAGAGAGCGTGTAATCTACAGTGCTCCCTCCATTTCTGATGATGTAGCTTCTGCTTTGATCGACCGATACACCGCTCTGGATCAGAACAGCTGCATCGTTATTCTGGATTACGATGAGAATGTTTTCCGGCTCGGTTATGGTCGAAATGAGTCCATACAGATGCTTGTTGATGCTGGCGTTGAAATTCGCAAGCAGAAGGGGCTCAGAATCGGAACATTACTGATCGATGAGAAGGGCTGGGCATTTAGCCTGGCTCCTATGGCAGTTGAAAGCCAGAACCAGGGTGATGGAGTCAACGCAATTCAGCTTCATGGAGATCAGGTAAAAGCGATAGTTCGCTCTATAACACCACCTTCAAACCCAAAAAAAACTAATGTCCTTTATGAACCAGGGCCTGAAGCAGATATCCCTGGAGTGGAAATTGGTTCAGACTTTCTGGGTCCGGAAGAAATCAAGAAAGTCACGAAATCCATTACAGATAACCCTCCTCAGGCTTTTGACCTGCAACGAATCGTTCAGATTTATAAGACTCACCTCCAGTTCGTTGAAATCGAGCTGGAGGGAGGGCGAATAGAGCAGCGTACTTTGAAATTTTCTGACGAACTCATGGAAGTTATTTTTGCCGGGAGCAAAGAGGTCGAGAAAAAAGTAAACGCTAGCTACAAGCTAATTGAAGACATAGAACTTAAAGAATTCAAAAAGCTCCGCAGTGAATATCAGCAGCTAAGAAACGATTATGCCCCCAACCTGGGCAAGCGATTAGGCAGGGTTGTACTTAAAACCCGGAGAGCTGAGTTCGATGAAAAGGTTAAAGGCTTGCGAACCAGGTTAAACGATTACTGTAACAGCTCTAGAGCCACTATTAAGTCCAGTATTGAAAAGTCACTTGAAGGACTGGCAGAAGAGCTGTCTCCAATAGTCTTAGACAAACCGCCTCAGTCGCTACAAGCGCGATGCAGTAAGGTCACAAAAGAAACTGCCAAGCAATACCTGCTCGACATGCTGATGAAAAGCGCACCTTCTGCAGACAAGCTCCTTGATAAAACAAGGCTACATTGCACCTATAAAGATGTAACTTATGAAATGCTGAAAGAGCCAGAGTTCCAGAAGCAGATCAAAGAAAAATTTCCCTATGAGGAATGGGTGAAGCCTCTGGATGAGCTTGAGGCTGTTGAGTCGAAACAATAATTTTAAGCCCTCTCTCTTTGGATGGAGGGGGAATCCAAGCTAGTTAGAATATAGGATACGGTGTTATATGGAAGCAGTAAAAACGGACATTGCTGGTCATTTGGAGGAACTGGCTTCAGACGCCCTTTCAACAATGGATGATGTCGCCAGTTCTGCGCAAAAGCTAATGCAGAATGATAATGGTCTGAATTCTCAGTCGATTATCAGAAACTCATTCACAGAAACTGGTGCAACCCAAACAGTCAGCGATATGAATCGTAGCAAGACTGAATCATTAAGCCAGCTTACAAGAGAGCCTGCCATTTCAAGGGTGGTTGTACTGGATGATGATGAAAATGAAGAAACTTATTTTATATGCAGAATCGACCCTTATGGAGCCAATGCAGGGGGGCGGTTGGTAAACTATAGGGCCCCTATTGGAAGGATTGCTGCAACCCCCGTTGGTGAGGAAGTCATCATCCATACTCCCAAGGGAGACAGGTATCTTGAAGTCATTGAAAGAACTTCTTTGAATCCATCTCAGATAGGTGATGAATGGGACTCAAGAAATAGCAATTTTGAAAACATTGATACCGGTTTCAGGCAGATAGCAAGCCTTCGAGGTTTGTTGAAGTCACCGGTTGAAAGCGAAGAAATAGACTTCTTCGATGATTATCTGGATGACGATGCTGACGACAACATCAGAGATTCCATTCAGCACGAAATCCTGACCAGTATTGGTCTTAGAGACCAGCCAATTCTGGATAAGTTTCAGGATGAAATCTTTCGAATGCCTCTGGATAGCCAGCTACTGATATTAGGGCCTCCAGGTACAGGTAAAACCACTACTTTGATTCGGCGCTTGGGCCAAAAGCTGGATATCGCTTACTTAACCGAAACAGAGAAGGCAAAAATCGGTGAAGAGACTGACCATAAGCGCAGTTGGATAATGTTTACCCCGACTGACTTGTTGAAGTATTACCTTAAAGAGGCTTTCAGCAGGGAACAGGTTGCAGCGTCTGACCTGAATATTAAAACTTGGGATGCCCAGAGTCGTGATCTTGGTCGAAATGTTCTGGACATTTTGCAGTCAGCCAGTAAAAAATCTGGATTTATTCTCAAAACTGATGCTGGGCACTTGAAACCTGAAGTCAATGAAGCAGCGATAGACTGGTATGAGTCATTCAGGACTTATCACGAGGAGAGTGCAGAAAAACACCTCAAAGATGGCATCAAGCTTTTGAAGAAGGTAAGCATCACAGATGTTAAGCCTCTGGCAGAAAAAATAAGCAGCATTGTTGAGGCTTCTGGCTCTCTGATGGCAACCTATAGCCAGATATTTATGCTTGAGGCTGAAGTCAAAACCGTACTGGATAAGCTCAAGCAAGAGTCTGAAAAAGAAATTCGCAAAGCCGTTAACTCTATTCTGAACAAAGAGAAGTCTCTGGTTGGTGAATTTGCAAAGTTTCTCTCTACTGTCAAAGCCTCATCCGAAGATGAAGATTCTGATGAAGTTTATGATGCCGATGAGCCTGAACCTCAGAATTTGGAAAAAACACCGAAGAAAGCGGCTGCGCAAGCACTGGTCTCTTTCATCAGAGCTTATGCAAGGGTCACATACCAGAAAGGCAAATTTGGAAAGACAACCAAAAATGCCAAGATTGCTGAATGGCTAGGAAATCGTCTACCAGACAAAGAGCTGCTTCTCGGTATTGGTAAAGTTGTATATAGCCAGAATGCACTTCGTCGCTTCACGAAATTGGCAAATCGTTACACAACAAGTGTACCGAAAAGTTATCGTGCTTACCGTAGGAGCTGCCTGAAAACAGAGCAGTGGTATCACTCATCTCCACAGCAAGCCAGTCATATTGGTCAGCAAGAGCTGGATTTGATTATTCTGCTCATGCTTGATTGTGCCAGAGATCTTTTGCAGCAACATTTTGTACGCATGAATCTGGAAGAGTTTTCCACCCTCAAGATTATTTCCGATCAGTTTAAGAATCAGATTCTGGTCGATGAGGCCACTGACTTTTCTCCAATACAGCTGGCATGTATGGAGCGTCAGACCAGCCTGAGCACCGGCTCTTTCTTTGCCTGTGGTGATTTCAATCAGCGAATTACTGATTGGGGAACAAAGAGTAAAGACGAGTTCGAATGGGTATCCGGAAAGATCTCCCATGAAACGATTAATATCGTTTATCGACAGAGTCAAAAGCTGAACTCATTTGCAGGGAAGCTTCTGGAGCTAATGGGAGGGGCAGCTGAGGAGAAAGCAACACTTCCGGAGCATGTCGATCATCAGGGTGTTTCTCCTGTTCTGCTTGAGCAGTATCAAGACACAACTGAAGTGGCTGATTGGCTCTTTGAGCGAATTAAGGAAATTGATGAACTGGCAGAAGGTGGCAGGCCAACAATAGCAGTTTTGGTGAACTCTGAAGAAGAAGTTGTTCCCACAGCCAATGCTCTCAATAAATTGTTGGAAGACATAAACCTTCAGGCAGAGGCTTGCTCAAATGGTAACACCATTGGAGAAGGCAGCTCTGTCCGTGTTTTCGATATCCAGCACATCAAAGGGTTGGAGTTTGAAGCGGTGTTCTTCCTGGGGGTGGATGCACTGGCTGATGAGAAACCAGATCTTTTTGAAAAGTTCCTTTATGTAGGAGCTACCCGTGCTGCAACATTCTTGGGCTTGGCGTGTAAGAAAGAGATGCCTGAATCGCTGGAGAGTCTGGTTTCAGAGATGAAATCTGAGTTTAAAGCAGCAGATTGACCTGTATTCCGATTGATAAGGCGTTAACTATGCTGTGGTTTTATCTACAGCATAGGTTCAGTCGGAAAAATTAAAAAAACTTTATCATCAAATCAAAAATATTTTCAGTTTTGCCATAACTTTAAATTGTAGGACTAAAAGTCCTCTCTTTTCTAAAAACCAATCTCCCTTAATGGAGGCAGTATGGAATACAATCAGGCTCAGGAGCTGCTCAGAACATCACTAGACAACCCGGAGGCTGAGTTCAGGGATGGACAATGGGAAGCAATAAATGCTCTGGTCAATCAACGGCAGAAACTGCTGGTTGTTCAGCGCACCGGCTGGGGTAAAAGCTCGGTCTACTTTATCAGCACCAAAATCTTCCGTGACCGTGGGCGAGGTGTGACCATTATTATCTCACCACTGCTGGCTCTTATGCGCAACCAGATTGATTCTGCAGCGAGACTGGGTGTTGAGGCGGTTACTTTGAATTCAACCAATCGGGATGAATGGGAAACCATTAAAAACCGAATCCTGGCCAACCAGGTTGACTGCCTGCTGATCTCCCCTGAACGACTGGCTAACGATGATTTTATCAACAATGTCCTGATGCCAATCTCTGAAAACATCGGTTTGATGGTGGTTGATGAAGCGCACTGTATTTCTGACTGGGGGCATGACTTCCGACCAGACTACCGTCGTATTATTAATATTCTTCAGCGCCTTCCAGCCAACACACCGGTATTAGGTACTACAGCAACTGCAAACAACCGTGTGGTAGATGATATTCAGAGTCAGCTCGGTGATATTGTGGTTCAGCGTGGCCCCCTGATTCGAGACGGTTTGAGCTTGCAAACACTGGAATTGCCTGACCAAGCATCAAGACTTGCTTGGCTTGCCCAGACCATTCCACAATTGAACGGCACAGGTATTGTTTATGTACTTACCAAACGGGATGCTGATCAGGTAGCTGGCTGGCTTGTTGAACATGGGATTAATGCCAAAGCCTATTACAGTGGCGTCACTGATCCGGCTTTTGAAACCAGTGATAGTTACCGCCAGCATTTGGAAGACAGGCTGTTGAACAACCAGCTGGATGTACTGGTAGCTACCACTGCTTTAGGCATGGTATGGTGGACCCCACTGTCAAGACAGTAAACCAACAAATTTAAGTTAAGTCCTGGCAGTGGTCCAAAGCCCTCATGCAAAGTGAATTGCCTTAGGCGTTTTATAACTCAACGACTGGTGTAATCGTTCAGTGTTGTAAAACTCAAAGTATTCATCCAGCCCAGTATAAAGCTCTGGAACAGTCTGAAATTCATGCGTGTACAGCCATTCATGTTTGACGGAGCGCCACAGCCTCTCGACAAAAATGTTATCCAGTGCTCGCCCTTTCCCGTCCATGCTGATACGTATTTCCCGTTCCTGAAGAGGTGCCAGAAAATCATTACTGGTAAACTGACACCCTTGGTCAGTGTTGAATATATCAGGTTCACCTTGTTCCAAAGCTCGACCCAGCGCATGAATACAGAAGTCTGCATCCAGTGTGTTCGACAGCTCCCAGCTGACCACGTAACGGCTGTACCAGTCAATAATGGCAACCAGATACATAAACCCCTGAGGCATCGGGCAGTACGTAATATCAGTACTCCAGACCTGATTGGGTCTCACAATATCAACGCCGTTCAACAAGTACGGGTAAACCTTATGCTCTTTGTTTCTCAGGCTTGTGCCCGGTTTTGGTCCGACAGCCTGTATGCCCATCAGCCTCATAAGTCGCTGTATACGCTTCCTGTTGACCGGAAAGCCCTGCTCATTCAGCCATGCAGTTATCTTACGACTGCCGTAAAACGGTGTACGTGTATACTGCTCATCAATGAGCCTCATCAGATTCAGATTCTCAGGGCTTTCCAAAGCTGGAGAAGCTTGGTAATACCAGCTTGACCTGCTTAACCCAACCAGTTCACATTGGCGCTGAATGCTGATCTTCGAGTGATCCGGGTCTATGCATCTCCGTTTGTCATCAATGGACATTGCCAGATTTTTTTTTCAACCAGTCCAGCTCCATTTTAAGCCGTCCGATCTCCTGATACAGGGGGGCAGTGAGCGCATCTGGATCTACCTCTGGCCGTGCCCTGCCGAAGACTTCTGGAACCCCCTGGAGTAGCTGTCGCTTCCACTGGCTAACCTGAACGGCTGCAACTTCGTGTTCGCTTGCCAGCTGGTTTATGGTCTTTTCGCCCTTGTAGGCTTCGAGTGCTACCTGTGCCTTAAATTCGGGCTTATGTCGTTTTCTTTTTGCTGTCATGATTCCCTCCTGCAGGGTCATCTTACAGCCAGAAAACTTAACTTAGCTACCTGTCCAGTTTATGGGGTCCATCATATGGGCTACGACAAGCCTGACCTGGCTTATGTTATTCATTACCAGGCTCCGGGTTCTATTGTTGCCTATTACCAGCAGGTTGGCCGGGCTGGACGTGGAATTGCTTCATCCATTGGTGTGCTGCTAAGTGGTCGGGAAGATCGAGATATTCATGAGTACTTCCGTGGCTCCGCATTTCCCTCGGAAGACGAAGTTAGTCAGATTCTAAATGCTCTGGATGACTCTGATGGCTTAACGGCCAGGGAACTGGAAGAGCACTCCAATGTCAGCAGTGGGCAGATAGAAAAGGTTCTAAAGATGCTGAGCATCGAAAACCCTGCACCTATCTTTAAGGATGGTCGAGTCTGGAAACGAACTACCAACCCGTTCTCAATGGATCATGATCGTATTGACCATCTTACTCAGCAAAGAGAAAGTGAATGGCAGGAAGTTCAGGACTATATGTCTACTGACGTATGCATGATGACTTTTCTCAGAAATGCACTGGATGATGGCAATCGGGAACCTTGTGGTTGCTGCGCTAATTGTTTGGGACAGAATATCATTGCTACAGAAATCCAGTCTGATATTGCTCATCAGGCAGCAGTTTTCCTGAAGCAGGCAGAAGCGCCTATCAAACCAAATGTACAGGTTGCTGCAGGAGCATTTGCCCAATATGGTTTTCGGGGTAACCTGCCTCAAGGGTTGCGTGCTCAGGAAGGGCGAGTCCTTTCCCGCTGGGGAGATGCAGGATGGGGCTATATGGTTGCTGAAGACAAACATGACGGTCACTTCCGGGATGAGTTGGTGACAGCTACAGCCGAAATGATTCGTGAACGCTGGAACCCTGAAGAGTTTCCTAAATGGGTTTGCTGTATTCCTTCACGTAATCACCCAGAGTTGGTTCCAAGCTTTGCCCGGCGACTGGCCGAGGCATTGGGGCTTCCATTTATCGACGCCATCGCAAAAAACAGAGACAATAGCCTTCAGAAGCTGCAGCAAAACAGATATCAGCGTTGTCGCAATCTGGACGGGGCTTTTGCAGTCACTGAATGTTATTCAGCACCTGTTTTGCTGGTTGATGATATTGTGGACTCAGGCTGGACTTTCACTGTTGCAGCAGCCTTATTACAGCAGGCGGGCAGTGGGAAGGTATATCCAGTTGCACTGGCCTCCACCTCAACAGGTGACTAATGAGTTTTTCAGAAAATACACAGGCAATTTTGCTGCTCAACACATACTTCTCAAAGCCTGAAAGAGGAGCTGTAAAACCTTTGACCCCCACGGAGTGGGGGCGCTTTGCGTTATGGCTGAAAGACCAGAAGCTCTCACCTGCCCAACTATTGCAAAAGAACCTCTCTAAACTACTGGCAAGCTGGCAGGACAAAAACATTACCTTTGAGCGCATTAAGGCATTGCTTGAACGTGGTAATGCCATGGCGCTTGCTCTGGAAAAGTGGCAGAGAGCGGGTGTCTGGGTGATTACTCGCTCCGACGATTGCTACCCGAAGCGGCTAAAAGCACGGCTGGGTACTTTAGCTCCTCCTCTGTTTTTTGGGGTAGGTAATCAAGACCTTCTCAATCAGGGTGGCCTGGCTGTAGTGGGTTCCAGAAACGCTTCACCAGTTGATTTGGCGTTCACTGATGCTGTTGGAGCCAAGTGTGCTTCCAATGGTATCTGTATTGTTTCCGGTGGAGCCAGAGGTGTTGATGAAACCTCAATGCTGGGAGCTGTGAACGCACATGGAACTTCAATCGGTGTAATGGCAGACAGCCTGCTGAAAGCAGCAATGGCTAAAAAATGGCGTAGCCACCTTGCCAGTAACAACTTGGTTCTGATCTCTCCGTTTTATCCTGAAGCTGGCTTTAATGCGGGTAATGCCATGGCCCGCAATAAGTATGTCTATTGCATAGCTGATGGAGCACTGGTAGTGCATTCCGGTATTAAAGGCGGTACATGGAGCGGTGCTCTGGAGAACCTGAAAAAAGACTGGGTTCCATTGTGGGTTAAGCCGACTGAAGACAGAGCTGCAGGAAATGCAGACATCGTTAATCAGGGCGCTCACTGGTGTAACAACAGTATTGATGAGGTTGTTGTAACTGACCTGTTTATCAAACATCGATTACAACCGACACAGGCTCCAACTCTGGACTTGTGGGGAGCGGAAGAAAGGTCTGTTTCACAGAATAAGGAACTAGAGTCATATTCTTCTGTCTCTACGGTAGGTAGTGAAGTCGGGGAGAGCCAGCCTAATCTTCCCGAACAGGAAGGTATACAGGCAGCTAATGACAGTAAAGCAAAAGCTGCTCCAAAGATTCAGGACGAAGTCGTTGCAGACGCAGATTTGACTGCATGTAGAGAGCCAGATCTGGAGCCTCTTTATGACTTCTTTCTGAAGCATCTGCATTCTTTGTGCAGTACCCCTATCGCACCTGATGAAATATCTCAATCTCTTGGGCTGCATAATAGCCAAGTCAAAGAGTGGCTGATGCGTGCAGTCGAAGAAGGCATTCTAGTCAAGAAAACACGACCAGTTCGTTTTCAATGGAGTGAATTGAAGAAAACCATTCCAAAGAATCTGAATTAGCTGTACGAACTACCTTGGAGAGGAGGGTGTCAGATTAGATGTTGGTTTCCACGTGTTACTCGTTATTCTGTAAATTCGAAGTCATAAGTTCACGCAGTTTTTTTAATTCATCGGAGACATCTTCAGGGGATACTGTTGTTTCAACTTTAGAAGCGTCTTCAGTCTTAGAATGAGAACATGCGGCATCTTCAGTATCAGAACTGTCAAAAGTTTCCTGATATTGAGCAGCTTCTCGCTGGTCTTCTTCAATAAGTTCTCGAATGGAATCTAAGTCCTCAAATGCATTTGGGCCTGTACCTCTCAAGGCTTCAATGCCTTCGTGAATAATAGTCATCTTGAACTTGTAAACGTACTCCAGAACCTGATCATTGATCTCATCTATTTGGTTGTTAACGAGATAGCGGTTACAGCGATGCATGAAACTGGCCAGAATTGCCGGAATGCCCTGAGTATAATCATAAATCTGTTTGTAATACGATTTTGACTCATCATCAGCTTCATCACTGTCATCCAAGTCAATTTTATTGTTTGCCATAAGGTTAATCCAAAAGAGCTTAACCAATTTTTTCCAAAACTGGTCTTCTGGTTTGCAACGGGTTATCTCATGGTAAAATCCTGTAGCAATTCTTCTTATAGCACTAAAGTCTTTTGTTTTCTCGCTAGTGAATAGTAACCACATTTTTGTTGTTCCAAGATACCAAACTGATAAACCGACACAGTTAACTAAAGCACTCAAAAAAGCGGTTAATCTCTGATGTTCTTTGTTGTTTAATATGTTTTCAGAATCATCAATAACCAGCATTCCTACATTGTGTAGTGTTGTTGCTATTGCCATTTCAAGCTGCAAGACATCAATACTCTTGTTATAACTGCTTGCCTTGAAGTAACAATCCTTTCCTTTGTTCCCAAGAAGATAGTCGAGTGTTGCCAAATACTGCAAACAGCAGCCTTTTTCAGATCCGGATGGAAGAGAATCAATTTTTGTCCATGGAATTTGTGTTAGTCGCAAGGGCTGACCCTTATATTTTCTATGACAGATAACATTAGGAATTAAAGATAAAATGCTTTCAACTATAAAAGTCTTACCGACTCCAGTGCAGCCTATTAAAACACTGGTCTTAGTGCAAGTTGAGCAAGAATCTCTTGGCGTAAACAAATACTCAGTTCTATCCTTTAACTCATCTTTATCCTTTTTATTTTTCGGGCATAGTTTGGTAAGATGTCTGACATTTTCGGCTGACAAGGGATTTCGGAACACGTATGTATCCATAAGAATGTCAGTTACTTCATTCCATATTTCAAACCATAAATCACTGTCAGGCAAACAGCAATCCATCAAGCCCATTGATAACAAAGATTGCTGCTTATGAGTATACTGATCCAAATTAATAAAATTATTATTATCTCGATCTTGGTGGTACGGTAATTTTGCAAGAGCTTTAAATAGATCTTCCTTGGAAAAGTCGTGGTTATTCTCTGATTTTGAAATCACAGAATAAAGTGCTTCTGTGAGAGGGTTGTTCGAATACCTTTTCAGGCACGGCTTATACTCTGGATTATCGATAATATATCTTTTAATACGTCTATTTACATATTGCTGGATATCTACTTCATCAGCCATATCAAATGCCTTTTATGAAATCGTCAAATAATTCATCTTTATTTTCACTACGCTTTTTCTTCGATTCTTTGGGTTTGATTTGTTCCGTTTTATCACTATTTACTTTTTCATCAAGAATCTTTTCATATGCAGTTTTTTTCTTAAGATCTAACATCGCTTGCTCTAAATCCTTATCTTCCTTTATGTTTTTCCTTCTAGCTCTGGCGACAGACTTTCCTTTCTTGGTCTTTTTAAATGCATCTTTTACAATTCCCCTCCTTACCTTGGTGGTTTTTGCTTTATTTTCTGCATCCTCTTTTTTAATAACTCGATCTTCACACCTATCATATTCAAGTTGAGAAGTAACTTGATGGATATGCATATTAACAAGCCTTCTGCTACGTGAATGTATTCTACATTTAGTAATTTGATTATCTTTCTTTGAAATCAAGTATAAAAAATTTACTGAGCCTGCAATCCTGTGGCCAGTGTAATAGTCTGCTATCAATGAACTATTAAAGTTATTGTGATATAGGCGAACAAATTTTTGTATGTCTTTATTCGCGGGCTGATAGAATATTTTGTCCTGCCCTTTATCTTCCAATGTATAAACACCTTTTTCATTTGCTCTGATTGTTACTTGTTCGCTCAAGGTGATCAGCATTAACTTGGTGTCAAAATTGCCTGACGGTATTCCATAACTATTACAATTTTCAAGCCCCCACTTCCATATTTCTACTGGTTGTGGGCGTACTCCATCCCGAAGCATTTGAGGCGTAAGGTACTTTCTATCCAATAACCTCCGGTTTATATCATAAGCCACTTCTGCTGAAAGTTTGTATATCTCTGGCATGACTATACAAGCCATCTCTGCAGGGTGTTTATCTCCCCTTGCAATAGCCTTAATGACAGCTCCAGGTAATCTATGAAAAAGTGTTTCATTAAATATTTTATTTGTACTCTCGACGAGAGGTTTTTGATCTGGTCTGTAAGCTGGGCATGCAGACGAAGCAATTACATTAAGCCTACCGTGAATAATATTTTTTTTTGGAGTAATAAATTCAGAACCTCTATCCCCTAGATTCTCATAGCTTATGAGCTCACATGGCCAATCTTCATCATTAATTTCAATGCCCCATATTTCACCCATTATCGACTTCTTCATAAAGGCACCAAGTAGCGCTTCCATAAAGCGAGCAAGGCATGGGTCTCTAAAATCTATTGATGACCAAGTGAGCATACCGGAAAATACATCAACAACATTGTATTGAAATGGTTTTCCTGTAGTATTCTCCTTTAAATACTCATAATCACTACCAAGGTAAGTATCTACAGTGTTCGCATCAATTGCATATACATGAGCAGGGCCATCGGCAATATCATTCATCGTGCCATAAGACTCTTTGTAATCCTTAGCAAGATTTTTGCTGCCAACTTTTCTTTCGAGTTTATCAAAATTATCGATTAGTTTAGGTAGCCAATCCCTTAGTTGAGTCTCTGATATTCTTTGCTTTTTGTATTTTATTTTACCGTGTGAGTCAATTGATTCTATGTAATTATCATACCAAATAGCATTCAATAGTGAGACATAATCATTACAGCACTCACCAGATGGTCTATGTAATTTTTTATAATAATTTTTATATGCTTTTTTAATTATCTCCTGTGCATCAGTATCGATATTTATTGTTACAATATCCTCCTTGTATTTTCGTGGTCTGCCACGAATTTTTGTATCCTTAGTTACAGTTCTTATTTTCCCCCTTGCCCCTTGTAAAAATCTATCAGGAAGTAATGCTCTCTCAACCCTTCCGTACATTAAAAACCTATATATATAAAGATAAACAGTTGTTTTGTTAACTTTTTCCCCAGAAGGACTTATTCCCTTTGATCTATTTATGCACTCCTTTATCAGTTCTTGCCCAGACGAGTTCCTCAATATCACATCATTAATCGCACCAATAGCAGGATTTATAATTTCATATCGCCGGTTCATCTCTTTTAGTGAGGATTCTGGAATATCTTCTTCAGGCAGCAGAAGATGATATGGCGTCTCATAAACAATTTTTTTGATTCGCTCTTTCTGGATGTCTGAAAACAAATCACCTCGCTCAACTTTATACAGCTTTCTTGGACGTTTACAGATCTCTACAAGGTAAGTGTGAGCATCACCTAATAGGACAACCCTATACATTCCAGAGTTTAGTGACTTGGACTCTACAACCTGTAATGCATCATCGATTTGGATGCTTCTTTCTGTATGCATTTTTCAAGCCTTTCGGGAAAAACTCTGAATGTATCGACTCTTATCATCGAGGTGGGCTCTAAGAACTCATCTAGTGAAAACTCAATTACCTTGTTCCAAGCTAATAATGAAAATATTTTCCTAATACTATCTAGAGATAAATCCAAGAGTTTTGATAGGTCTTTTTGGATATCAACAAATCTAATATCACTGGTTATTGCAGTGATCTTTTTACAAAAAGCCAGAAAGAAATCAGAAAGTCTTTTCCTGTCTTCTTTAGTAGCATTATTTCCAGCATACAGAGCTTCCAAATTTTTGAATTTAATTTTTGGCGCATCTGCATCTCGAATTGGTATCCATGACACTCCATATCTTTCACTACTCATTTTTTCAATAAGAAGTTTTTCTTCAAGCCTTGTCATTGTTTCATCGCATAACTCCTCGCTTATGAACTTATGAATATCTTCATCGCTTTTAACTGAGTGAAATTCGGCAAATTGCTCGCAAGAGTAAAATACTAAAGCATCGACTGTAACAATAGCCTTACCATTCAAGTGGTGCCTTAATCCATATTTTTTGGCAAGCTGCAGGCTAACGCTGGGGGTAATTGCATATTGCTCAAAGTATGAAGTTACCCGATCATTAAACTCAAGGTTAATAAGGAAATGTCTTCTTTCCAGCGGTGAAGCAGCATAAACCATACGCTCCATTTTTACGCTATAGAACTCTGTAGATGTAGCATTTGAGCTGAATGTTTGCTGATTTATGAAGCCTTTATAAGGCCCTGACACGCTTTCTGCAAGCCACTGTTCGTAAATCAGCTTAAGGTCAATAGCCATGATCCATACTCTCAAAGTCGTGTAAATCTACGACTTTGAGAGTATGGATCATGGTAGGCAAAGTTGCCAAAATTATTATGAGTTGTCGAAACTATTAATAGTTGTCAAAACTTTTATGATTCTCCAATTTTATCACTATCTCATAGTGACAAATTCTTCTGCCGAAGTGGGGTGAATAGCAACTGTGTTATCAAAGTCGGCCTTGGTGGCCCCCATCTTCAACGCAACAGCGAAACCCTGCAGCATTTCATCGGAGCCATGACCAATGCTGTGTATACCCACAATTTTCTCTTCTTCACCAACGGTAACGAGCTTCATTTTGCTTGGCTGTCGATGACTGGTCAAAGCAGAGAACATGGCGGTAAAACCACTGTTATACACTTTGATATTCTCAGCACCATAACGCTCAACGGCTTCTTTTTCCGTTAAGCCAACGGTTCCTATGGTTGGGTGACTGAAGACAACCGTGGCAACATTGTCATAATTCAGATGTTCTTCCGGTTTGTTATTAAACAGACGTTCAGACAACCGACGGCCAGCAGCAACAGCAACAGGTGTCAGTTCTATCTTGCCAATGTTGTCACCTACGGCATAAATGTTCGGTACGTTGGTATTCTGAAACTTATCCACAGGAATGTAACCGCGCTGGTCGGTTTCAACACCCGTCGCTTCCAGATTAATGCTGTGAGTATGAGGTTTGCGCCCTACAGCCCAGATCACAGTGTCTACATTCAGACTGTTACCATTTTCCAGATGTACTGTGAGGCTACCGTCGTTTTCTTTGGTAATTTCTTTTGGCACAGAATGAGTATGCAGTGCAGGGCCTTCTGCAGCCATAATTTCAACCAGCGTGTCGGACAGCATGTCATCAAAACTGCGCAATGGCTTGTGCTTGCGAACTAGCAGATGCGTTTCACTACCCAGTGCATGAAGTACACCAGCCAGCTCTACTGCAATATAACCTGCCCCCAGTACAGCAACCCGCTCTGGTCGTTCTGTCAAATCGAAGAAGCCATCGGAGTCAATACCGTATTCAGCTCCGGGAATCTGCGGGATGGCAGGTTCACCGCCGGTTGCAATGGTAATGTGATCAGCTGTGTACTGTACGCCATTCACTTCAACGGTTCTGGCATCAACAAAACGACCATAGCCGTTAATAACAGTAACTTTGTTGTTACCCAAAACCCGGTCATAGGACTGATGAATACGTCCGATATAAGCTTCGCGGCTTTCAACCAGCTTATTCCAGCTGAAGCTTTTAAGTACTGCCTCATGGTCCAGATCAAAACCATAGTCCGGGCCATACTTCACAGCATCAGAGATTTGCCCCGCAAACCACATCGCTTTTTTAGGCACACAACCAACATTCACACAGGTACCGCCGAGGTGTTTAGCCTCAATCAATCCCACTTTTGCACCGTACATTGCGGCGCGGTTGGCTGTGCCGATGCCGCCGCTGCCGCCACCAATTACCAGATAGTCGAAGTGTGTATCTGTTGTCATCAGTATGACTCCCAAGCCTTGATAAACATCGTTTTAATTATTATTGGGTTGAGAATAGCTGTTTTAAAGCTTCAAACGATTCATTGTGAGAGCTGTGGACGATAGGTTCAAGAACCTGTTACGTGCCGAATGTCAGTGTTACGTAAAAACCAAAGGGTTACAGATTCCGTTTAGCGCGTAACGAAAAGAGACTATTACCAGACTTCAGTCGTCGGTCAGGGAAAATAATTTAGTTATTAAAATCAGTTATTTAGGTCGAATTAGAAACAATTGGCACACCGCTTGTATATACACGACTGAAAGCAAACATTACCGCAATAAAAATAATAATAAGGTAATGGATCAGCCAATAATAAAAATAATAAAAGGCTGGTGTTAAGTGGATTGGTTTGCAGGTTTACCTTCAGTTTTAACAAACTGATTTAGTGACTGCGCATACAGTGTGGAACGTCGGAAAAACTGAGTAGACTGCTAAAGCAGCGCGAGTTAGCCGAAAACAGGGAAGCCAATAAGCTATTGGTCGCAACCATCTGAAAACCAATCCACTTACTTTCTTTTTGACACTCTTTCTTTTTAATTCTCTCTGATTTCTGATGAATGAACCAGGTCAACAAAACCGCTGACCCGGTTTCACGCCTTTATCAGCAGTAAGACATACGAATACGTCTATATTCCGGGCTCCAGCGTTTTTCACGAATACGCTGCTCGATTTCCGTCAGTTCAGTCTCCGGAGCCAGTTCTTCTTTCTGTGCCTGCAAAGCCACTGCCAGAGCAATGTCGTTAGTCACACGCTGAATACTGTCCAGAGTCGGCAGTAGTGGGGATTCACGGTTGATTAGAGCCGGAGAAGACAACGCCAGAGTCTGAACCGCTGCATCCAGCATGCCATCAGAAATACGACGTGCGCCGCTAGCCAGTGCGCCCAGACCCAGACCCGGGAAAATGTAGATATTGTTGCATTGGGCAATCGGGTAACTGCGTCCTTCATAGCTTACCGGATCAAACGGACTGCCCGTTGCGATCAGAGCCTTACCTTTACTCCATTTGATAATGTCTTCCGGAATGGCTTCTACCTGACTGATCGGGTTGGACAGCGGGAAGACGATGGGCTGCTCGTGATTCTCGGACATCTGTTCGATGATTTCCTGAGTGAACAGACCCGGCTGACCGGACACACCGATAATGGCATCGGGTTTGGCGTGTTTAACAACATCGACCAGAGAAACAGAGCCATCTGTCATCCATGGCTGAATATCGTCGTGTTTCTGCGCCAGTTTCTGCTGGAAAGCACGCAGATCGGACATTTCATCGTGTACCAGACCGAAGCGATCCACCATGTAAATGCGCTGGCGGGCTTCTTCTTCAGATAGTCCTTTTGCCATCATCAGGCGAATGATCTGTTCAGCAATACCACAACCGGCAGAACCTGCACCGAGGAATGCAATTTTCATGTCCTCAATGGATTTGTCTGCAGCCTTGGCTGCGGCCAGCAGTGTGGCCGCCGTAACACCGGCTGTTCCCTGAATATCATCGTTAAAGCTGCACAGCTCGTCGCGGTATTTTTCCAGCAATGGTGTCGCGTGGTTGATAGCAAAGTCTTCAAACTGCAGCAGGGCATTCGGCCAGCGACGCTTCAGGGCTTTGATAAAACTTTCTACAAACTCGTAGTACTGCTCGTCGTCAATGCGCTCGTGTCTCCAACCCAGATAGTTAGGGTCTTCGAGCAATTTCTGATTGTTAGTACCACAGTCGAGCATGATGGGCAGTGTCTGGTTTGGTGTAATGCCACCCACCGCACTGTAAAGCGACAGTTTACCAATACAGATACCCATGCCACCGACACCCTGGTCACCCAGACCCAGAATACGTTCACCGTCGGTCACCACAATGACTTCAATATTACGTTTGAAGTTTGCCAGCATGGCATCCATACGGGCACGTTCCGGATAGGAAATATAAAGGCCACGCGGACGACGATACAAATCACTGAAACGCTGACATGCCTGACCCACTACCGGGGTGTAAATAATTGGCAACATTTCTTCGAGATGTCTTTGTACCAGAGCATAGAACAGGGTTTCGTTAGTGTCCTGCAGGGAGCGCAGGTAAATGTGCTTCAGAATCGGAGTAGGCTTAATAGAGAACGATTTGTAAGCACGGCGACACTGTTCTTCCAGTGTTTCAACACGAGGCGGCAGAAGACCATGCAGATCCAGCTCGCTTCGCTCCTCCAGAGTGAAGGCTGTACCTTTGTTCAGCAGTGGGTTTTCTAACAGCATCCGTCCGGATAAACCTGTATGGATACTGTGGGATTCAGCTCGGCTCATTTCGAAATTGCTCACTCGTGTTCAGAAAAGAGATTGTGTGTAAATACTAGGGGTAGCGGTGATCATAAAACAGACAGGACATGCCGCAATGCCATGCGTGAATGCACCGCATCGCCTTGAGTAAAGCAGGATATAAACGGTTTATTAAAGTTTTCATCACTGGCTAAAAGGGTCAGACGTTCAGGAGCACCGCCCTCACTAAACGACTATGTACTCATAATGTTTCAACGACGTAACACCTGTGATCCAAAGTTACACTATCTGTGTCGTGACGTAACAATTGTCAGATCATTTTTTGCCCAGTATAGATCAAACGCATTAGTGGAAAGTACGTATCTCTTGTGTTTTATTGTAACGGCTGGAAACTGGCATGCTGCTTGTATAGCTATAGGTAACAAAAACAATAAAAGTCCCAATAAAAATAATAATTTCCTCCCAGTCATCGTGCAGCGATACAATAAGAATAATAAGCTGCCTGTTTTTTCTCTTACTTTCCTGTTTAAATTTCACCTGTACTTACTATTACTAGCCATACGGAATCCTGCCAAGGGATACCGACCATTGAGCCTGACAGGATGGAAATACCAAGGCTTACCGAACTGATCGACCTGGCCATTAAACACGGTAGCATTAACTGGTTCGCAGGAAGCAGACCTACTGCAGATTCCCCGTTCACCGGTTTTGGAGACCGGTTGTTTCTCAATGGCCATTCCTACCCAACTTATCACGCTTATGGTTATGGCGGTGCCGGTATCAGTCTGTCGCAAGGGGTTGCAGATCAGGTGATTCGTGATTTTGACCGAAATCATCTGGACAAACGCGGCAATGTTCTGGTTATTGGCGCAGGCATTGTCGGACTGTCGATTGCCAGAGCCCTGATTCAGGCAGGTTATCAGCAGCTGACCATGCTGTCTGCGTTTTACCCACCCGGTTCCGGGAGCCTGCCGGAAGCATTCAGCCCGGTGAGCAAAGAAAATTATTATCCAAGTTGTGTGGGTGGTGGCTACATTATGCCGGTCAAATTCGGAACCAAACTGCATTCCAGACAAACACGGAGCATCATTGAAAACTCCCAGCATGGCTGGGAAGCTCTGGGAAAAAATCCGTCTTATTCGGCAATGATCAGAAAAGGCAGCCGGATTTCTTTGCTTCCTGTCGATCCTCGTAAAGTCAAAAGTTACCGATATGATGCTATGGCGATCAATCAGCTCTTAGGTTATGAGCTTTATCCGATCGAGATTCATGAACAACCACTGACCGGATTTACGATAAATGATCAGCCATTTAAACGAACTGCTCATTCAATCATCGAAATACACAATACTCTGATGATCGACCCAGTCAGCATTCAGCAACAGTTCATCAAAGAGCTTTCTGACAGCCGCAGGGTATCTTTCTTACAGGAAGTGATACATTCACCTGAAAGCCTGCAGAAACATCTTTCTCCAGGACAAACCATTGTGAACGCGTCTGGCACAGGGATGGGATCTATCTTTGGGGTTTCTGAAACCACTCCGGTAAGAGGTGATCTCATTGTCGCGACCATCCCTCTGAAGTCTCTGAGCTTTGTAAAAAATATCTCTTCAGATCACCATTCATTTTATACACCCGGCATGACATTCCATATGCGATTCAATTCGCACACTATGACGG
This sequence comes from Endozoicomonas montiporae CL-33, assembly GCF_001583435.1. Classification (NCBI taxonomy): domain Bacteria; kingdom Pseudomonadati; phylum Pseudomonadota; class Gammaproteobacteria; order Oceanospirillales; family Endozoicomonadaceae; genus Endozoicomonas; species Endozoicomonas montiporae. Next base: position 357,137 of record NZ_CP013251.1, on the reverse strand, counting down.
TTGTTCTTGGGGGCACCAACCTGACCGGGGTTGCTTCAACTGAATTCAGCCAAGCATCGATCAGACATATTCTCAAACACTGGTACGCTTTTGCCCATTGCCCGGACAATTGTCATAACCAGGACAAAAACAGCCTCATTTCACTGAACAATAATAAATATGTGTCATGCTGTTTGGAATCAAATGCTTTTGTTGAAAGGGTGATTGATTCTTTTCCGGATAATATCTGATCAGATGGTCAATTTTGGTGAGATATACATCAGTACAATAACATATTAAAAAAACGAATGTGAATAGCCCACTAGTGCTGGAAAGCTCTAATATCCATACACTCTTATGCTTGCAGAGGCCGAGCCCGATAAGTCCACTTAAAAGGCTTGGCCATCCGCTCATTGAAGAAATCTACAAAACCATGAAGTCTGGTTTTCAGGTCTTCAGTTGATGTAAATATGCCTCTTTTCAAAAACCGTCTCACCAAAATGGAAAACCAGATTTCAATTTGATTCAGCCATGATGCGTGCTTTGGCGTGTAATGAAATACTACTTTATGGGATGGGTCACTGAGGTAAGCCGCCCGAGTTTCCATATTTTTCAAAATACCGGATTTACCTTTGACGCCAAGCTCATTAGCTGGTGTGTTTTCGATAGCTGCAACCTTCATGACAGCCGCTTCTGACATGTGTGTATTGAGCTGATCCATGACCAAATGCCAACCTGCTGCCTTTGGGTCACTGGCCAGAACAAGATCCAGCCAGTCAGCAAAATCCTGCTCTGTTCGAGTATCTCTAATAAGAGGAATTATCTTTCCTGTAGCCACATCCATACCGGCCAGCAAAGCTTGCGTTCCATGACGAGTATACTCAAACTCACGCTTTTCTATGTGACCCGGTTTAACCAGTTTGTTTGGTTTCACGGGCTCCAGAGCTTGCATGCCTGTTTTTTCATCAAAGGAAAAGGTATTGATGCCTTGCTCTGCACGCTTAACGGCTTTCTGATAGGTGTCACATATATCGGCGCAGCGGATTTCAAACGCTTCATCTTTCGGAGTATCAACCCAGCCTTTGACCTTGTCTGGACGAATGTCGGCCTGATTTTAAAAAACGCCCCACCTGTCTCTGCGAGATGGATGAGACAATTTTTTTGTCTACTGCCACCATGGCTAATAAGCTTTCTGACCAATGGCTGAAGGGGTAGCCATGGTCTTCTGGCTTGTCGCAAGACAGGGCAATAATCTGGCAAATCTGTTCAGCGGTAAACTTGGGCGGAGTGCCCGGCCTTTGGGCTTCTTTCAGCTTTTCCAGGGTGGATTGGTCACCAGGTCGTTCGACCCAGTGCTTGCGCCAGCGGGTAACCGTTTCTCTGGTACATTTTAATTTTTTAGCTGTTCCGAGCAGGCTTTTACCTTCTGCACCAGCCAGTATGATTTTGGCTCTGAGCACAAGTGACTGACTACTTTTGCGTCTGCGGACTATGAGCTCAAGGTCTTTACGCTGCTGGTCTGACAAGACGATTTTCTGGGTGTGTTTTGACTGCATCCGTGCTGCTTCTGACAAAGCTGGGGGGCGAAAAATGGATGCAGATCAGAACACAACATGAGGTGTATGTATATTAGAGCTTTCCAGCACTAGTCTAATCATCGCTATCTACCGGACAAATAAGAAAATTCTGTGAATTTTATGGTGAATACCTGACCAGCTGATCTTTAAAAAAGAGTGAAGGTTCAGAGCAGTTGATAGCTGAACTTCATCCTCAAAAATGGTAATCTTCGGCACTTTTGTTCTGTTGCTCCATGGCTGTCGTAAAAGTAGTTTGTATTCACTGTAACCAATCTGAAGATGTTGTTAGGAACGGTAAAGCTAAATCAGGCCTCCAACGGTTTCTCTGCCGCATGTGCAACAAGCGCTTTCAACTGGATTATCTCTACAACGCTAACCAGCCAAACACCCATGAACAGATCGTTCAGCTGACTATTAATGGCTCTGGTGTCAGAGACATAGAGCGTGTGCTCAAAATTAGTCGAACTACTGTCATCGCACATTTAAAAGACTATCGCCGCCTCAGGTAACTGGGCTTCCCTTTCAAAATGCCAGGGTTAAACTGATCTGCGAAATGGATGAGCAGTGGTCATTTGTAGGCAGTAAGAAAAACCAGCGGTGGCTCTGGTACGCTTGGGAACCAAGGTTTAAACGCATAATTGCACATGCCTTTGGTCGGCGAACGGATGCCACGTTGAAGAAGTTGCTCAAACTGCTGGAACCATACTCTTTTGAGTTCATTTGTACAGACAACTGGAAGTCGTACAAAAAGTACATATCAGGAAATCAGCACATTGTTGGGAAACTCTTTACACAACGCATTGAACGGCAAAATCTCAACTTCAGGACACGCTTGAAAAGGCTGGCGCGCAGAACGATTTGCTTCTCTCGATCAGAAGAAATCCACGATAAGGTTATTGGGGAATTCATCTACCGAGAGCACTATCAACTGCTCTGAACCTTCACCTAAAAAAGATGGTTTAATCATCGACCGCAGCCAATAAGATATGCACTAAGATCAATAGGCTATTTGAGTACAGAGTAAGTTTTCTTTCAAGCGGCAGTAAAATGAACTAATTTCAACGACTCTTCAAACCGAATGAATACAGACTTTTTCTATTCGATTGAAGAGGTTAGACTCCATAGCGAGCCCTGAAATCAGTAAAACCTAGAAAATGTAACCTATGACTGACTCCCAGCAGACATGTTGTACAGAAATCCCCAGCTTATCTGATGAGCGTCTGACCCGACTCGCTTCACTGTTTCGCCTGCTGGGCGATGAAGGACGGTTACGACTCGTCATGGCCTGCCTTGATGGTCCGCAACCTGTATGCTGCCTGTCTGAAATTGCAGGCATGTCTCAGCCCCTCACCAGCCACCATCTGCGAGGACTGCGGGAAGCCCGCATTCTGAAATCGTCCCGCAAGGGCAAGCAGATGCTTTATGAACTGGACGATTATCACATTCGCCATGTGGTACTGGACCTTGCAAATCACGTACTGGAAGACGAATAACCCACAGCTCCATGAACCTGTCTGAAAAGGGCGGGTTCATGCTCCCTCCGTCTGCCGCTAAATCTTTCTAATCACCGGGCGACTCCATAGTTATTCATCCCTGTGGAGACAGCAACGAGCCAAACAGACGGGCAAACAAAAAGAAGTTATCAGGTCACTACGATATCCTGGCACTGGAAGGCAGGAAAACATCCGGTTTATCCAGCCAGCCTTCACTTTCTCTGAAAGGGCTGTCTGAATACTCTATTGCCATTCAGCCCGGCATTGATTTTTATTTATATAAATCGAACCAGCCGACAGGGAATTTTATCAATCAATCTTTAACCTAAATTCATCACTTGAGAATCCCGACTAAACTGTAACCCCATCTGCGAAGAGGGATACAGATGATTTTTCCACCAAAATCTGTTCACCCAAAAGGTGAACTTAAAGAACTCAGCAAAAAGTGCTCAACGACCTCTCTTGAAGTGGACACGTTTGAGGGAAAAATCCATGTTGAGTGGGAACCTGGCGCATCAGTCACACCAATGGGGCAGTTACCCTTTTTTATTCAGTTTTTAAAAACAGGTTGTAGATTTGAACCATGGGTTGAAGATTGCCCTTTAACTTACAAAAGCAATAACGCACCTGAAAAAGTTAATGTAATAGGTTCCCTTTTTCTCTCAATACTCTCAGGTCACAAACGTTATGCTCATATTGGAACGTTAACCGGGGATGGAGTGAATCCCAAATTACTGGGTATGACAAAGGTAGTCAGTGATGATTCTGCTCGTCGGGGTTTACTCAAAATAGATGAGAAAGAAGGTGTTGAATGGATGCAGCATCATTTGCAGGAATGCTATGAACCCTTATTAAAGTTACCATGGATATTAGATGTCGACGTTACGATAAAAACCATTTACGGAAGTCAGGAAGGAGCAGAAACAGGTTATAACCCTCATAAGAAAGGGCGTCCTTCACATACTTATCATTCTTACATGATGGCTAATTTAAAGCTGGTTCTTGATGTTGAAGTTCAGCCCGGTGATAAAGGAAACAGTAAGCATTCATTGCCCGGTTTAATAAATCTATTAAACCGTCTACCAAAAGAGTGTTGGCCTGAATTTGTTCGAGGTGATTGTGACTGGGGCAGTGACAGAGTGATGTCAGAACTCGAACAAGCAAATTGTGGTTATCTATTCAAAGTAAAGAAGACAGCCAACGTCAAAAAGTCCATATACCATGCGCACTGTAGCGGGGGATGGGTTCGCTACAACAGATATTGGGAAGGCAAGGAGTCAGAATTAAAACTAGTGCCTGTCAGAAAACCTCTGAAAAATGGCAGTCGTTCCTGGCCGACAGAAGTTGATAACGGCTGGATTTCAGTTACCAGACGAACAAAGGATGTTTTTTGTACTGCGCTGCTCAAAATACAACCTGATTCGACTATCTACGAGCACAGTAATCTCTCATGCTTGGCATGATCAAAAGTAAACTGACGGGAGCCTGACTGAAAGGCTACTGACGATCTCTGGTCAGCAGAATTTTACCCAACCGCTTCAGGTTGCTGGCGACAACAGCCAGTGCGACATACCGCTCAAAGCCTTCTATCCCTTTATCCGGGCATTTGTCGAGACCATTCGCTTCCAGTGCGTTGATATCGGATTCAACGGCTGAGTGCTTCCTTCTTGCCCGGATAAATTCCGGGTGGCATTCCCGTTTTTTGTCATTGGCTGACAGCCTGCCTTTCTTGGGAAGAACTGAATGCTCCAGAAGAACTTCCAGCTTTTCAAGATTGCCCGGACTCCAGAAGCCTTTGTCGTAGCTCACCTGGCTTAATGTCGGGAACCGCTTTTTGGCAGCCTCGGCCATAGGTACTGTAACCTGGTCGTCTGTTTGTTTTTGCATGACCTGATGATGCAAAGTAAAACCGAACTGATCCTGCAACACGCAGACCCGTAACCCCAGTTCAACCGGAGTTCCGGCTTTGCCTTTGCTGATCCATTCTGTATGAGGCTCAAAGATTGAGAACACCTTCTCATTATGGGGAATCTGCTCATGTTCTATCACCCGTCGGTAAATCAGGTTTATCTGGTGACGGCTGTGGGCTATGTGGTATTTGAGGTTTTCCAGCCTTGGCTCATCCGGTTGTTTTTTTCAACAGCAAGGACAAGGTCGTTTCAGCTTTGCGGACAATTGAAAGGCTGTACTTTATGTACTCAAGGTGAGCCATTTCAATGTCGTGCTGCCGCTGCTGTTGTTTCAGTTCACAGGTTGCGCTGGAATGCTTCAGGTTTCGAGCCTTGTTGTAGCGTTTGCGATGCTGGTCTTTAAGATATTTGCTCTGACGCCAGCCCGGAAGCTGGTACTGATTGGAGAGAGCGTATGCAAACTCAATGCTTTTACGGCAAGCGTCGCTCAGAAGGCTGATATCCGTGGGGAAATGGACATCGGTTTTGACTACGAAGGAATCGGCACGGCCATGTAGCGGCTCATCTTTTTTTTAACCAGCTGGTGACCTGCATCCACCGTGACCTGGTTAATCTGATCCAGTATCTCCGGTGTGAAGAGGCTGATGTTATCCTGCAATGTTTGTATGTGGTAGGAATGGGTACAATATGGGCCGTGACCGAGCATTTTCCGTAATGTCCCATGTTCATTAGCCAACTCTTGCAAGCGGTCATAGTCACAATTAGTGACAAGGCGCAGAGTGCCGAAAACCAGAATGTTCCAGAGGTCCATACCGGGACGACCGTTGTGCCGACTGGCAGGAATCATGTTCTCAAGCACCTGAAAAACCCTGTGTCGCAGATCAGGTGTTATCCAGATATGTTGCAGCCCCCGAAGCAGACGGGGAATGTCGTCTCTGGACTTGGGATTAAACGTGATGGCGGAGATATCAACTTCGCCCAACTGCATTTGTGGGTTGATGGTTTGGCGCATAAATGTGGAAACAGCCTGTTTTGGAAAATCTTCGAGTACTATATGGGGCTACAGGCTGCTGTTTTCAAGTGTTTGTGGGTTTTCGGACAGGCACAAACTAGGTGGTTGGGAGAAATCAAGACGAATCATTATTGTTCGAAGAAGATTATCAGGTGATTCTCTGTTGCTGGAGAAAGAGAATAATAAGAAGCAAAAAGAAATCGCTTTTATCTCAGACCCTGAAAACATCAAACTCTTTGAGTACTCAGTATTAGTGACCAGTCTTGATAATGACGTTGTATCCATCATAGATCATTACAGAGACAGAGCTGACTGTGAAAATAATTTTGATGAAATCAAAAATCACTGGGGATGGGGAGGTTACACAACCAAGGATATAAAGCGATGTCGTATTCTATCAAGGATGGTTGCACTGGCATATAACTGGTGGACTTTGTTTGTAAGACTGAGCAATCCTGATTCGCATAAAGAAGCAATAACCAGCAGGCCATTATTGATGAGTGCTATTGGCAAGTTAACAGAGAGTGGGCGTAAGAAAAAAATAACGATTACCAGTCAGCATAATTTGATAAAAAAGATCCAAACAATGCAGGAAGATCTCTGTGTATTTTTTGATGCCATTAAGAAGACTGCAGCGCAGTTGACTCCAATTGATATCTGGTGCCGAATATTAACGAGGGCTGTGTCGAAATTTTTAACAAAAGGTGAAATTATTACGCCTGTCCAGCTTATTAACTCAAGTTAAGCGAAAGCAAGGTTTAGCAGGATAGTAGCTGGCATTGCTCTCTTAGAGCGCGGTGGGTAATCGCTCAACTGCTGAATTTAGGTTTAATTAATGCAGAAGGAATCACCCACCAAACAACTCCAAATCGGGATAGGGTGGAGCCTCGCGGCTCCACTCCTCCCACAACACCCAGCGTACGGGTCCGTACTGGGCGTTTCGGTTAGTTAAGCGTCTACCATCAGCACAAACATGACAATGGAAGGGTCAGTGATACAAGACATATGACTCACACCACCCGCCGGGCTTTTGTAATCCTGTAATGCCGATATAGTCTCAGCTCTTATGACCTTGCAGCTTTCGGTTCCGCCGTCACCGCTTGGCATGAGCACCAGTGTTTGCTGGCCTTTGTCTGCGTCCGATATATCGAGAAACAGAAACTAATCACCGCTCTAACCGTTCAGGCCTTCACTGACTTCGCCAGCTACTATGCCGTCTGCTGACTTCTGTATGGCGATCAGGACATCTTACGATGACCTCAGTCTGAAATATCAGACACCAGACAGACCTCCCGAGGTAAGTTACACCGCCTTCCCTGCACAACTGCCGGATTTACTGTCCGAGTGTCCGGATGAGTATGGGACTTCGTCATCACATGCTGACTCGTCCTCACGCAGACAGCCTCATATCCGATTTCTATTCGTCAGCTCGCAGTTTTGCTCCACACTGCCTTCAGTCTGCACCTCGCGATACAAACCTTGTGCTTCGCTAGCCCTTCGCCCTCATCTGGCTGGGCAGGGGACTTTCACCCCCAAGCTGTGCAACATGCTCGGCACACATGTAAAAAGCTCGGCCGCAAGCGACCGAGCTTTTTACACCAACTCTAACTGCGTGCAATTCTCTTCTTTCTTATTCATAACTTTGAGCTAATCCTGAACATACTTCCGTATCACTTCTTCATTGGCATTTCCGATAGTCTCAACAAAGTAGCTCTGAGTCCAAAGCTTACCGCCCCAGAAATATGCTCTTTTGATATCTGGATATCTCCTGAAAAACTCTCTTGCAGAGATACTTCTGAGTAACTCCCCCTGAGCTCGCCGGTTAGCAAGCCCCTAACCGACAGCAGTTTCAACCGGCGTTAATGTGAAGCCCATATCTTTAGCCTTCTGCTTCAGGGTTTTCAAAACTCTTTCTCTGTACCGCTGCTCAAAGTATTCCTGACCTTCATCTACATACTGGCTCCCATGCTTGAGCATACTGTAAACCAGCCTTGCCAGCTTATGCGCTGTTGCCGTAATCGCCTTTGGAGCACCAAGCTTGCTTCGCATTCTTCGGTAATAAGCACCCAAAGCACTTTTTGATCTGGTCAGTGAATAAGCCGCCAACCTGAATGCTGTTGCGGCTGCGCCTGGCAAACGCTTGGTTTTCCGGTTCAGAACTTTACCACCGGATATTTTGGTTCCGGGACAGAGCCCTAACCAGGAGGCAAAATGTTTAGCGGAAGGCCATCGACTCATATCCAAACCGATTTCTGAAACAATCTTCAGAGCCGTATTTTCGTCGATGCCGTCGATATCAGTCAGATCGACACCGCTCACCCGGTTGAGTTCTGAACGTACATCAAAGTCTGGAGCGCAACGGGACTTCCGTTTTTTTGAAGGCTTATCTGGCGTAGAAAGCTTTTGAGAGTCTTTATCATCTTTGCTGTCAAATGTGTTGAGCTTCTGTTCCAGAGCTTTGTCACAAGCCCTGATTTTTTCATCATAAGTATCGTAAAGTTCAACAGCTTGCCGCAGAGCAAATACATGCTCATCCCGATAATGCCCCTTCAGGGATTTGGCGATTTCTTCCTCGGATTTTTTGCAGTGCTTGTCACGATATCTGGCCAGCTCCACAGGATTCCGCTGCCCATTCAGTATGGCGCGGATAATAGTCATACCGGTTTTTCCGGTAATATCAGTCACCACATTATCCAGTAACAGATTCATCTGTCGAAGTGCCTTTTGCATATGCTGGATGTGGGAAGCACGGTAGCCAACAAGAGTGTCACGTTGTCGTCTATAGGATCGCAATGAACAAACCTGTTCATCCGGGCGGAACGCGCCATTGAGCAATCCGTAAGTATGTAACTGCAAAAGCCATTGGCAGTCCAGAACATCAGACTTACGTCCGGCAACATTCTTTACATGTCGTGCATTGACCAGCTTTACATCAAGTCCCCGGGATTCCAGTATTTCAAACGCAGGTATCCAGTAAATTCCGGTTGACTCCATCACAACGGTGGTAATGCCAAGCTTTACGAGCCAGTCAGCCATAGCTTCAAGGTCTGCGGTAAAACAGCCAAACGAACGCACCGGTTGTTCATCTAACTCTTCTGGCACAGCAACAAAATGTGACTCTGACCCGATATCAATACCAGCAGCAAAGAGATTGATTTTCTCCAGATGTCCGGCAATACGCTTTTTGACTCTGTCAGAATGGGAACGGTTGGATTTGCTGCGGCGAGACATGGTTTACCCTCTATACTTCTGTGCGAAGGCATATCCGGATATGGGGCTGTCGATGATTCGCATTCTTCCGAACGAGATCGCATATTGCGTCATCAGTGATGTTGTCGCCAGCTCCCCGACCACGCTCTCGAACGGGCAAAAGGCACCAGTGTGTTTACGGTCTATGGTCCGGGTATGTCTTCCTTTCTATCATAGGCATGTAGACAGTAGTTGGGAGAAAAGTTACTCATAGATGTTCAGCCGAGCCCGGCTTGGAGCGCTCTTCTGAGTAACTCCCCCTGAGCTCGCCGGTTAGCAAGCCCCTAACCGACAGCAGTTTCAACCGGCGTTAATGTGAAGCCCATATCTTTAGCCTTCTGCTTCAGGGTTTTCAAAACTCTTTCTCTGTACCGCTGCTCAAAGTATTCCTGACCTTCATCTACATACTGGCTCCCATGCTTGAGCATACTGTAAACCAGCCTTGCCAGCTTATGCGCTGTTGCCGTAATCGCCTTTGGAGCACCAAGCTTGCTTCGCATTCTTCGGTAATAAGCACCCAAAGCACTTTTTGATCTGGTCAGTGAATAAGCCGCCAACCTGAATGCTGTTGCGGCTGCGCCTGGCAAACGCTTGGTTTTCCGGTTCAGAACTTTACCACCGGATATTTTGGTTCCGGGACAGAGCCCTAACCAGGAGGCAAAATGTTTAGCGGAAGGCCATCGACTCATATCCAAACCGATTTCTGAAACAATCTTCAGAGCCGTATTTTCGTCGATGCCGTCGATATCAGTCAGATCGACACCGCTCACCCGGTTGAGTTCTGAACGTACATCAAAGTCTGGAGCGCAACGGGACTTCCGTTTTTTTGAAGGCTTATCTGGCGTAGAAAGCTTTTGAGAGTCTTTATCATCTTTGCTGTCAAATGTGTTGAGCTTCTGTTCCAGAGCTTTGTCACAAGCCCTGATTTTTTCATCATAAGTATCGTAAAGTTCAACAGCTTGCCGCAGAGCAAATACATGCTCATCCCGATAATGCCCCTTCAGGGATTTGGCGATTTCTTCCTCGGATTTTTTGCAGTGCTTGTCACGATATCTGGCCAGCTCCACAGGATTCCGCTGCCCATTCAGTATGGCGCGGATAATAGTCATACCGGTTTTTCCGGTAATATCAGTCACCACATTATCCAGTAACAGATTCATCTGTCGAAGTGCCTTTTGCATATGCTGGATGTGGGAAGCACGGTAGCCAACAAGAGTGTCACGTTGTCGTCTATAGGATCGCAATGAACAAACCTGTTCATCCGGGCGGAACGCGCCATTGAGCAATCCGTAAGTATGTAACTGCAAAAGCCATTGGCAGTCCAGAACATCAGACTTACGTCCGGCAACATTCTTTACATGTCGTGCATTGACCAGCTTTACATCAAGTCCCCGGGATTCCAGTATTTCAAACGCAGGTATCCAGTAAATTCCGGTTGACTCCATCACAACGGTGGTAATGCCAAGCTTTACGAGCCAGTCAGCCATAGCTTCAAGGTCTGCGGTAAAACAGCCAAACGAACGCACCGGTTGTTCATCTAACTCTTCTGGCACAGCAACAAAATGTGACTCTGACCCGATATCAATACCAGCAGCAAAGAGATTGATTTTCTCCAGATGTCCGGCAATACGCTTTTTGACTCTGTCAGAATGGGAACGGTTGGATTTGCTGCGGCGAGACATGGTTTACCCTCTATACTTCTGTGCGAAGGCATATCCGGATATGGGGCTGTCGATGATTCGCATTCTTCCGAACGAGATCGCATATTGCGTCATCAGTGATGTTGTCGCCAGCTCCCCGACCACGCTCTCGAACGGGCAAAAGGCACCAGTGTGTTTACGGTCTCTGGTCCGGGTATGTCTTCCTTTCTATCATAGGCATGTAGACAGTAGTTGGGAGAAAAGTTACTCATAGATGTTCAGCCGAGCCCGGCTTGGAGCGCTCTTCTGAGTAACTCCCCCTGAGCTCGCCGGTTAGCAAGCCCCTAACCGACAGCAGTTTCAACCGGCGTTAATGTGAAGCCCATATCTTTAGCCTTCTGCTTCAGGGTTTTCAAAACTCTTTCTCTGTACCGCTGCTCAAAGTATTCCTGACCTTCATCTACATACTGGCTCCCATGCTTGAGCATACTGTAAACCAGCCTTGCCAGCTTATGCGCTGTTGCCGTAATCGCCTTTGGAGCACCAAGCTTGCTTCGCATTCTTCGGTAATAAGCACCCAAAGCACTTTTTGATCTGGTCAGTGAATAAGCCGCCAACCTGAATGCTGTTGCCGCTGCGCCTGGTAAACGTTTGGTTTTCCGGTTCAGAACCTTACCGCCGGATATTTTGGTTCCGGGGCAGAGCCCTAACCAAGAGGCAAAATGTTTAGCGGAAGGCCATCGACTCATATCCAAACCGATTTCTGAAACAATCTTCAGAGCCGTATTTTCGTCGATGCCGTCGATATCAGTCAGATCGACACCGCTCACCCGGTTGAGTTCTGAACGTACATCAAAGTCGGGAGCACAACGGGACTTCCGTTTTTTTGAAAGCTTATCTGGCGTAGAAGGTTTCTGGGAGTCTTTATCATCTTTGCTGTCAAATGTGTTGATTTTCTGTTCCAGAGCTTTGTCACAAGCCCTGATTTTTTCATCATAAGTATCGTAAAGTTCAACAGCTTGCCGCAGAGCAAATACATGCTCATCCCGGTAATGCCCCTTCAGGGATTTGGCGATTTCTTCCTCGGATTTTTTGCAGTGCTTGTCACGATATTTAGCCAACTCCACAGGATTCCGCTGCCCATTCAGTATGGCGCGGATAATAGTCATACCGGTTTTTCCGGTAATATCAGTCACCACATTATCCAGTAACAGATTCATCTGTCGAAGTGCCTTTTGCATATGCTGGATGTGGGAAGCACGGTAGCCAACAAGAGTGTCACGTTGTCGTCTATAAGATCGTAAAGAGCAAACCTGCTCATCAGGGCGGAACGCGCCATTGAGCAACCCGTAAGTATGTAACTGCAAAAGCCATTGGCAGTCCAGAACATCAGACTTACGTCCGGCAACATTCTTTACATGTCGTGCATTGACCAGCTTTACATCAAGTCCCCGGGATTCTAGTATTTCAAACGCAGGTATCCAGTAAATTCCGGTTGACTCCATCACAACGGTGGTAATGCCAAGCTTTACGAGCCAGTCAGCCATAGCTTCAAGGTCTGCGGTAAAACAGCCAAACGAACGCACCGGTTGTTCATCTAACTCTTCTGGCACAGCAACAAAATGTGACTCTGACCCGATATCAATACCAGCAGCAAAGAGATTGATTTTCTCCAGATGTCCGGCAATACGCTTTTTGACTCTGTCAGAATGGGAACGGTTGGATGTGCTGCGGCGAGACATGATTTACCCTCTATACTTCCGTGCGAAGGCATATCCGGATATGGGGCTGTCGATGATTCGCATTCTTCCGAACGAGATCGCATATTGCGTCATCAGTGATGTTGTCGCCAGCTCCCCGACCACGCTCTCGAACGGGCAAAAGGCACCAGTGTGTTTACGGTCTCTGGTCCGGGTATGTCTTCCTTTCTATCATAGGCATGTAGGCAGTAGTTGGGAGAAAAGTTACTCATAGATGTTCAGCCGAGCCCGGCTTGGAGCGCTCTTGATAATCTGCATTACGTAACGGTTTTGCTTTCACCCTCTGCCAGATACTCAAAGTCTGATGCCGGGTTAAATTCGAATGAGCCATCAGCGTTTATGCTGATCGAACCCGCTTCAGGTGCAGAAACCAGTGTGTAAGTCATGGTTTCGTCAGAGTTATTATCCAGCGAGTAAAGCTGACCTTTCAGTACGGTAACATCTTCATTCGTCACCATGGACGAGGTTTGCGCAACCGGTTTATAAGACGTCGTTACCGAATCCTCGGTTTCACCATCCTCTTCATCAGACTCCTCCTCAGCCACATTGGCAGTTGCTGAACTCTCAGTAGCGCCTGCTTCAGAGGAAACATCTGTTTGTTGCTGCCTGAATTCGTAATCATCTTCACGTTCAATAACAGGCATATCCAGCGAGTTACGCTGAACCTCTACGACTTCAGAGCTGCCTTCACCCGACGATCCCTGTTCTTCACCGGCAGCGGCTGCCTGAGCCACTTCGATCGGGTCAGCGCCTTCGGCAATAGCTGCCTGAAGTTCATCAAGTGACAGGTCATCCTCTGACTCATCGTCCTGGCCAGACAGCATGCTATTCGTGAGAGTAAGTTGCTGCTGCGACCCCAGTTCCATAACCTGGTTATTAGCCGTTTTAATGACAACGGAACCACCACTCTCAGTGAAGACCTGATCATTCAGATAGACCTTGTCTCCTTTTTCGAGTTCTTTCTTAGAGGCTGTTTTAAAACTAAACAAGCCTCTTAACCATTATTCGAATCATGCATATATAGATAAACGATTCTGAATTTTCTGGTAGTTGCTCATAATCCTTCGCCAAGCGACGAGAGCCTTCAAACCACCCAAAGGTTCTCTCTACGACCCATCGCTTGGCTTGCACAACAAATTTACCCCGTGGGCGCTTTGTGATTTCCAGCTCTCGTCTTGGCTTTCTCCGATAAAACCACTCTTCCAGATACCCTCTGTAACCGCAGTCTGCCCAAACCTTACGGATTTTCTTAAAGTGCTTGATCACACAGGCAAGCAATATCTCTCCAGAAAGGCTGTCACTGATAGAAGCTGAATGAACCCAAAGAACCAGAATCAGACCTAGGGGGCGTTCTCAATTAGCTCAAGTATGCATGTTTGAGGTATAGTTTGCGGCTTTTTTGGTTCACTATGCCTCGTACAGTTCTCCGCAATGATCAATGGAATCGAATCAAAGACCTCCTGCCAGGAAAATCATCAGACTGTGGAGTAACAGCCAAGGATAATCGCAAGTTTCTCGAAGCTGTTCTGTGGATTGCCAGAACTGGAGCACCATGGAGAGACCTACCAAAATCTTTCGGAAATTGGCACAGAGTTTATGTTCGCTATAACCGTTGGTGCCACAAGGCAACGTGGGGCGACATCTTTGAAGAGCTTTCCAAGGATAAGAATCTTGAGTATCTGATGGTAGACGGCAGTATTGCTCGAGTTCATCAGCATGGAGCACCAAAAAAACAGCTCAAGATGATGAGGCCGTTGGCAAATCAAGAGGTGGTCTGACGACTAAAATCCATGCTGCTGTAGATGCTCTGGGAAATCCGGTTCGCTTAATACTGACAGCAGGTCAAGCATCAGAATATGGTCAGGCAAATGCATTAATAGAGGCTTTTTCTGCAGATTATGTTCTTGCAGATAAAGGCTATGACTCAGATGCATTCATTCTGGCTATCGGCTGTATAGGGGCTGAACCGGTTATCCCGCCGAGAAAAGGAAGACTGCAACCAAGGCTCTATGACAGAGAGCTTTACAAGGAGCGCAATCTTGTAGAAAGGTTATTTCAAAAGCTGAAGCACTTCCGGAGAATCGCAGCCCGATACGAACGGTTGGGTCGAAATTACTTGGGAATGCTTCAGTTGACAGCTTCTTTGGTCTGGTTGGCGTAATTGAGAACGCCCCCTAGCGTATCTACAACTATATGGCGCTTTCTACCATTGATCTTCTTGCCTCCGTCATAACCCCGGCCCCCCCTTTTACTGAGGTTTTTACACTCTGAGAATCAATGCTGGCAGCAGTTGGTTGAGCTAATTTGACAACACTCAGCCTTACTTTGTCTCTCAAAGCGTCGTGTAATTTCTTCCAGGTTCCATCGAGCCGCCAGTTTCGGAAATAGGTGTAAACGGTTCCCCAAGGCGGGAAGTCAGAAGGCAACTGTCGCCACTGACAGCCTGTTTTATCAACATAGATAATCGCATCCAGAATGTGTCGATAAGCCCACTCTCTGGGTCTGCCATTTTTGGGTTGGTCATATCCCGGATCGGGGAAGAAGGGCTGAATGACTTTCCACTGGTCATCAGTCAAATCTGAGGGGTACATGGAGAACCCTCCATCAAAGAAACTCTATGAAGGGTAATACATTGTGTACGAATTTTCTTGAGTCAGTGGTCTATAGCTTTTGAAACAGCCTCTTAGTTCCATCGGGTTTAACAACAAAGACTTTGCCTGATGCGGCTGTGATTTCACCAATAACTGGCGAAGAGCTTCCGGAGTTAGAGTTCATATTGCCTATGCTCACTCTGAATAAATAGGAGCAATGGGAATTCGGATAGAGCGTTGAGATAGGAAATTAAAACGCAGGGCGGGCGAATTCCCTTCGCACCTGTTTTATAAATCAATTTAAACGTTTATAAGTTTCAGAATAGCCAGATGGAAGCAGGTAGCGCGTACGTATTTATATAGTAAATTGAAATTAAAAATATAAAAAATAACAACGGCGCGTTTTACTTTAAATAAAATGCGCCGTTGTTATTTGGTTTAATTTAACATTATTTCTTAAAAAAGGATTTTCAGCTGAATTAACGCATTATCGTTCAGTCAATGCGTTCTGTTTGGATTTCAAGATAGGTTTAAGTAAATAATCCATCAGACTTTTTTTGCCGGTAATAATATCCACATTGGTTTTCATACCGGGAATAATTTCCAGTGGTTTTTCTTCAGTACCCAGATGATTTTTTTCTGTTCTAATGTGCACAATATAAAAGCTTTCGCCTTTTTCATTCTCAACGGTATCTGCACCAATATGCTCCAGTGTGCCTTCAAGGCCACCATAAATTGCAAAATCGTAAGCGGTTAATTTAACAACCGAACGCATACCTTCCCGTAAGAAGCCAATGTCCTTTGGACTGATTTCAGTTTCAATTAACAAATTATCTTCAACAGGAACGATTTCCAGCAAATCCATACCTGGCTGAATAACACCACCAATCGTATTTATATTAATTTTCTTAACAATACCTGGGACAGGAGATCGAACCAGTGTTCTGTTGACCTGATCTTCAAGACTGGTATGAGACTCAGTCATTTGTGCAAGTTTCAGTTCAGTTTCTCTCAACTCCTGCACAACTTCTTCCCTGAACTTAACAGTCAGTTCTCTTTTTCGAGCCAGAGCTTCTTGGTAGGCTGACTCAAGCTTGGGAATAGATAACTCGGTCATTTTTCTCTCAGAAGCCAGATCATTAACCCGTTGCTTCAGCTGAATCATCTCCACATGGGAAACCACACCCTGCTGAGCCAGTGGTTTGGTTAATTCCAGCTCTTCTTCTCCCAGATCAAGGCTGGTTGTCAGAAACTCCAGTTGGGCTTCGGAAGCTGATAATTCATGCTTGGCCTGACTGGACTGACGGTTTGCAATGTCCAGTTCAGCCCTTAAACCTGCTTTGCGGTTGTCAAAGATGGTTTCTTCACGATCAATGTATTCGCGATAATCATTCAGCTCAGGAGGAAAATAGATGTCTTTGCCGCTCAGTTCAGCTTTCAAGCGCGATGCTCTGGCCAGCTCACTGTAATATTCAACAGCACTTTCCCGGTAAGTCGAGCGGAAACGTGTGTCGTCCAGCCTGAGCAGCAGCTGATCTTCTTCTACCAGTTCACCTTCCTGAACGTAGATTTCCTGCAATATTCCGCCTTCAAGATTCTGTACCACCTGCAATCTGGAAGAAGGGATCACTTTGCCCATGCCCCGGGTAATTTCATCCAGCTCGGCAACGGTGGCCCAGATAATGGCGGTAAAGACCGCCAACAACATCATGTAAATCAGCAGCCGGCCACCTCTTGGTGTTTTCATCAACATGGCAGCACTGGTATCTGACATGTATTCCAGATCTTCAGGCTTTACATGCTCTTCCAGTGAAGATTCAGCCACTTCTTCGGCCGTTTCAGAAGGCTCAAGAATATCCTGCTCCTGCAGCACCTGCTCTTCACTCTGCTTTTTGGGATCAGTGTCCTTTTGATCGTTCATCGAAATACCATCTGTTATTCAATCTTCAGCTTGCCCTGCTTCAGAGCAGCATGAACCTGCTCCTTCGGCCCATCAGCAACCACTTTGCCGTTATCCACAACCACCAGCCTGTCCACCATATCGAGCATGGACGCTTTGTGAGTAACAAGAACAATCGTTTTATCTTTACAACGGGTCTTGAGCTGCTCTTTCATGCGCTGCTCAGTTGTATTGTCCATAGAGCTGGAGGGCTCATCGAGCACCAGAATCGGAGGATCCATCAACAGAGCCCGCGCCAGGGCGATGCTCTGCCGTTGTCCACCAGAAAGATTCTGTCCACGCTCGCCCACCATCATATCCATACCGTTAGGGTGCTTGTTGGCAAACTCGGTAACACCCGCTATCTCAGCCGCTTTCAGTAACGCCTCATCATCAATAAAACTGGCGCCCAGAGTGATGTTTTCTTTGATGGTTCCGTAGAACAGCGTGATGTCCTGGGATACACAGCCAATACTGCTTCGTAAATCCGAAGGGTTCAGCTGCCGCAAGTCAATGCCATCAATCCGTACGGCGCCATTTTCCGGCTCATAGAGACCCAGAATAAGCTTTTCAATGGTGGTTTTGCCGGAACCGATTCGCCCGATAATGGCGACCTTCTCTCCAGCTTTGAAATTGAGGGAGATACCGCGCAGAGCCTGAATTTCCTGTTCAGGATAGGTAAAATCAACCTGGTCGAATTCAATAGCACCTTTCAGTTCAGGACGGTTGACATAGTCCCGGTCTTCATGGCGTTCAATGGGCATCTCCATCACCTGATTCAAACCGTCAAGTGCAGATTTTGCCTGATTGTAACGGGTAGCCAGACCCGCAACCTGGGCCATAGGAGCAAGGCAACGACCCGCCAGCATAACGGTAGCAATCAGCCCTCCCATACTCAGGTCACCTTCTGAAATCAGGAACACGCCCGTTGCCACCAGACCGATGTTACACATTTGCTGTACATAGGCACTGATGGTTGAAGCAGAAGAACTGAGCATTTTTGTACGAATGCTCCATGTGGCGATATGCCCAACTGACTTTTCCCATTTGTACTGTATATCGCTTTCAGCCTGGGCAATTTTCAATGCTTCCATACCCGTCAGGCTTTCAATCAATGTCGCACTTTTCTGGGAATTAGAACGCAAGGTCTTTTCCACCGAACGACGCAAAGGCCCCTGAATGGCAAAGCTGTACACTCCGATCAGGAACATACAGAACAGCGGAATAAAGGCGAGAGGGCCGCCCAGCATGAAAATCACCATCAGAATGATGAAGGTGAAGGGCAGATCAACAAGTGCAGTCACCGTTGAGGAAGTAATAAACTCCCGAATACTTTCAAAGTCCTGAAGGTTTTTAGCAAAGGAACCAACCGAAGCCGGGCGCGCCGACATACTAAGCCCAAGCACACGTTCCATGATTCTGGATGACAACAGAATATCGGACTTTTTTCCTGCCAAATCAATAAAATAGCTTCGTATCATTTTCAGCACAAAATCGAAGCTGAACACGATAATGGCTCCAACAGCCAGCACCCAGAGGGTATCAAAAGCCTGATTGGGCACCACCCGGTCATAAACGTTCATTACAAACAGCGGGCTTGCCACAACAAACAGGTTAATCATTAACGAAGCCAGCAGTACATCGCGATAAATCCGCCATGAGCCAAGAATCGTCCCCCAGAACCAGTGTCTGGATTTTACATCCAGCGTGGTGGGGCTGCGCTTGTCGTAGCGGTGTTTTTCCCGAATATAAATCGCATAACCGCTGTAATGGTCTGCAAGGTCTTCCAGAGAAATACGCTTAACGCCATCACCGGTTTCTGGCAAAACCACCCGGGCATGACCTTCTTCATGGTCAATGTCCAATAAGACACAGGCTTTGCGTTTTTTCAGAAACAGAACAACCGGAGTGACCAGAGGCGATATATCCACCAATTCCCGCTTATGCACCTTGCTGGCCAAGCCGGCACGGTTGGCTGAGCGGATAAAAAGGTCTGCATTAAACAAACCTTCTTCAAGGGGCAGACCGGCTCTGAGAGAGTCGTTGGAATACGGTTTTCCGTAATGACGTGTGAGGAAAGCCAGGCATTCCAGCAAGGGATCAAATTCCATCTGATCCTGCTCTGGTACACCCCATTCCTCAGTTGCTGCAATTGTCTGATCCATGGGTCCCTGCCAATGAATACGAGATTAAAACAAACTGCTTACTGATCGTGGATATGCGTAGCAAGGTTAAAATGAATCAACCTTCTAATTAATGACAATAGTCCGTAAAAGACCGTTCTTGTATGACTTGTCGCTTTCTTTTTCTTTTAAAAAAATTATCCAGCTTCCGTCAAATAACTGTTCCGACAGACTATAGTTTTGTGGCAAAAAATTCGTTTTACAGGACTAAAAATGTCGAATAACTCTTCTGAATCAAACACACCGCCCGAGTCAGAAGCCAAACGATGGTTTTTAAAAGCAGCCTCCGCTTTTACAGCAGGCAGCATATTTCCGTCTTCATCCTTCAGTGCAGAAAAATATTACTTACCAGATTTCAAATGCGGAATGATTTTGGTAACAGGAGGAGCTGGATATATCGGAAGCCATACTTGCGTTGAACTACTTGAAGCAGGCTACGACATTATTGTGCTTGATATTGATGTGTGCCAAAGCCATCAGACAAAAGTCTCCAAACATGCATAAGCTGTATGTTCTGACCTGAAAAATCCCTGTATTTTTCGTGGGAGACGTTGCAGGGATTTCAAGCATGTCCGCACTGCTCGAAGAAACTGGCCCTTGGTTCTCAGCGTCATTCTGCCAAGATGGCCTGATTTGAGATAACCCCAGACCGATTCATCCGGGTTCAGCTGAGGTGAGTAAGCTGGCAGAATATGAACTCCAAGCAGCCTTGGCTCCTGCTCTATATATTTTTGCACCTTTTTTGCCTTATGGGCCGGGTGGCCATCAGTAACAACAATGATGGGGCGGTCATGAGAAGTAACCAGCTGCTTTAAAAAGCAAATAAACACATCAGTGTTAAAGCGTCCGGGGATCGTCATATACCGCATAGTTCCTTCAGCGCTAACCGCTGAAATCATGTTAATACTGAAGCGTGCTCCTGTTGCTTCAACAATTGGAGTGCAGCCTTTTTTAGCCCAGGTTGTACCACTGTGATAGTCAGAACGGACACTTGATTCATCAGCAAAATAAATCAAGGCATTGCTTTCTTCAGCTTGTTGCCGGATATCCGGGTAACGATCTGTTAACCATTCATCTACTTTTTTTGATCCTGTTGCCAGGCTTTGCGAACAGGACGCTGAGGCGACAACCCCAGCGGCGCAACATCTTCCCAACAGCGGCAGGGTGCATGGATACATTGAACTCAGTCTTAATGACTGAAGCGACAATATCTCTTGTCCACATGGTTTTGTAGAACCCAAAATCAGTTGGATTTTTTAGTGAAATAATCTGAGTGAGCTGCTCTTGTTGATCAATATTCAGCTTGGGTGGGCGACCATGAATTGGACGAGTCTTTAAAGCGTCAAAACCGCCTTCCTTATAGCGATTCACCCAGAGATACACGCAAGACAGATGTGTTGCGTGAAGTTCAGATAGCTCAGGAACGGAAATGCCGTCAAGCCATTGTTGAACGGCTTGCATGCGGATGGATTCACGAACTTGATGTGGGATTTTACGACCGTCGATTTTGCTCATATACGCCTCAAATCGTCATGACCGCATTTTTCGGTCACCCCGCACGATGAAAATAATGCTCTGCCACAATGCATCTGTGGCAGAGCCTGGCAGTGGTCGATGTTTTTGCAGTGGCTTTTGACCCTGAACTCAAATTGACCTGGGCTAGATCGTTCGCACCCTCGCTTATCTCATGGTTCAGAACTGGCACCATCAGTCTCCATTTCTGGAACATTGAATGCACGGCAAACAGCCCTTTTCTCCAGGTGAGATTATGGCGATCCTATCCAGTCCGTCAGGCTCTGCTGTTCCTCCGTGAACGTTTGGAGCATAGACGATGCAACCCATTGTGAAAAACTGTGCCGGCATTGACGTCCATAAAATGATGGTCATGGTAGCCGTTCGCAAGGAAATGCCAGAAGGCGATATTCAAGTGCTCACGCAGAAATTTGGAACTTTCCGCAAAGATCGGGAGTTAATGTGCCAGTTCCTTCAGCAGCATCAGGTGGATCTGGTGGTGATGGAAAGCGCAGGTGTTTACTGGAAAAGTATTTATGCGTCCATTATTGGCCGTGACCTGAAGCCCTGGGTAGTGAATGCACGACACGTTAAGAATGTACCCGGTCGAAAAACCGATACACTGGACAGCCAGTGGCTTGCGCACCTTGCCCACTGCGGCCTGGTTCGTCCGAGCTTTGTGCCTCATCCTGATCAGGAGCAGGTACGCCTGCTGACTCGCCGCCGGGACACTATTGTCAAACAAATAGCGACTGAGAAAAATCGCCTTCATAAAACACTGGACGACAGTGGCATCAGACTCGGCGGCCTGATTAGTGACATTAATGGAAAGTCAGGTCAACGCATGGTGAATGCGCTCATTGATGGTGAGTCCCTTCAGGATATTATCAAGAAAGCGGATGGCCGCCTGAGGGGAGACAGAAAACAACTGATGGCCAGCATGGACGAGAAACTATCCTCCTCTCACCTCATTGTGCTGAAAAGCATCCGGAGCCATATCGCTTTCCTCAGTGAGCAACAGCAGGCAGTGGAAACTCAGATTCTCAGCAGTATCAAACCGTGGAAAGAAGCCTGGCAGCTTCTGCAAACTTTGCCCGGAGTTAGCGAGATGAGTGCCGCATCGCTGATCGCAGAAATAGGTAATGATATGAGCCAGTTTGGCGGCATGAAGGAAATCGCCTCCTGGGCTGGACTCTGTCCGGGCAATAACGAAAGTGCAGGCAAGCGAAAAAGTGGTCGAACCCGGAAAGGGAATAAAATGATCAAGACGACGCTTTGCGAGGTGGCTAATGCAGCCATCAAAACGAAGAGTCAGTTCAAGGGCAAATACCAGAGTCTGGTGATTCGTAAAGGTCACAAGCAAAGTCTGATCGCCATTGCGCATAAACTGATTCGTGTGATCTACACCCTGCTCAAGAAGCGACAGCCCTATATTGATCCTGACACTGATTACGAGGGTTTGATGGTCAGGAAGAATGCTTAACGCTGGTTGCACAAGCTGGAAGAGTACGGTTATTTAGGACAAGTACAACAACGAGCCTAAACTCGTGTTTGATACGATAGTTCCTTGCTCTGTGCAAGGCGGTTGTTTACGCCCTGAATTCGGGAATTTTCACGGCAAAAACAGAGGCGCAATTTATACCGGAAACTTACTCGGAAAGTTTTGGCTCACGTCAATAATTAGTCAGCCATGCAGGTTTCTGTAAAGCTGAATTGTGTTACATCAAACAGACCATTAGAGGTCAGCTTCAGCGCAGGAATCACGGGCAGACTCATAAACACCAGCGTCATCAGCGGCTGAATGTCGGCATTAATACCAAACTCATCCTTTGCCATTGCCAGCAGTTCACCCATGCGGGCTGCGACTTCTTCAGCGGGTTTGTCAGACATCAAACCGGCTACAGGCAGAGGCAGGTCGCCCACTACCCTGCCCTCTTTCACCAGTACAAAACCACCGCCAATGGTTTCAACATGCTTAACCGCCATGACCATATCGGCATCGTTGTCGCCCACCACGACAATATTGTGAGAGTCGTGGGATACGGTGGTGGCAATGGCACCGCCTTTCAGGCCATAGTTAGCCAGAATGGCGACGGACAGATTGCCAGACGCCTTGTGACGTTCAATCACTGCCAGTTTGTTCAGGCCGCTGTTCAGGCGAGCATCAAACAAGCCTTCCCCATTTGCTTGTACATCGACTTCTACAGCATCGGTCAGCACTCCACCCGGGCAAACACCAATAGCGCGGGCTTTGCGGGTGGTCAGTGGCAGATCAAAGTGGCTTTCAGAAACCGGAGCGATATTCACGGTGTTCAGAACGGTGTCGCTGGTGTAATCCTTTATCCCGACCAGCATCTCGCCATTACGGGCCACTTCCTGACCTGCGCAGAACACGCGTCTGGCAGCAAAAGCTTTCAGGTCATTAACAATAACAATGTCTGCATCATAACCCGGAGCAATCGCCCCTTTGGATTTCAGGCCGTAGCATTCTGCGGCATTCAGGGAACCAATGGTTACCGCAGTAATCGGGTCCAGACCTTCTTCAACGGCGACACGCAGGTTTTTGTTCACATGACCGTCTTCAAAGATGTCCTTTGGCTCACGGTCATCGGTACAGAACAGGCAACGACGGGCGTTGTTAGCATTGACGCCCTGCACCAGAGTGACCAGATCCTTGCAGGCAGAACCTTCACGAATCTGGACGTACATGCCCAGACGAATCCGGGCAATCATGTCTTCAACGGTTGAACATTCGTGGTCGGTCTTGATGCCCGACATGGCGTAAGCCTGCAGAGCCTGACCGCTCAGACCGGGGCTGTGACCGTCGGCAACAAAGCCGTTGTCCAGAGCCAGCTTTACTTTTGCCAGCATGTTGTCATCGCCATTAATCACACTGGGGAAATCCATGACTTCCCCTACACCCAGAACGTTAGGGTGGTTGATCAGTTCGGCAAGGTCATCAGCCAGCAGTCTGGCACCGGATTCTTCAAACGGTGTTGCGGGTACGCAGGATGGCAACATCACTTTAACGTTCAGTGGCAGATCCTTAGAGGCATCCAGCATAAAACGAATGCCGTCCAGCCCACAAACATTGGCGATTTCGTGCGGATCCGCAATGATGGTTGTGGTGCCGTGAGGCAGAACAACACGGGAAAACTGTGGTGGTGTGATGGCAGAGGATTCGATATGCACATGACTGTCGATCAGGCCGGGGATGACCACGCCACCTTCTGCGTCAATCACTTCTCTGGCTTCGTAATCGCCAAAACCAATGACCTTGCCATTGCCAATAGCCAGAGGGCCATCAACCAGCGTCTGGTTAAAGACGTCAACGACCTTACAGTTGGTGATCAGGGTATCTACCGGAGTGCGTCCGGCGGCCATATCGATAAGCTGTTTCATAATCTCTGCCTGAAAAAAATTAGCCACTGCGTTGGGAGTCGCTTCGCTCGTCCCAACCTACAGGATATTTATTCTGTTTTGCCCAGTACCGGATCAAAGGTTTGTTGTGTGTGGAAGTCCACCGCACCCAGATCGGTCATGGCATAATCAGGAATGGCAGTAATCTGCAGACAGCACATGTAGAACACTGGATCTGGCAGGTCACAACCCAGTTCACGGGCTACTTCTTTCATATGGCGCTCGGCTGCCGCCATAGCTTCCGGCTCTATGTCAGAGGTGATACCGCAGATAGGCAGATGGATGAAATCCAGAATTTCACCGTCTTTAACAATTACCTGACCGCCGCCATTTTCCGCGATGTAATTAATCGCCAGAGCCATGTCTTCGGAGTTGGTACCGATACACATGATGTTGTTGTCGTCTGGTGCCTTGGAGCTGGCCATAGCACCGCCTTTCAACTTCCAGCCCGATACAAAGGCAACCGGCTTATTGCCATTCTTGCCAAAGCGTTCAACAACAGTCGCATACAAAACGTCGTTTTCTACATCAGGCAGAACGACGCCGTTTTCAACTTTCAGCTCTACATCACGACGTTTGCGCACAAACGGCACGTCGTAATCCACTTCCATGGACAACACCTTCACACGGTCAGCGTCGATGTCGGTACGAACCTTCATGTCTTCAGCAGTGATCGCCGGGATTTTCAGTCTGGACGACAGGGTTTCAGAACGAGCGGGTGCTTTCAGATCCACTGCCATTTTCCCTTCATTCACCACCAGTTTGCCTTTAGCAATCACCTTGTCGATGCTGAACTCACGCAGGTCATCAACAAACAGGATGTCGGCAATTTTTCCCGGAGAGATGGAGCCCACCAGATGGTCAATGCGATACGCTTCCGCGCTGTTCAGAGAGCCCATCTGGATAGCAGTAATCGGGTCAACACCGGCAGCAATGGTCATACGGATCAGCTTGTCCATGTGACCGTTTTCCAGAATCTCGGAAGGAATCACGTCATCGGTACAGAAGCTGACACGACGGGCAACGCGCGGGTTGATGTGTGTCACGACCTTCATGTTTTCATTGAGGAAGTGAGAGATTGAGGATTCACGTACCAGCAGGAACATACCCTTGCGGATTTTTTCCATGGCTTCTTTGTGGTCATAGCTTTCGTGATCCAGACGTACACCGGCGCTCAGAATGCCGTTCAGACGTTCACCAGTCGTCATTGGCGCACAGCCGAAGACGGGCAGGTTGTTTTCCTGTGCGGTTTCGATAGCGCCCATCACACCGTCGTGTTTATTTTCAACGAACTCGGAAACGGTTTCCCATACGCCGAATACTTCAGGCCACTTCTGAACTTCTTTATGCACCTCTGGAGTGACATCAAAACCAACGGTGGACTTTGGCAGGGTGTAAGGGGTGGTGAATGGCAGACCCCAGAATACTTTCAAAGGACCTTCGCTGATTTCGTCCAGTACGTCACGCACACCTTCCAGACCGGCAGTGACCAGGTACTGATCCAGACCCGATACGATGCTGGTGGTTCCGCAGGGCACAACCGCTTTGGCAAAGCTGGTCATGGACATCTTGCTGCATTCGATGTGCAGGTGGCCGTCGATCAGGCCCGGACACAGGAACTTGCCTTGTGCATCGATAATCTGAGTGTTTTCACCGATATAGGCTTCGCAGTCACCGGTTGCAACGATTCGGGAACGATAGATGGCAACGTCAGCGTCGTAGATTTCGGAAGACGTAACGTTCACCAGCTGACCGTTTTTGATAACGATGTCCGCAGGGATTTTTGCCATACCAGCGTCGATCAGGTCACGCAGATTTTCTTTGATCATGGGTCAAACTCTCGGTAATCACTGTCTGTCTACTGTGCAGACAGCGACTTAAAAAACAGATAAAAGGCGGCAGATAGCCGCTAATTCATTACAAATCAGGGTAATAGTCACAGACTTCAATTTAGGGTGACTACCCAAAGAGCGAGACCTGAGTCAGATCCAGCCGGTTTTTTCAGGCTGGGGGCAGGATGATTCTGTAAGGTGGCGAGACGCCTGAATAGCAGAATTAGTCATCACAAACTCGAATGAATAACAAAAGGCAGATTAATGTGCTGCAAGCAAAGTGATTATATGGTCGTTCAATAAATTTGCATCTCAAAATGAGCAAGTTTACGGAAAGTCCTTAGAAGCTGACAGGTTTGTAGGTGAGGCTTCGCGAGTACCTCCGGAGTTTTGGCTCCGGAGATACAGGGAGACATTACAGGAAAGCGTAACGCAGCAGGAATACAACGGTCAGCAAGGCACAGACCGGAGAGATTTCTTTATAACGACCCGCCACGATTTTCATGAACGTGTAAGAGATAAAGCCGGTGGCAATACCTTCTGTCAGAGTGAAGCTGAACGGAATCATGATGGTGGCTGCAAAGGCGGGAACGGACTCGGTAAAGTCTTCCCAGTTCACCTTGGTCAGATCAGCCGTCATCAACAGACCCACGTAAATCAGCGCACCGGCTGTGGCATAAGCTGGAATCATGCCAGCCAGTGGAGAGAAGAAGATAGCCAGCAAAAACAGGATACCAACGACAACTGCCATAAGCCCGGAACGACCGCCATCAACAACACCTGTCGCACTTTCAATGAAAGGACAAATGGATGATGTACCCATAAACGCACCACCTGCCGAACCAAGGCTGTCGATGTACAAGGACTTGGTCGCATTAGGGTAGTTGCCGGTTGAATCGGTAAGACCTGCTTTATCGGTAACCGCAATAAAGGTTCCGGCGGATTCAAACAGGCTGACCAGCATAACCGACAGAATTACTCCGAACAGGCTCATGTCCAGCGCACCCATATAGTCCAGCTGCCCAACCACCGGTGCAATGCTCGGTGGCATGGAAGCGATACCGGTGTATTGCACGTCGCCAATAGCCAGACCAATCAGGGTAATGGTCGCGATAGAAACGACCACTGCCGCTTTAAAGCCCCGGTGTACCAGACCCACCATCAGCAGGAAACCCAGACAACCCAGAACAAATTCGGCAGAGCGCGGATTACCCAGAGTCACCATGGTCGCCGGATGATCGACAATAATGTGCGCGTTATGCAGGCCTATCAGGGCAATGAACAGACCACAACCGGTTGCAATGCCTACTCGCAGACTGGTGGGAATACTGGTGATGATGTAGGCACGAAACGGGGCGGCAATTGCAAACAACAGCGAGCCCCAGAAGATAACCGCCATACCGGTTTGCCAGCCCAGCCCCATGCTGCCCACCAGAAAGAAAGCAAAGTAGCTGTTCAGTCCCATAGCCGGAGCCATGGCAATAGGCAGATTGGCAAAAATGCCCATGGCGATACTGCCAATGGCTGCAATCAGGCAGGTAGTGACGAATACGGCCTGAGCATCCATGCCTGCAGCAGAAAGAATCTGCGGGTTAACAAAAATGATGTAGGCCATGGTCAGGAAAGTGGTCACGCCTGCCATGCTTTCCTGCTTGATGCTGGTGCCTTTTGCTGAAAGATCAAAGAAACGTTCAATCCATCCGGTTTTTTGTGGTTGTGGACAGGATGACTGGCAAAGGTGACGGGTATCCCGGATAGCAGACGTGGTCATAACTCACTCGGATGATTGATCAAATAATGCACTACAGTGCTGCGTGCAAAAGAATTATATGTTCGTTCAAAATATTTTCACCTTAAAAGTGATCAGGTTTCGGGAAGTGCTGATTATGAATCGGCATTTACCTAAGCGTCTGTCAATGTCTTGAAAATGACGTTTTCTGATTGTTTTATAATCAAGATTTACTGCGACGAACTGCATTATCTGGGTAATAATGAGTGATTATGAATCACAGAAGCTTCAGGTGTCGCAGATGAAACGAGCTATCGTTCTGGTCATGGATTCTTTCGGCATAGGTGCCACGGAAGATGCTGACAAATTCGGAGACAAAGGATCGAACACTATTGGTCATATCGCCCGGGCCTGTGCAGAAGGTAAAGCCGATATCGGTCGTCAGGGCCCTTTGAGCTTACCGGTACTGTCCAGTCTGGGGCTGGTGCATGCAGCGCAGGAATCGGCGGGAGAGTTTCCTGCCGGCATGGCGACGGATGCTGAAATTGTTGGTGCTTACGGGCATGCCAAAGAACTGTCCAGTGGCAAGGACACCCCCAGTGGTCACTGGGAAATGATGGGGGTTCCGGTATTGTTCGAATGGGGTTATTTCAAAGAGTTGGAAAACAGTTTTCCGACCAAACTGCTCGATGAAATCATGGCAAAATCCGACATTCCCGGTTTTCTGGGTAACTGTCACTCATCGGGTACCGTGATTCTGGAACAACTTGGTGAAGAACACATGCAGTCCGGCAAGCCTATTTTTTATACGTCGGCGGACAGTGTGTTCCAGATTGCCTGTCATGAAGAAACCTTTGGGCTTGAACGCTTATATAAGCTGTGCGAGCTGGTCAGAGAGATTCTGGAGCCGTACAATATCGGCCGGGTTATTGCTCGCCCCTTTATCGGTGACGACGCCGGAGATTTCCAGCGCACCGGTAATCGCCGTGATTATTCCGTACTGCCTCCTTCACCTACCCTGCTCGATAAACTGGCCGGGAAAGGTGGTGAAGTGGTCAGTGTGGGCAAAATTGCCGATATTTTTGCCCATCAGGGTATCACCACAAAGCTGAAAGCCAACGGGATTGCCGGATTGTTTGAAACCACCATGCAGGCGTTTGAATCTGCCGGTGACCAGTCCCTGATTTTCACTAACTTTGTCGATTTTGATTCATCGTTTGGCCATCGTCGCGATGTAGCGGGTTATGCAGCGGCACTGGAAGAGCTGGATGCCATGCTGCCCCGCCTGCTGAAAGAAATGGAAGGCGATGATCTGTTAATTATCACGGCGGATCACGGCTGTGACCCCACCTGGGTTGGCACTGACCATACCCGTGAGCACATTCCGGTGCTGGTGTTTGGTCGTAAAATCAGACCGGGGTCTTTGGGACGCCGACAGACATTTGCGGATATCGGGCAAAGTCTTGCCAGTTATTTTGGACTGGAGCCAATGGAATACGGCACCAGTTTTTTAAATGAGTTAAAGAGGTAAAGAGAGTGACCCCTCATATTCACGCTAAACCAGGTGCTTTTGCTGACGTATGTCTGATGCCTGGTGACCCTCTGCGCGCAAAATACATTGCTGAAACCTTCCTTGAAGGTGCCGAGCTGGTTAATGAAGTTCGTAACATGCTCGGGTATACCGGTGAATACAAAGGTCGCAAGGTCTCTGTGATGGGGTCCGGTATGGGCATCCCGTCAGCATCCATCTATTACAAGGAACTGATCACCGAATACGGCGTCAACAAGCTGATTCGTGTGGGTTCCTGTGGTGCGATTTCACAGGACGTTAAGCTGCGTGACATTGTTATCGGTATGGGAGCCTGCACCGATTCAAAAGTAAACCGCATGCGTTTCAAGAATCATGATTTTGCGGCTATCGCCGACTACGGTCTGCTGGAAAATGCTGTTAATACCGCGCGGTGTAAAAACCTGCCGGTGAAAGTGGGCAACCTGTATTCCTGCGACCTGTTTTACAGCCCCGAGCAGGACATGTTTGACGTGATGGAACGTCATGGCATTCTGGGTGTGGAAATGGAAGCGGCTGGACTGTACGGCGTGTGTGCAGAATACGGTGCCAAAGGTCTGGCTATCTGTACAACCAGTGACCATATTCGTCGCGGAGAAGCCCTGTCTCCGGAAGATCGTCAGCTGTCGTTCAATGAAATGATTGAGATCGCTCTGGATTCGGTTCTGCTGTGATCTTTTGATGATTGAGTCCGGTGCAACACCGGGCTCAGCGGGCAAACTGATCGATCATCGGATCAATGTCGTAATTTGCTGCCTGAATCGGTGTATTGTTTTCAATAAACGACCAGAGCGCGTCGGCATCGGTACGATTCAGGTTAATAAACCCGGGATGGTCGATGAGTGTCGGGTAACCGTCTTCTCCGGCAGCCAGTGCTGTATTAATAGCCATCCGGTAATTGGCTTTTTGCCGAAGGTCGGTATTGCGAATTTTGATTTTAAGTCCTTCTTTTTCCGACAGGCGGAAGGTGACTCCGGAAAACTGTGCAAAACCACTGTCGCCTTTAGGAATCATAAATATCTTACGAAGGTATTTTTCAACTTCGAACCCTTTCATTTCAATCAGCCCGATCATATTGCTGTCTGGCTGCACTGAAAGAATATCCTGATAAGTAATGCTGCCTTCTGGCAAGCTGGCCTTAATACTGCCGGCATTCACGACGGCAAAATCAGCCCGGGCCATTTCCTGCTGGGCGCTGGCAATCAGGTTGCCGAGATTGGTGTGGCTGGTTCGGACTTCGTCGGCTTCCCCTTGCAGACGCTCATCCGTCACGCCAATGCTCTGTTGCAGGCGAAGTTCGCCATCAAGTTTGTAAGGTGCTAAAAGCTCCAGCATTTCCGGAGCTTCACGCCAGAGTTTTTCATCGCCTTCATGATTGACCGGAATCAGCTCATAATGCGTCATCGTCAGTTTGCCATTTCGCAATTCAAAATCCGCTCTGCCGACATATTGACCACGACAACCAGCCTGAACAATCCAGCTGCCATTTCGCTGCACAGGTTCATAAAGGGCATTTTGGGAGTGCCCGCCAACAATCAGATCATAGCCTTCTACTTTGTCGGCCAGCCTGAGATCACCCGGTGAACTCAGGCTTCCGCTGTTGGTTTCAAAGTGTCCAAGATGCGCCAGAGCGATCAGCACATCAACATCTTCACGAAGAAGATCGACAGCAGATCGGGCTACTCTGACGGGTGCTGTAAACTCAATACCTTTGGTGTTTTCCGGGTGCCCTGTTCTCAAAGTGTCCGGTGTTGTAATACCAACGACGCCTACAGAAAGCCCGTTGAAGTTAAACGTTTTAAAGGAATCAAAGCCCGGTTGTCCGGTTTCCGAATCAAAGACGTTGGCTGCCAGAATAGGGAAGGTAGAAAGATCCTGCTGCATTTTGAGGATATTGGGCGGGATATCAAACTCATGACTGCCCACCACCATGGCGTCGTAGCCAATGAGGTTCATGCCAAGTATATCGGGAATACCACTTTGCAGGTCGGATTCCGGTACGCCTTTATTGATATTGCCACCGGACAATAGCAGAACATGTCCGCCTTCGTTTTCAACCTCTTCCCGAATGGAGTCGATCAGCGTTTTACGGGCAGCCATGCCCCATTCGTTTTTGTCGTTGCGCCAGAACTGACCGTTATTATCGTTGGTGTGCAGTACGGTCAGCTTGTGATGTCTGCCTTCATCGTAGCGACTGTTTTCCACAGCTGGAGAGCATCCTGCCAGCAGGACTGACATGGAAAGCAGGGCTGTGATCAACGGAAATCGACGAAGAATGGACATGCAATTGTCTTTATCGTGTTAGTTGGAATACAGGCCTGAATATATCACTGCAGTACCAGAGAGAGTGTCGGTGAAAGGAGGGTGCTGCGAAAAGTCTGTGTAAAGAACTTTCGATGTGAAAAATAAATTTATCAATAACAAAGACTTATAAAAACAGTGTCGTATGCTCGTTCTGTATCTGTTGATCGGGCGTTATTATCCGACCGTTGATATCACAGGAGTATGTACCATGCTCAGCTCGCGTCTTGTGTCTCTGTTTCTGGCAGGTGCCCTGTTGCTTGCCGGTTGTGCCCATGATCAAAAAGTGCCGACGTCGGCGAAGTTGAAGTCGGTCGAATTTACCGTTGTGCACACCAACGATAATCACGGAAAGTTCTGGCGCAACCGTCATGGTGAAATGGGCATGGCTGCTCGCAAGACTTTGATTGACCGTATTCGTCGAGACGTTGAAAGCAAAGGCGGTAAAGTGCTGGTGTTGTCTGCCGGAGACGTTAATACCGGTGTGCCTGAATCGGATATCCAGCAGGCTAAACCGGACTTTATCGGCATGAACATGATTGGCTACGATGCCATGGCGTTGGGTAACCATGAATTTGATAATCCTCTGCCCGTACTACTGGAGCAGGAACACTGGGCACATTTTCCATTTCTGGCTGCCAATATTTTCTATAAAAACAACCATGAGCTTCTGTTCAAACCGTACATAATGAAAGACCTTGAAGGCGTTCGGGTCGCTATCCTGGGACTGACTACAGAAGATACCGAAGCACTGGTGATGCAGGATAATGTTAAAGACATCTACTTCACCGACGCCGTAAGCACTGCCAAAGAGTGGGTGCCCAAACTGAAAGATAAAGAGAAGGCTGATGTCGTTATTGCCCTTACCCATATCGGGCATTACCTGAATGCAGTGCATGGTAATAATGCTCCGGGGGATGTAACCCTGGCAAAAGACGTCAATGGTATTGATATCATTGTGGGCGGGCATTCCCAGAACAAAATGGAGAAGCCGGATATCAAGAACAGCACCTATATCCTGCAGGCATGGGAGTGGGGTAAGTATGTAGGCCGGGCTGACTTTGTGTATTACTACGTCGATAACTTTGATGGAAAAGGAAACCGTGGTGGTGTACTGAAAATGGTCAACTATCGCCTGATTCCTGTGAATCTGAAAAAGCAGGTGCTGGTGAATGGTAAAAGTGAATGGGTCAGCATTGAACCGGAGATTCCGGAAAATCCTGAAGTATTGAAAGTGTTGCAGGTTTATCAGGATAAAGCCTCTAAAATGCTGCTGAGAACAGTGGGTGAGCTGGATAAGCCGATGCCCGGAGAACGTGATATTGTTCGTTCACGGCCTGCCGCTATAGGCGTACTGATTGCCAGAGCGCAGATGGAGAAGGCCAAGGCCGATCTTGGTGTTGTTAATGGTGGAGGCATTCGCACAGGGTTACCCGCCGGAAACATTACCGAGAAGGATGTACTGAGTGTTCAACCCTTTGGGAATATGGTGTGCTATGTAGAAATGACGGGTACCGAGCTGAAGCATTTCATTGAGGATATTGCCAGCATTGAACCCACCAACGGCGGCTTTGCCCATTTCAGCAACAATGTTCGTTTAACGATTTCGGGTGGTGATAAACTGACCCGGCTGGAGATCAATGGCAAACCGGTTCAGAAAGATAAAACCTATCGACTGGCGATCAACGAGTTTTCAGCCAGTGGTGGCGATAAGTGGCCGGAGATTGACAACAACCCGACGTTTATTAATACCGGTTATACCGATGCGGTGGTGTTGAAAGATTATATTCAAAAGCATTCACCACTACAGCGGATCGTTTTTGAACCGCAGCCTGGTGATATCATAAGAAAATAATTGCTTTGCTAAGTACCTGTTCGGATCAGGCTGAACAGGTACTCAACTAACAGGCTGCCGGTGGATACAGAACTGATTACAAATTCGGATTACTTAGGGCTAAAAAATCACAAAGTTATAATCCAGCCAGACTCGAAGATCGTTTTCTTCCTTATCAATTGCTTTCATCAGTTCTTTGTCATTGCGGTAGATGCCGTAGTGAAGCTTGAATACCAGCCCTTTCAGAACGGTTTGCAGAAAAGCGTATTTGACCCAGACGTCGTGCTCGTTTTCAGACACCTTTTTGCTACCACCCTGCCGGTCATACACCTTCATGCCTGAGCCGCTGTAGTAGCCGTACCCGGCTTCCAGGCCTTTCGCGCCCAGTTTGGTAAAGTCGTATCCGAAGCCAACCATCCATACCGTTTCACCGTCGTACAGCATGTCTTCAGCAAAAGGGCTGGTGGGCATGCCCCAGATGCCGTGGGTGTTTTTACCCAGGTCGTAGTAATAGACAGACGGTGCCGCATACTGGCTGCTGTCACTGCGGAACTTATGGGTTTTGGACTCGGCTTTAAACGTACTGACTGCCGTATCAAAACTCCAGCTGCCAACGCTCAGGGTGGCATTCAGGTTACCCGCTGTGGCTTTGTCATCAAATGACTTCTTGCCGAAAACCTCGCCTGTCCACAGGTTTCCGTCTTCTTTGGTGTAAAACACCATACCGCCTAAGCGCAAGCTGGTACTGTCTGACAAAGGTGTTTTCCAGTTAACTTCAGCGTTATGTGCCTGCAGAAAACTCTTGGAAAAAGCATTGCGGTACTTTAGCTCAAGGCTCTGATGGTTGGGCAGGTCAAAGGTATGGGACAATTCGGCAGCCAGAATATAATCAATTTTTCTGCCATCGAAGTTTTCAATTTTGTTGAAATCATCTTCGTTACGCAGAGACATTTTATTCACGTACGCAAATTTAAACTGTGTCTCATACAGCTTGGTATTCAGGTTAACCCCTTCCCACGTACTGGGAACAGTACGGGAACCGGAGCTGGACACCAGACCTGTGTAGAGTTCCTGACGACCCACTTTCAGTCTGCCGGAAAAAGGATTGCCTTCCTGTTCGCACTTCAATTCAAACCATGCCTGACCCAGCTTGGAAAAGCCTTCCTGTTTACCGTTTTTGCCGGTCTTTAACAGCTGGTAAGAGTCTTTGAACCGGTCTTTGTCGTAATTGATTTTGGCCGCACCATAGAATGAGCCACCAATGGCAAACATATCACCGAGATAGCCTGAGCGGACATTCACAAGCAAGCCGCCAGTCCAGGCGCCATCCCGGTAGGGTTTTACACCCTGATCTTTCTGGTAAGTGTTTTCTACGTCGTAGTAAACCGTTCGAATTTTTCCGTCTATTGCGCCGTCGTCTATAAACGAGGTGCCGGTGCTGGCAAGGCAACTGGCGGACAATAACAGACACGATGACAAGGGGATAAGTGCTGGTCTTAGTGCAGGCACAGCGAGCTACCTGTTGTTGTGGCAGAATTCGACCATTTAGTATAGCGGCTTGCATTTAGACAAAAGCTTTAAAGTAATTTGGACAGTTTGCCCGTTGTTGCAGGGGGAGCTTCGGGTATGTTTGCTGAATCGTTGTCTGCCCGGCTTATCAGGCATAAGGCGTTTGGGTCTTTCGTCAGATTTTTTTCTAACCACGCCATGCTTTTGACCTGATGCCCTCCGTGCCATGGGTCATTCAGAATAACATTGTTACCGACTTTTCCGACCACCAGAATCGAGTGCGTGGTTAACCCTTTGGCAAATTTTATCGTTGCCAGTAGCGGACCTTTCTCAATATGCTTTTTCAGGCTCGCTGTATCTGGTTGACTCAACGCTGTTTGTTCCAGACCATTTTCGTGTAATGAGTGGGAGAAGTCTTCAGAGTCCACTCCCTTTAACATCGAACGATGAGTGTCAGACTGAACAAACACGCCATTATGGTGCGAGCCTTGTATCTGATGAGCGTCCTTACAGTCAAAATACTGTAGCAGCATCCCGTGGCAGGCATCCAGACACCCATTAGGTGAACCTTGTTGTATGTGAGGAACCCCATGAAGTACATTATTTTCAGTTCGATAAGTTTCGTGCCGGATGCCTTTGGCAATATTGGCCAGAGGTGAGCTGTTCTGACGCAGCAAGGGTTGTGCGCTGGATTTCTTCAAAGAGTAGGCACTTAACGCTTTTAAGGACTTGAGCAATGCTTTAGGCGAAGGAAGATACTTGCGGTCCGGTACAGAAGACACCTTTCTGCCTTTGTGGTTGACTTCAGGATTATCGGTCTTTTGAGGCTGCAGTTTTTTTATGAGCTGATTGCTGTTATCTCTGACTTTGTAGTTTAAAGCCTGCCCCAGAATGCCGGTAGGTAGCTTCATACCCTCCTCCCTGAGGAAATGAATAGCGATAAAGAGTTAATCGTCCGCAAACGTTTCAATATAAAGTTTTTCGACTTTTTCCCTTGCCCATGGTGTTCTGCGCAGAAACTTCAGGCTGGATTTGACCGACGGCTCATGGGTAAAGCACCCGATATCAATCATGTGCCCAAGGCTTTTCCAGCCATAGTGCGCATGCAGGTCTGTGACAATTTTTTCAAGGGTTATCCCATGCAGAGGGTTGTTAGGCTGTTGCAGCTGCATAGCAGTTCAGTCCTGTTTATTGAGAGGGGTTTAGAGGAGTTTAATGCATATTTTGAAGGTCGATTAACTATCCATCGACGAACCTGCTTGTGTTTTATCAGTTAAAAAAAATGCCCCCGTGTTGGGAGCATTTTTTTATCAGGCAGGCCTATCAGAAGTTGTACTTCAGGCTGTAGATGATGCCGTCCTGATAAGTAGCATTGCCCAGCTTGTCATCCGCATAGCGGTACTGCAGACCTGCGGTAATACTGTCTGTAGCATTCCACCACAGAGCAAGACCACCATTGTGGCCAGACTTTTTAGAGTTGCCACTGGCACTGCGCAGGTAGTTGGAGTTACGACCGAATTCGTACTCGTGCCAGTTGGTGATCATGAAGTCTTCACCCATGGCTTTGAAGTTATAACCGGCTACCCAGCCCAGCATGTAGCCATTGTTGCCTTTAAAATAAGTAGTTTCGGCGTGATGCAGCGATAAAGTTGGCTTGAAAAAATAGTTATCACCTGTGAAGTTATAACCAAATCCAACGAAGCGGTTTTGTTCGTCAAAGTCATGGGTGCGCAGGTCATAAACTTGTGCAAACAGGTTGAAACCAGTCTCACCCAGATTGATACGGGTATTAGCCTTAGTTGCTAAACGGCGACCATCTTTGCTGCTTTTGTGAGGGTTTTCCAGATCGAAAAATCCATAGACTTCACCCCATGTAAAACCAGCACCGCCTTCAGCTTCCAGATAGGTGAAATCTTTATGGGCAGTGTTCTTTTCGGTCTTGTTGGTCCAGTCCAGACGGTTGATGCTGACGTTACCAAAACCGTACAGGTATTCGGCACTTGCAGTCGTAGCAGCGGTCAGAGTAGCCAGAGCGATGGTGGCGTTACGCAGCAGTTTCATGGATGACCTGTTTCCAGTGTGTACTGTGTTAGCCACAAGAGGCTTTGCCGGTTCAGACGGCAGGTACCTGTTGTGGTCAAAATCGGTTGTGCAGAATTTATAGAGTCTGTAAATAAATAGGGATGGTTGATTACCGATCAATTTGATCGGATATTATACAGTTATGTCCGGATTTGTAGTGTAAAGAAGCTATCGGTTGAGTGGTGTTCTCTTTCTGATGGTGGTCAGTTCTTATCCGAACAATGATAGCTTTTGGATGTGATGAATTTGTGTTCTTTTTTTTTCATTATCAACGTATCAGCTAATGCAAATTGTTGTTTACAAAAGTGACAGGTTTTTCCGGTCGCCCGACTGTTGAAAAATTAGGCTATGCTTCTGCGCTTGTCATTATAACTTCATCAAAAGCACGATGTTTAACAAGAAAGTATTAACGTGCCACCTCTCGGCAGCTTGTCTGATTGTTGCCGGTTACAGTTGTTCTGTCAGGGCAACTGTGCAAAGAGTCGAGATCAATATTCCGGTGGTGTTGGCTTTGTTGCCTGCTATGAAACAACTGAAATCATGGCTTTGGGTAGAAAAAACTGCAACCAGGTCGGGTCACTATTTGCAGCCCGTTACATTTGCCAATTGCTATCAAGAGCTCATAGAGCTGCTGTTGAATGATAATGCCGAAGTATTTGGTCTCACTTCAGACGTGTTGAATGTCATGAGTTATAGCATCTCTCCAGATTCTGATACCCAGAGCCTGATTACCCGATTGCCTGATGTCACCCTTGTAAGCAGTGGAACTAAAGGCAACTGGTTGTTGCTGGATGATAGTCAGTCGCCTATTTGCCAGCGAAAAGATGAACTGGCTGTTTTTCAGAAGAAACGACTGGATTTAACAAAGCCGTTTTATGGGCGCGAGTATTCTGGTGGTACGACTCGCCTTGACCAAAAACAGTCCCACAAACCGGATTTACTGATCAGTGTCGATAAAAACGGTGCCCTTATTTTTATCATTGTGGAAATCGATGAACGAGGAGTCAGCCATGTCAGAAAGGTGAAAACGTATGTACTGGTATCAGACCCTGATGCTAAGGAATTTGTAAAACGGTTATCAGAGTACTCTAATGTCAACATGACTGACGAGGTTAGCAGGTGGTTTGGCCTTAACTGGCTAAAGCCGGATAATCAGTCATTGTCAGAAGACTATCTCGACAGTGGGCAGGCTGAGGCTGCTGTCCGGCCTTATGCAGGTAATAACTTTGGCAGCTTTTGTTCCGATAATCTTCCTGTTGTTGAATGTCCCCAGACAAGCCATAAGACATTAAAGTTTCTCCTTGATCCCGACTATCGGGAAGATGCAAGGCAGGAAAGGCTCGCCATACAATGGGGTGAGTTCGATAGAGGTGAAAACTATCAATTTAATACATTGGATGAATACATTGCTCATATAAACAGGCAGCTTGAAAATAATGTGCCTTTAACAATGCTGTTTAATGATCTCTCCTACTTTTTGAAACACGAAATTAATTATATTGCTGCTGACCAAGATCAGCGTTTAGCTTTTAAAAAGCTTGTCAACTTTATACAAACTGCTGCATTAACCACTAATGAAGCTGATTTACGTCAGCTTATAAAAGAACATATTGAAGAGAGTCAAAGCTATGACAGCAGTATTCAAGGCCTTTGGTGGTGGGTTGTTTCAGTATTTGAACAATCCAATCAGGCTTGGGCAGCAGAAGCGTATATGAGAGGGTTGCTGAAGATACAGCCTGACAACCGTGATTTGTTGACTGCACTGGTTTGGCACCTTATACATGAACGGAAAACCGATCTGGCAAAAGAGTTAATCGACGATTGGCCGCAAAGAACCAATATGAGTAATCGTTTTCACAATAAAGTTCGTCTCATGCTTTATCCACATATAGTCAGAAAAATACAAGCGGAACCTTATGCTAACTTTAAGCCGTTTTCCCAAAAGATGTCAGACCGTTCTGGTCGGACAACTCAGTAACGAGCCTCCACCGGTTTTAAAGGGTGCTCCACAACGTATCAAAAACAATCTGCTGAGTGCTGGCAATTTCCGTAGAGTCAATCACCACTGCCACCGGATAATTGGTGGATGCCAGTGAGATCATCGCTACTTTGGGCGGATAGATGGCTATATAGCTGGCATCTATCTTGCCTTTGGCATCTATCCACTTCCGTTGCGACAACTCGGCGTCTTCACCGCCCTCACCAATGGCAATTACCCGGACATTAATCTGTTTTCGAATGCGTTGCTGGGTGTAATTCGGAAAAGGCCGGTACAAATGCTGGCGGATTGGTTTGGATGAAAACACAGAATACTGCTTGCCGTCCTGCTGTTCTATGGTGTTCAGAATATCTTTGAGCACAAACTCAATGCCGCTGTCGCCTTCATAAAAGCGCACATTACCCGGGTTAAAGTCAGGTTTCAGATGATTCAGCTGAGGAATCAGGGTGTGCTTCATCTCTTCAATGCCCTGCTCCAGTGATTGCCGCTTTTCTTCAGCCAGCTCTAGCAGCCTTTCCGGCGGTTCGGCACAGAACACCCGGCGTTTGCCTTTCGGGAAATAACTGA
The DNA here is from genome assembly GCF_001583435.1 of Endozoicomonas montiporae CL-33. Classification (NCBI taxonomy): domain Bacteria; kingdom Pseudomonadati; phylum Pseudomonadota; class Gammaproteobacteria; order Oceanospirillales; family Endozoicomonadaceae; genus Endozoicomonas; species Endozoicomonas montiporae. Next base: position 317,452 of record NZ_CP013251.1, on the reverse strand, counting down.
CAATGCCTTTGCCCGCCAGGTCCTTCAGTGTTTCATAGGTCGTGCCCCGGTTGATGCCGGATTCGGCAGCAATGTCCCGAATGGAAGCCGTTCCCATTTTTAACAGAGCCAGATAGATGCTGACTTCTCTGGCGCTGAGCCCCAGTTGTTCCAGTATTTCGAGTTTCATAATTGTCAATTTTTTAATGACAAAGAGTGTTGTAATTAAGATGCTATAAGATAAGCTAAAAAAGTTACAGTCAGGAAGTGTCACTAACGATAATGACAAATATTTCTGACGTTAAAGAATTACTGCACCCGTTGTTTCAGACAGATATTTTCACTACTTATGTCTTCCCCCGCTGGCAAAGCCCTGATGGTCTTGTCGGGCTACTGTTTTCAGTGACACTGGTGACATATAGAAGTAGCGGAGTGCAAAAATGCAGCACTTTCCCAGAAAGCAGTATGGCTGCATTTTAAAAAGCATTGCAAGGTAAAACCATGAGAGCCGATATTGTCATTCTTGCTGCCGGACAGGGCAGCCGCATGAAATCCAACCTGCCCAAGGTTCTGCATTCCATTGCAGGCAAACCCATGCTGGAACATGTGATTCTGAGTGCCCAGAAAACCCAGAAAATGATTGGCGATGGCAATATCCATGTGGTGATCGGACACGGAGCAGACAAGGTAAAAGACGCTCTGGGTCATTATGACCTGAACTGGGTTGAGCAAACCGAACAGCTCGGCACCGGTCATGCGGTTCAGCAGGCGGTTCCCGGTTGCAAAGGTGCCGACGTGGTACTGGTACTGTACGGCGATGTTCCTCTGATTAACACTTCGACCCTTCAATCCCTGCTGGCTGCCAGTAACGGTGAACGCTTGGGACTGCTAACCATTAACCTGCCCAACCCTTCCGGTTATGGCCGTATTGTTCGTGATGGTTTTGGCAGCATTCAGGCGATTGTAGAAGACAAAGACTCATCCCCTGAGCAATTAGCCATTAACGAGGTTAACACCGGTATCATGGCCATCCCGGGTGGAAAACTGGGTGACTGGGTGATGGGGCTGGATAACAACAATGCCCAGAAAGAGTATTATCTGACCGATGTGGTAGCCAAAGCGGTTCAGGAAGGTACCCCGGTCGTTCATGTGCAGCCGCAGAAGGCTACAGAAGTTGAAGGTGTAAACAGCCGCGTTCAGCTGACCGAACTGGAAAGAGCCCTGCAAAAAGAACTGGCTGTCAGTCTTATGGCTTCTGGCGTGACCATTGTTGACCCGGCCCGTCTGGATATTCGTGGCAACATTAAGACAGGTCACGATATTTTCCTTGATATTAACGTCGTGCTGGAAGGTGAAGTCGAACTGGCGGACAACGTCACCATTGAGCCGGGCTGTGTCATTCGCAATTCCAAAATTGGCGAAGGTGCCATTATCAAAGCGCATTCGGTACTCGAAGACGCTGTGGTCGCAGCAGACTGTGAAGTCGGCCCGTTTGCACGACTGCGTCCGGGTACCAATCTGGCTGAAAAAGCGCGTGTCGGTAATTTTGTCGAAATCAAAAAAGCCAACATTGGTGAAGGCAGTAAGGTCAATCATCTCAGTTATGTCGGCGATGCTGACATTGGCTCCGGCGTAAACGTCGGTGCAGGTGTAGTGACCTGTAACTACGATGGTGTAAACAAGCATCAGACCGTGATTGGTGACGATGCCTTTATCGGCACAAACAACTCGCTGGTGGCACCTGTCTCTGTCGGCAAAGGCGCAACCACCGGTGCAGGCTCTGTGATTACCAAAGCTGTTGAAGACAACCAGCTGGCTGTCGGACGAGCCCGACAGCGCAATATTGATAGCTGGGAACGACCAATCAAAAAGGCGTAAACGTCAGCAGTAAGAAAGTGGGCAGATCACCTGCCCTTCTTTGTAAACAAATTCAGGGTAAAGAGATATGTGTGGAATTGTTGGCGCGGTAGCGCAAAGGGATGTGGCTCCCATTCTTTTAGAAGGACTTCGTCGTCTGGAGTATCGGGGCTACGATTCGGCCGGTGTTGCGATTGTGGACGATCAGGGCGAACTGCAGAGGGTTCGCAGAACCGGCAAGGTAGCAGAGCTGGCAGACGCTATTGCTGAAACACCAGCTCCGGGTGGTACCGGCATTGCCCACACCCGCTGGGCAACCCATGGTGAGCCAAACGAGCGAAATGCACACCCTCACGTATCCGGTGAAGATATTGCCGTGGTTCATAATGGCATCATCGAAAACCATGAAGACCTGCGTGAATTCCTGAAAGGTGAAGGCTATGTGTTCACCTCCGATACCGACACTGAAGTGATTGCACATCTGGTTAACCTTGAACAGAAGTCTTCAGGCACACTGCTGGAAGCCGTTCAGAAGGCCGTAAAAAAGCTTGAAGGCGCTTACGGCATGGTGGTTATGGATCGTACCGATACCGAGCGACTCATTGTTGCCCGTTCCGGCAGTCCGCTGGTGATTGGTCTGGGTCTGAGCGAAAACTTTATTGCTTCTGATCAACTGGCTCTGTTCCCGGTCACCCGTCGTTTTATGTTCCTTGAAGAAGGTGACGTTGCTGAGATCACCCGTACTACGGTTTCCGTGTTTGATTCGAAAGGTCAAACCGTTGAGCGCCCGGCCAAAGAAAGCGACATTGAGCACGATGCTGGTGACAAAGGTCAGTACCGTCATTACATGCTGAAAGAAATCCATGAACAGCCTGATGCCATTGCCAATACGCTGGAAGGTCGTCTGGGTGAGCACAAACTGAACCTGGATATTCTGGGCAAGGACGGCATTGAAATCCTGAACAAGACGGAAGCCGTACAGATTGTTGCCTGCGGTACCAGTTATAACTCTGCCATGGTCGCCCGTTACTGGTTTGAAGAACTGGCAGGTATCCCTTGTCGTGTAGAAATTGCTTCCGAGTTCCGCTACAGAAAATTCTTTGTACCAAAAAACTGCTTGTTCGTAACGATCTCCCAGTCGGGTGAAACAGCGGATACTCTGGCTGCATTGCATCTGGCGAAAGAGCAGGGCTACATGGCTTCCCTGAGTATCTGCAATGTACCGGGTTCCTCCATGGTGCGTGAATCGGATATATCATTGATGACCCGTGCCGGTGCTGAAATTGGTGTAGCGTCCACCAAAGCCTTTACAACCCAGCTCACGGCTTTGTTGATGCTGGTGGCTGCCATTGGTCGTCATACCGGTATGACCGAAGCGCAGGAAGCCGAAATCGTTCAGGCACTTCGTGAACTGCCACACTCTATTAAAGATGCGCTTGCACTAAGCAGCGACATCGAAGCTCTGGCAGAAGACTTTGCCCACAAACATCACAGCCTGTTCCTCGGTCGCGGTACTCAATACCCGATTGCCATGGAAGGTGCGCTGAAGCTGAAGGAGATTTCTTATATTCATGCCGAAGCTTATGCGGCGGGTGAATTGAAACACGGCCCACTGGCGTTGATTGACGACGATATGCCTGTCATTGTTGTCGCGCCAAATAACGACCTTTTGGAAAAACTCAAATCCAATATGGAAGAAGTACGTGCCCGTGGTGGTCAACTGTATGTCTTTGCGGATCGTGGCTCCAAAATGACACAGGCTGATGGCATGAAAGTGTTGCCAGTGAATGAAGTGCCAGAGATTGTGGCGCCTATCCTTTACACCATTCCTTTGCAGTTGTTGTCCTACTATGTCGCTGTTCTGAAGGGAACGGATGTGGATCAGCCCAGAAATTTGGCCAAGTCTGTCACTGTGGAGTGATGCTGTACTTCTAATCGTGCTCTTATGTGGGTAGTTTTATGCTGCCCACTGCTGTTTTTCAAAAATAAGTTTGATTCCATACTGGACGATTTTGCAAGAATCAATGCTGAAACAGACCATGCTTTAAAAAATGAACGGTTTGTCCGGCGACCTCTTTATTCCAGCGCATCAGGGAATGCCCAACGTCCACTTCAACAAAATCATTCATTGTTGTCGTTCGGGTTGAGCTTACTGCCACCAGTCCGTCGTTAGATTCTCCCAAAACCTTATTACTCAGAAACCAGCCGCGTGTGCCGGCAATCACACCGTGATGATAATCAACCGGAGGAAGGGTGTTAGGAAAGGCATCGTCATGGGTACCCAGCGACAGAGTGGTGTCGCCCAATGATTTCATCCACCAGTTGTTCTCATAATGATCGACAACCGCACTGCCATGGTTCGGTGTGCCGATCATCACCACTTGCCCCAGTCTTTTTCTGAGCGCTGCATTATCCGGATCTGCCAAATAAGATCGTGTCAGAAGCCCACCAAGGGAGTGACCAACAAAGTGAACACGGCTCCCGTTTACTACACACTGATCTATCTGATCTGAAACATCATTGACGACTTCAGCCATAGGACGCCTCAAAGAAGCGTAATCGATCACACAGGTTTGAAACCCTGCATCTGCGATATTGCGGGTCAGGTAACGCATTGCCGAGCCACTGCGGGCAAGGCCATGAATAATAACCACGGTTTCTGTTTCAGTGAACCCACTGTTTATCCGGGTTGTCGGGCTGCAGGCTGACAGCAGCGCGATCAGGGGCAGAAGTAAAAAAGTGTGCTTTGCAGGTCTGGTGTTCATTGGCTGTATGCTGGAAAGACTTAACCTTACTGCTGTTCAGGCAGACAACCTGCAATCTGCCTGAACAGGGACAATATTTCAATAATTGAAATCCGCTCCTCCACCGACTTCATGTTGATGCATTTTTTTAAACTGAGCTTTAAGCTGACGGCTGACATACCAGCAATTCCCGACCTTTATCAAAAGCCCCCAGCTATCAGGCTTTAGAGCGTGATAAAAAAATCTGCAACCGCACAATTGAACGACTATTTTTGACCTTATGCTGCATGATCTGACCGGTTGCAACCATGGCCAAGCCCATTCAAAAAAATTGCACGCACCTGACTGCCAGCCACCTTATTAAAGAGGTTACTGACTGTCTGGTTGACATTCCCGATCACCGACCTAATCACTGCAAGAATGGCATTCCCTTTGGCAACTTTGCCAAGTCCGCTTTTGCCATGATGCAAATGAAAATGCCGTCCATGCTCCGCTTTGATAGCCAAAGGGAAGACCCTGTCCAGGCTCACAATCTGGAAACCCTGTTTGATGTCGTCAATGGCAGAGTTCCCAGTGACACCCGGATGCGAGAAGTACTTGACCAGCTTTCTCCACACTGGTTTCAGAAGCCTTACAAAAAAATCTTCTCACGCTTTCAGCGTTCGGGGCACCTGCAGAAGTTTGAGTTTCACATCGGCCACCTTAAAAACCATTATTTGCTGGCCATTGATGGTACACAAACCTTCTTCTCCGGAAAGCTACACTGCGACGACTGCTGCGTAAAAAATCAGGGCAAAGCCAATGAGGCTTATTATCACCAGCTGATGGGCGGTTGCATTGTCCACCCCGACCAGAAAGTCGTTATACCATTGGCTCCCGAAGCTATTGTACGACAGGATGGTTGTACCAAGAACGACTGTGAAAAGAGTGCCCTTAAGCGCTTTCTTGCCAACGTAAAAAAAGACCACCCCTACCTGAAACTGATTATCGTACTGGATGGCTTGTATGCTGACGGACCAACTATCCGCCTGATCAAGAGTTACGGCTGGCATTACATTATCATTGCGAAAGACGGCAATCACGGCTCGCTGATTGAAGCTGTAGATGAACTGGATAAGCAAGGAAAAGTGGCACGTTGCCTCAAAACTGACCCGGTGACTGGCATCAAGTACTGGTATCGTTTTACTAACGATGTGCCCCTCAACAAGTCTAACCCCGTTGAGCATGTCAACGTGCTGGATTTTGTTGAGACGGACAAAAAAGGTGATCGTCACACCTGGAGTTGGATCACTGACATACCTCTGACAGAAAAGACCATTGAAGCCCTGATGAAAGGAGGACGATGCCGATGGCACATTGAAAACCAAACGTTCAATACCCTGAAGAAACAAGACTACCACCTTGAGCACAACTACGGGCACGGTGAACAGCACCTTGCCACCAATCTGGCTTACCTGACGGTACTGGCCTTTCTGGTTGACCAGCTGCAACAACTGGGCAGCCCGGAGTTTCAAAAAGCCCTGAAAGAACGAACGCGAGGTGTACGAATACATCTGTGGGAGTTGATGAAAGGTTATTTCCAGACCTGGCTGATCAAAACCTGGGAAGGGTTGTTTGATGCCATCATTAGCCGTACCGTCGCGGGAATAGTGCCTTACGACAGTTCATAAAGAATGTGGGGCAGTCTGGTTTCAGGGTTCAAAATTTTTGTTCGTTCAAGATTCGCTGGAAGTGAAGGACACTCCCTGAACGTATTAAATGTTCCTTGCCTACACCAACTTAAACGTCTTAAGACGTATATTCAGCGGGAATAGCTGCTGACATACTCAGGCGATTTTGTTTTCTGACACAGCAAAGCATACATCGTTGGCACAATAATCAATGTCAGCAGGCTGGACACCAACGTTCCGAAAAACACCACAACACCAATACTGAAGCGCGATTCGGCTCCGGCTCCAACCGACAGCAGCAGAGGTACAGAACCCATCATGGTGGTCATTGAAGTCATCATGACAGGGCGCAGACGAATGAATTAATAATGAATTAATAATGAATTAATCAATTAATAGGACACCCATAAATTATTTGACCTAACGGGCAATTCGCCTATGTTTATTCCGGTAATCCAACACAACAACAGGCAATAAATCAATTAATAGGACACCCATAAATTATTTGACCTAACGGGCAATTCGCCTATGTTTATTCCGGTAATCCAACACAACAACAGGCAATAAACCGGAACATCATGACCACTGCTCGCAAGAACCTCATCGATCCCGCCAGCACACCGTACTACCACTGCATGGCACGCTGTGTCCGTCGTGCATACCTTTGTGGCAATGATCAGTTCTCCGGCAAAAACTATGAACATCGACGGCAGTGGGTTGAGGATCGGCTCAAAGAGCTGTCAGGTGTTTTTGCTATCGAAATCTGCGCCTATGCGGTGATGTCAAACCATTACCATGTTGTGCTGCATATCAACCGAGAGCAGGGAAAGTCCTGGGATACCCGGCAAGTACTGGAACGCTGGACAAAATTATTCTCCGGTCACTTACTGGTGCAGAGATTTCTTGCGAACGATTCGATGGGGAAAGCAGAACTTCAGAGAGTTGAAGCGTTTGCAGAAGAATACCGTAGTCGTCTGCTTGATATCAGCTGGTTTATGAGGTGCCATAACGAACACCTGGCGAGAGAAGCTAATAAAGAAGATGGCTGCAAAGGTCGGTTCTGGGAAGGGCGTTACAAAAGTCAGGCTTTGCTGGATGAGGCTGCATTGCTGACCTGCATGGCTTATGTTGATCTGAATCCGGTCAGGGCTAAAATGGCAACGACGCCGGAAGAGTCGGATTATACCTCTGTGCAGGAGCGAGCAAAAAAAGCTGATGGAAATGCAGCCAGAAAGCAACCTGTCTGCCTGAAACCTTTGCGTTCACAAGGCCAGAATCCAGACAAAGCCATACCGTTTGCGTTAAGCAGCTATCTTGAACTGGTTGACTGGACGGGTCGTGTAGTCCGCAAAGACAAAAAAGGCAGCATTCCTGATAATACACCACCTATTCTTGAACGGCTAAACATCGATCCGGATGAATGGCTGAAAACCATGAGCTGGGATAACCGTTTCCGCAGGGCTTTAGGCAAGCTTGAATCGTTAAAAGCTTATGCAAAGCAGATTGGAAAACAGTGGGTACACGGTGTGGGCTGTAGCCAAAGTCTCTATCTGCAATGAACGATATTGGGCGTTCAACTAATTCAAGGCTGTACAGCCTCGAAAATATATGGATTCATAAACTGCCTGCCCCAAAGCAGCTTGCGGTCAACGGGTGAAAGCCGGGCTTCATCACAGACTGACTGCCAGTGACGTTCTATAACTTCTTTCAGTTGATCAACAATCGTAGTGGCTTCTGTTCGTGAAAGCTGAAAAACTGCAGCCGCTTCAATGCAGCAAGCCAGATTGCTCTGTCTCTGGTCACCAGAAATCAGCATAGCCTGACTAGCAATATTTCCTGCCCGACCTTGTGGACAAATGTCGTATGCTGGTGTCAGGGTAAGCATTTCGCCATCCCAGAAGGCTGCGTGATTGCGGGCATGATCATCGGTGTTGCCGCAAAGAATGTTGAAAACCAGTCTTGAGAAAAGCTCTTTCAATGTTTTGGGTGCGTCGGTAAAGCTCAATCGAATCAGGTCTGCCAAGGTTTCATAACTGGCGTAACGGGCAAACATTTCATCTAGCCCGAACAGGGTAAGAGCAGAAACCATTGGTTTTCGAGTCCAGCCTTTCGGAGTCTGTTGTCGGTCAAACCGTTCAACCAGCAATACATCCTTACCTTCCACAGCTTTCATCTGCACATCAGCAACATCCAACCCCGCCAGTCTTGCCAGCCGCATAGCGATAAATTCACCTTTCACCACGGGATAAATGTCGGAACTGGATGAAAACTTGGCAATAAACTTTCTGTTACTATCTTCAATCAGAGCTTTGGGCCGTGCTCCCCCGATAGAGGTGCCATGATGCAGTGCCAAATCCAGCTCCGCAGGCACCGGCAAGCCTTTTTCCACCCTTTCAGCGCAATGCAATAATTCTTCCAGAGTCGCACTGGCTATGATTCTTGGCACATATTCTGTCGGTGAACGCTGAAAATCCAAAGCGCCAATCCGGTCAGAGCCGGATTCCAGCAAGTAAGTCAGTTCATCCAAATGAGCAGTATCAACCTGTCTGCCAGACTGCCCCAATTTTCGATTGATAATGACTCGCCGCCCCCAAGCATCTGGAGAACCATCACGAATCACTCCGGGCATTTTTAAACCCTGAGTCAATGAAATGTTGCCACTGGTCAAAGGCAGTTCAGGGTCATACAGGGCAATGGCATTTTCACGCTGAAGATAGCTTTTACCGTAATTAAATAGCAACCGATCTCCATTGCGACTTAATTTACCGGTCACCACCGGATCGGTTGCTTCAGGTAGCCAGATCCATACAAAAGCTTCGTTGTAACCGACATCAGAAGTCATCATCTACCTCCTGTCGCCGCTCCCGTATGCTTTTAGGCAGCAGGAGCAGTTTGTCATTGACCCTCTCCTGCTTGCTGTCCAGACTTTCCCCATCATTCCGGAATAGCTCCAGTCCCGCCAGATAAGCCACTTCAAAGACAAGTCCCAGTTTGCAGGACATGTCTCCTTTCTCTATTTTTTGCAAGGTCGCTCTGGAAATACCGGCTCTGCTTGCCAGTTCCGTTTCAGTCCACCGTTTTTCCTTCCGGCAAAGTCTGATCTGCATCCCCAAAAGGCGGGCTGCATTCCGGCTATAGGCTGAGTAATGTCTTGATGTAGCCATAAGTCACCATAATGACCATAAAATTAATCATAAAACTATTTTGTGACTATTATTATAGTCAAATAATTAGCCTCGTCAGTAAAATCTGTGGGTCATTTCTGGTTCAGGTAACTTGCCAAGCGCATGATATAAAGCGATTTCAGCACATCTATATTCTGAAGCCGTATGATTTTCTCGTAGTGAGTTTTATCTTGGTATTCAGACCCTCTACAATGCCGCTGGAGAATGCTTTTTTGCCCTGAACCAGTTCAGGATAAGAGGCCTGTGTCGTCGAATGGTTTTAGCTACTTTCTTCATTGGCTCTATCTTTGATCGCATAACCCTTGTACACCAGCGATCTAATATCCTGCAGTGATTCACCATCAATCAAAGCATTAATCATACGCTGGCCAGACTTACCATTGATGTCGCTGATCAGGCCTCCAAGACGAATTCCGCTGTCATCGAGAGTTTTATGGAGCCGGTTCATCTCAGTGGCTATTTGTTTAACAACAGTGTCTCGGCGTCGAGTCAGTAAGCGCAACTGCTCCTGATCAGGGTGTGGTACAAAGCTCGGACGAACCAGACCACAATGAGCAAGCTGGGCTAGCCACTGACTGTCCAGTGTATCTGTTTTACGACCAGGTACATTTTTAACATGCCGGGCATTGACTACCCGGGGTGTCAAACCAAAGCCAATAATGGATGCATAAATGCTTTTCCAGTAAACCCCCGTGCTTTCCACCACCACAAGATCAATTTGGTGCTGCTGAAGGAACTGGCACATTAACTCCCGATCTTTGCGGAAAGTACCAAACTCACGGGTAAGCACCTGAGTATCACCCTCAGGCATTTCTTTGCGAACGGCAACCATGACCATCATTTTGTGGACATCAATGCCTGCACAGTTTTTCACAATCGTTTGCATCATCTATGCTCCAAACGTTCACGGAGGAACGGCAGAGCCTGACGGACTGAATCGGATCGCCATAATCTCACTTGGAGAAAAGGGCTGTTTGCCGTGCATTCAATGTTCCAGAGGTGGAACCTGATGGTGCCAGCTCTGAATCATGAGATAAGCGAGGGTGCGAACGATCCAGCCCAGGTCAATTTGAGTTCAGGGTCTAAAAGCCACTGCAAAAACATCGACCACTGTCAGGCTCTGCTTCAGTTGCATTGTGGCAGAACATTATTTTCATAGTGCGGGGTGGCCGGAGATGTGGTCATGACAATTTGAGGTTATTAGCAAGAAGCAAAGAGACAAACCCTGCGAGGGGGCAGAGCTTGTCTTATCAGGTGATTACAACTGGAGATTAATCTCACCGGCAATGATTTCGGCCTGTGGTCCGAGAATGACTTGCAGGCTACTGCTGCTAAGGCGAACGATGCCTTTCGCGCCAAGCGCTTTCAGTCCGGCTTCATCCACACGGTTGGAATCTTTCAGAGTCAGTCGCAGGCGGGTAATGCAGGCACCGACTTCTTTCAGGTTATCTTTTCCGCCCAGCATGGTGATGTAGTGATCAGCGCGTTCGGAAGCATCCACCTTGATGGTTTCAACCACTTCTTCGTCTTCACGACCAGGGGTTTTCAGGTTGAAGACCTTAATGGCGAAGTAGAAAGTGCAGAAGTAGATGGCGGCAAAGGCAAGCCCGATCAGAACCAGAGTGACAGGGTTAGTTGCCAGTCCCCAGTTCAGCAGAAGGTCAAAGGCACCGGCAGAGAATCCGAAGCCGTGCAGGACTCCCATGGCATTAGTGACTACCAGTGAAAGGCCTGTCAGTACAGCGTGAGCGGCATAAAGTGCGGGAGCCAGGAACACAAACAGGAATTCCAGAGGCTCGGTAACACCGGTCAGGAAAGCAGTCAGACCTACAGAGAACAGAACCCCGCCGACTTTCGCACGGTTTTTTTTATGAGCTGTCAGGTACATAGCCAGAGCAGCGGCGGGCAGACCAAACATCATTACAGGGTAGAAACCTGCCATGAAGACACCGGCAGTCGGATCGCCTGCAAAGAAGCGTGGCAGGTCGCCATTTACAATTTCACCGGCAGCGTTGGTGAACTCACCCAGACCGAACCAGAACACAGAGTTCACAACATGGTGCAGGCCCACAGGAATCAAGCCACGGTTCAGAACGCCATAGAAGAACTGACCAATAGGGCCGGACTCGGATACGCCCATGGCAAAGGCATTAATGCCACTTTGAATGGATGGCCATACATAACCGGCCACTACCGAAACCGCCAGGGCAATCAAACCGGTCATAATAGGAACCAGTCGTTTACCTCCAAAGAAGGCAAGATAAGAAGGCAGTTCGGCAGTATGGAATTTATTGTAACTGTGTCCGGCGATGATGCCGGCGATGATGCCGCCAAAGAATGACATATCAATGTCGGCATTAATGGTTTTTGCCGCAGCAGTCAGAACAAAGTAACCAACAGCACCCGCCAGAACAGCAGAACCCGCGTCGTCTTTGGCAAGACCGGCTGCGATACCCATGGCAAACAACAGAGGCAGGTTACTGAAAACAGCGTTACCGGCTTCTGCCATGAAAGCTATATTCAGCAGATCCGGTTGGCCAATACGAAGTAACAGGGCAGCAACAGGCAAGGTGGCGATAGGGAGCATCAATGCTTTGCCGAGCCTTTGCATATAGTTGAGAATATTCATGTGGTCGTCTCTTTATTGGAGTCAGTTGCTAGAGTTTTTGTTGGTTGAATGGCAACCTGTTTTTTCTTGTTCACAATGTGGTTGATACCTGTTTTACAGGTCATTGATCAAAGAAAACCAGACGAGCAATAGCACCACACAGTGTCCCATTTTGCTTGCTGCTCTCAGGTTGACAGGAAGTAACAGATCCGATCGTTAAATCCCTTAATGGTGATCATAAAGAATTATTTTACGTTGTAAATTAAATTGTGTTTCCTATTGGTTGTGTCTTTTGACATGTATCAATAAACCCGTTGCTTCGTTAAGGAAATATCATAAAACCAGCTGATTCTGGTTGGTTTGTGAGCATTAATCACAAGTTCAGTAGAAAAAGAAGAGGAATAGTAGTCAACGAGTTGTTGTTTGTGCAAGAACGCCTTTTTTGATAGACCGATATATTTTACATTGAAAAATATATCGGTCTGATGCATGCTTTCGCATATTGAGATCCAAGCTTCCAAGCTGTTGGTCACTTAACAATAAATGCCAGACTGCTTATTAAACAGGGAACCTTTATGCGACTTATTCCATTAAAAACACCGGAAACAACAGCCTTCTGGACAGCTCGCTATATCGTTAATCGAATTAAGCAGTTCAAACCTACTGAGCAGAAACCTTTTGTATTGGGGCTGCCAACCGGTGGTACGCCGATAGGCACCTATCAGGAGCTTATTCGGTTATACAAGGAAGGCGAAGTGAGCTTTAAGCATGTTGTAACATTCAATATGGATGAATACGTTGGCTTGCCTGCAGGGCATCCCGAAAGTTATCGACAGTTCATGGAAAACCAGTTATTCAGTCACATTGACCTGCCTGCTGAAAATATCCACTTTCTTAACGGCAATGCAGACAATCTGGATCAGGAATGCCTTGCTTATGAAGAAACGATTTCATCGTTCGGTGGCATTGAGTTATTTCTCGGCGGAGTAGGAAGGGATGGGCATATTGCGTTCAATGAACCCGGTTCATCACTGGCGTCCCGTTCACGTATCAAAACCCTGACGGAAGACACCCGCCGGGCGAATGCGCGATTTTTTGATGGTGATATAACTCAGGTGCCTAAACTGGCATTAACCATCGGTGTGGCAACCTTGCTAGATGCCAGAGAGGTGATTATTCTTGCCACCGGCGCTGACAAGAGTCGGGCTGTTCATGCTGCCGTTGAAGGCTCTGTAAACCACCTCTGGACCGTCTCTGCCATGCAGCTTCATCCCCGATCCATACTGGTGTGTGACGAAGCCGCCACCATGGAATTAAAAGTCAAAACACTCCGTTACTTTGAAGATATTGAAGCTAAAAACATCAGGGAAATGAGCCGTTATGCTGTATAAAAACGTCAGATATGCATTGACCAACTTTATACTTCCGGACGGGGTAACAGATTCCGGCAAGAGCAACATAAAAACGATTGTTGTCTCTGACGGATTGATAGAGCAGGTCAGCCCTGATGCTCCGGAAGACACCAGTATTGAAACCATCGATTTAAAGGGAAGCGTGTTGGCTCCCGGTTTTATCGACTTGCAGATAAACGGCTGTGGTGGTGTGCTTTTCAACGACGATATATCGGAATCAACGCTGGATATCATGCACGACACCAACCTGCGCTCCGGGTGTACCAGTTTTCTGCCTACATTAATCACCTGCAGCGATGAAGACATGGTTAAAGCTGTTGACGTTGCCAGACGGTATAAAGATAAACACCCTGATCGGGTACCCGGACTGCATATTGAAGGCCCCTACATTAACAAGCTCAGAAAGGGCATTCATGATGAACGTTATATACGACAGCCTTCATCTGAAATGATCGACTTTCTCTGTAACAATGCCGATGTGATCACAATGATGACTCTGGCGCCCGAAGTCTGCTCATCATCTGACATCAGACAATTGAATCAGGCAGGCATTATTGTTGCCATTGGGCATAGTGATGCGACTCTGGAACAGGTTCGTGAAGCAGAACAGGCGGGAGCTTCTTTCGTCACACACCTTTTTAATGCAATGAGCCAGATGCAGAATCGGGAGCCGGGTGTGGTGGGCGCAGTGCTTTGTGGCGAATCTCTGGGAGCAGGTATTATTGCTGACGGTTATCATCTGGACTGGAACAACCTGAGACTCAGCCAGAAGCTTCTGAAAGACCGCCTGGTTCTGGTCAGCGATGCAGCGGCGGCAGCCGGATCGGATATTGAATCCTTCTCGTTTGGCGGGCAAACGGTTTATCACGCTAACGGCATGTGTACTAACAAAGATGGTACACTGGGCGGTTCAGCCCTGACGATGGCTGAAGCGGTACGTAACTGCATCGCCCAGGGCATTTCCGAAACTGATACTGTCAGCATGGCCACCCGAAACCCTGCCAATGCCATTGGATTAACCGAGGTGATGGGCTCTATTCGGGTTGGAAGCTATGCGAACCTTGTTGTGCTTGATAAAAGCTATAACGTGACAGGCACAGCCAGTGGTGGACGCCTGATAATGACCAGGCAGACCTGAGACTTTTTTAACTGTTATGACGAATATGATTGCCAATATGGACTTTGTAAAACAGCGAAATATCACCGCTGTTTACAAAACCATTGTCAATGCGAACGGAATTTCCAGAGTTCAGATTGCCCGGGAGTGTAACCTTGCCGGAGGCAGTGTCACCCGTATCACCAAGTTTCTGGTTGAGCAGGGTTTGGTGCACGAGGTAGACCGGCAGCAATCTGAACGCGGAAGAAAGGCAACCTCCCTGTCTCCTAAAATGGAGGTGTTGCAAATCCTTGCCGCCCGCGCTGGCCGTAAACATATTCATATTGGTTTGTGTGATATCAATGGCAACTTGTTGGCCAAACAGTCAACGCCCATTCAGAAATTGAATCAGGACGATCTGGGCAGACAAATTATCACCGAGTTGCTGGATTTCCAGACAAAGCATGCTGAGCAGATCAACCGTATTGCCGGTATTGGCCTGACACTGCCCGGCGTCGTGGATGCAGCCGACGGCATCATAAAATTCACGCCTCACATCGATGTGCAGGACTGGCCGCTTGCGCAGCAGGTCAGTGATGCAACCGGTATTCCCTGTTATCTGGGTAACTCCATTGCCTCAATGACATTGGCAGAACACCAGTTTGGTGCTGCCAAAGGTTCTGATAATAATTTATACGTCAGGGTTCATAACGGTGTCGGGCTGGGAATGATTCTTGATGGCAAGTTATACGAAGGCAAGAATCAACCCGTTGGTGAAATTGGACACATTCAGGTGAATCCACTCGGCAAGCGGTGTTACTGCGGCAACTTTGGTTGTCTTGAAACCGAACTCTCCAACAAGGCGATAGAGAATCACTACTCTGATGCTGTCGCTAAAGGACTCAGTGAAACACTGGGTGCCGATGCCAGAATAAACGACATCTGTAATGCAGCAGAGCACGGGAATATCATGGCTCAGAAGCTGCTCAGTCAGGCTGCGGGTCAGTTAGGACATGTATTGTCCGGCTGCGTCAATTTGCTCAGACCTGAATGCATTGTATTCGATGGCGAAATGTTTAATGCGTCTGTGGTACTGCCTGCCATAGAGCATTGCCTGAATACCCAGACCATATCCGTAGGAAGCAGCAGGAGTGTTTCGCTGAAAGTGTCCCGGCTTGGCGGTAACCAGTGGCTGGGCGGATTTGCCCTGGTTCGCAGAGCGTTACTTGAGCGCGGCCTGCTGATGAAAGTGGTTGCCTGACAACCCTTCAGGCAATAAAAAAGCCACTCTTAAAGTCACTCTTTAAGTCACTCTGCAATGGCTCTTATCGGATTCCAGACTGCTGAGCTACACTTCATCAAAATCTTGCGAATGGCTGATCACGCAGTGAATATTTGTAAAATTTCAGAACTCATCAGCAATGTAACTTGCTTTGAAATGATCCGTGAAAACCGCTGGCCTGACGGGGTGGTTCATTGCCCCCATTGTGATTCAGGCCATGTAAAAAAGAACGGGCATGACACGGTACAAACTGAATGCCAACACTATCAATGCAAACATTGTGACCGCTACTTTGATGACCTGACTAATACTGTCTTTGCTGGGCATCATCAGCCTCTTAAGGTGTGGGTTTCCTGTCTGTACCTGATGGGACTCAATGTTTCCAACAGCCAGATTTCTAAAGAACTTGACCTTTCACTGAGTGATGTACATGTAATGACAACCTTGTTGCGAACCTCTGTCGTTAAACGCAAGCCTGACATTACTCTTGAGGGAGAGGTAGAGTTCGACGAAGTGTACATCGTCGCAGGTCACAAAGGACATCCTGAAGCTTTAAAAAAATCTATCGCGCCCTCCCCGAAAAAGAAGATTAAAAGGAGCTCCGGGCAGAGGAACTCTCGAAAAAGACAAGCCTCCCGTTCTGGGAATGATTCAGCGAGGAGGTCAGGTCATTATCAACATGCTGGATAATGTTCGAAAAGCCACCATAAAGCCTTTCATTACGAAGCATGTAGCCAAGGGAACCCAAACTTACACTGATGAATACAGCATTTACAACTCCCTTGAAGAGTGGGGTTACAAACATAAATCTGTCTGTCATGGTAAAAGCGAGTACGCCCGGGATGATGACAAGGATGGTATTTATGAAGTACACGTAAACACCATGGAAGGCTTCTGGTCATTGCTCCGTTCATGGCTCAGACCTCACAGGGGGATTTCTCAGGAAAGCTTACCTTTGTACCTCGGCTTCTTTGAGTTCGTTCATAACGCCGGAATCCGGGGTAAAGGGTTACTTCAACCATTAATTAGCTTGCTGGTTACGTAGCAGTCTGGAATCCGATAAGAGCCACAGGATTATGCCCTGACAGATTAGCTTCTGGACCAGATGCGAATCTGTTTGATCTCTTCTTTATCAATGCTCAGGGACTCCAGAAACTCCTGATGAGCTTCCGGCTCCATTTTTTCAAACTGCCTGTGCCAGTTTTTCATGGCGGCTTCGTCAAAACCGGCGGCTTTCATGATGTCGGTCCAGCGTTCTTTATTGACCATTGGTTGCTCCAGTAAGGTGGGTTGTTCCAGTAACAGCACAATCGCCTTTTGCTGCTGACGCAGTGTCTGAATCTCCTGTTCAAGAGAAGCAAACCGGTTGCGCAAAATGCGTTCCTGCTCCATGTGTTCATCACGGTCGAGAATCGATGCAATGTCTCTGATTGGCACGCCATAGGAACGATAAGCCAGAATCGCTTCCAGCCGTTTCTGTTCCTTATCGCCATACCAGCGATAACCGTTCTGCGAGCGGGAATGAGGCAGCAACAGCCCTTCCCGTTCGTAGTAAAGAATGGTGGTTCTGGACAGCTGATACTGTCTGGCCAACTGGGTAACAGTAAGCATGTGGATTCCTTCGTGGACACAGGCGGCTATTCTCAGCCCTGCACTGGTAGACGGGTCAACAGTCTCGTTGAAAAGTATTTTCACTGAGGCGGCTTGCCCACTGGCGGAGCCTGCTCTCTCAACTATATTTTATCCGGTCTATACCCATCGTCTTTGAAGATGTGGGGGTGTAGGCTGCTCTCGTTCACCCCGATCACCTACTATTCGTAGGCTCACTGGCAACGTTCCTGACGTTGCTCAGCATACACTCCATCCATGGAGATAACGGGGCTTCACTCGTTTGCCGCCTACCCACCTCTCCAAATCCAATGGGTCTATAAAGGTTAATGCCTCTGGCAGTATGTCCCGGCACTCTTGCTGATGGAACTTTGAGGTCAGTTTTTCATCCAATGCCATGCTGGTGTCTGTTCAGTTTGCAACCGGTTCAATAAAAACTGCCTTGAACAGAAATCAGGTCTTGAGCACAACAATAAATCTGGACTACATAAATGACGCTTGTACAAATCATTATGGGCTCCCGCTCGGACTGGCCGACGATGCAAAAGGCCGCTGAACTGTTAGACCAGCTTCAGGTTCCCTACTCCGCCAAAGTGGTATCAGCGCACCGGACGCCTGATAGACTATGCCGCTTTGCCAAACAGGCTGCGGATGAAGGCTGCAAGGTGATTATTGCCGGAGCCGGAGGCGCGGCACATTTGCCCGGTATGGTGGCTGCCATGACGCATTTACCCGTGGTGGCCGTACCGGTGCAGAGTAAGGCTCTGAATGGTCTGGACAGCCTGCTGTCGATCGTACAAATGCCCAAGGGGGTTGCTGTTGCCACTCAGGCGATCGGTGAAGCCGGTGCGGCCAACGCCGGTCTGATGGCAGCGCAGATTCTTGCAACTTCTGATGACGCTCTGGCAGAGCGACTGATTGAGTGGCGACGCCAGCAGACCGAGCAGGTGCCGGAGGACGTAGAGTAATGAAAGTTGGAATTGCAGGTTGTGGACAGCTTTCAAGAATGCTTGCACTGGCGGGCTGGCCCATGGGTATGCAGTTCAGTTTTCTTGCTGACCCGAATGAGCCTGTTCGCTGTGTAGAAGGGCTTGGGGAGATTGTTCGTCAGGACGGCACCATGACAGCCCGCGATATTTATGGCGCACTGGGCAATCCCGATGTGATTACCATTGAGCGCGAATCGGTTTGCGTGCCTTTACTCATACAGCTGAAATCATTCTGTCAGGTTTACCCGGATCCGGACATTGTCTGGACCATACAGAACCGTCATCGGGAGAAAACGCTGGTGTCGAGTCTGGGCATTCCTCTGTCGCCTTGGGCTGTATTTCGCGAGCAGGAGTCAGTTAACAAAGCGATTGCCAGCATTGGCGGGCTGCCTGTGGTGATCAAGTCCACGGAAGATGGTTACGATGGTCACAACCAGTGGGTGATTGACAGTGATGAACAGCTGCAAGCGTTTGAAAAAGAACGTGATGCACAACTCGCAGATGCTACCTACAAAGGCATTCATGAATGGATTGTTGAGAAGAAAATTGCGTTTGAGCGCGAAATTTCGGTGATTGGAGCCCGCAGCCCTGATGGTAATATCGTGATTTACACACCCGGTCAAAACACTCACAGCAATGGCATTCTTATCCATTCGGTGATTCCGGCACCCGGTTTACCGGATTCACTCCATGCCAAAGCCAGAGACTATGTCAGCCGGTTATTGCAGGACACCGAATATGTGGGTGTTCTGGCTGTTGAATGCTTTGTGACCGGCGATGAACTCTTGGTGAACGAGTTGGCACCACGGGTACACAACAGTGGCCACTGGACAATGGATGGTGCCGCAACCAGCCAGTTTGAAAACCATATGCGGGCGATTGCAGGCTTGCCGTTAGGAGATTCTGCGCATTGTGGCGATGTGATGGGCATGTATAACCTGTTGGGGCAGAAACAGTCTGATGACAGTCAGGCTCCGGACCATCTGATGACCCAAAGAACCTTTTTACACTGGTACAACAAAACGTCAAGACCGGGTCGAAAATTGGGGCATTTGAATATTCTGGCTGAACGAGAAGAAGAGCTGCTCGGTGCTTTTGCACAGATAAAACGACAATTTGGTTGAGTACTTATGTTTGAGTACTTATGTTTGAGTACTCGTGTTTGACTGGTAACGGTTCGGCTACTATTTCGCACTTTTTGAGAAAAACCGTGAATATTCTACGAACCGCTCAGCACCCCGATATCACAGACCTGACAGGCAGTATCCTCCACCGGAAAGCGGCTCGGGGGATTATTCTGCAAGACAACAACATTCTGCTGATGTATACCCGAAGGTACCACGATTACAGTTTGCCCGGCGGCGGAATTGACGATGGTGAAAGTCTGAAGCAGGGGCTGATTCGGGAACTGGAAGAAGAAACCGGTGCGCGTAATATCCGGAACATCGAACCAATGGGTGTCTATGAAGAATACCGCCCATGGTATAAGCCGGAACACGATATTATGCATATGCTGTCGTATTGTTATTTTTGCACCATTGATGCCGAGCTGGACGCTCCCCGCTTTGAAGATTACGAAATGGCTAATGGCATGGAAGTGGTGTGGATTAACATTCACGAAGCCATTGAGCACAACAAAACAATTATTGCAGGCAGTGACAAAAAAGGTTTGTCCATTGACAGGGAAACCTGGCTGCTGGAAAAAATTGTTGAACTTCGGGGGGGTGCTCTCTCTGACTGATTGAAACAAAAGTACGCATTTTAAGCGACTATTATGAAGACAACTTATTATCGCTAAATCCTGCCATCATGCCTGCATCCGTCATTGCCCGTCAGTCAAAAACTATCGTACTGCAAATTGAAGTACCCATTGAATCTAACAACATGCTGAGTCTTGAAGATGGATTGCAGCGAGCGTTGAATGAGGCAGGAGTACTTGGCACTCAAGAATTATTAAAGTTGTTTGAACCACCCAACAACGAACCTATTGTCCTTAACCAGCAAAAATGGAGCTATAAGGGGAAAGTGCTAAAGCACTACGAAACCCTTTACGGATGCGTGCCCATGGAACGCTCTGTCTATCAGGGTGTCAGAGGTGGAGTCACTCTGGCTCCGCTTGATTATCACTCTGGGATTGTTGGCTCAGCTACGCCCAAATTTGCAAAAACTCTCGCCTGGAAGTACAGCCAGATGCCTGCTCCCGCAGTAAAAGAAGATTTTGAAACCAACCATCAAAGAGTGTTGTCAAACTCCTATATCAAGCACTTATCCGACAGGGTCGGTGCATTAATTGAAGATCAAAAAAAGACTCGTTATGATTTACCGCCGTTACCAGAGGCAGTGGAAACCATTGCTATAGGACTTGATGGCACCTGCATGCTGCTTTGCGAAGAAGGCTGGCGAGAAGCCATGTGTGGAACCTTAAGCCTTTATTCTGCCAATGGCGACAGACTTCACACAATCTACACCGCCAGTTCGCCTGAATATGGTAAACAAAGCTTTATGAACAAGCTGGACGATGAGATTGCGGATCTCAAACGTCTCTATCCGCAAGCAACATACATTGGCGTAGCCGATGGAGCTAAAGAAAACTGGCGATACCTGAAGCAGCATACCTCAGCTCAAATACTCGATTTTTTTCATGCCTCAGAGTATCTGGGAGGAGTAGCAGAAGCGTTGTTTCCGAGCAGTAAAGCCAAGAGAAAGCAGTGGCTTGAAGACAAGCTCCACAACCTGAAAAACAAGCGAGGGGCAGCCAAAAAAATACTGAAAGAAATTGAATCTGCCGAACTCCCGAAAAAGACTACTGCACTGATAGAGAAGCGTTACAAGGCGGTGACCTATTTTACGAACAACCATCATTTGATGAAATACCATCAAGCCCTGAAACATAACTGGCCGATAGGCTCTGGAGTGACAGAAGCTGCTTGTAAGACATTGGTCAAACAACGGCTGTGTGGTTCAGGTATGAGGTGGAAACCAGCAGGTGCAGAAGTTCTTCTTGAAACGAGGTCTTTGATCCAGAGTAAAGGGCGTTGGAATCAACTTTGGTCTAGCTTTATGTCAGGCAGGATGATAGTTGATTTTTGAATCAACTATCAAATTGAGAGAGCACCCCTTCGGGGTTTGTAAAAACTATTTCCTGCTATTTTGACAGCCCTTGACGGGGCTGAAACCATCAATAGTTTTATGCCACTCAGTATTGTAACGAAACCCGTTAAAACTTGGTGATTTGATCAGTGTCGGTCAAATGATTGTCAGAAGATTAAACTGAATGTAATTGGCTGAATTGCAGCAATCATCGCGATGTTCATGATGCAGCAGAGTCATGGGGCTGAATGCGACGGGATAAAGCAAACGATTTTAAATACCCTTCCTTACAATTTGTAAATTTCATAATTTCACACGATTGATCAGTATCAAGGTATAACTCGCAATATTCTTACATTCTACAGTGCACAATTTGTACTGTAGAGAAAGTTATGTCAGGTAAGCGTTTTTTTCGAAAAACGGATTACGTGACATAACTGTGACTGACCATCGCTCCCTCAAGTGAATCGCCGTTTTATGAAGCAAGCTATGCCTTTGAAATTTGCGCGCAATCCCCTTTCCCGCGCACTGAAAGCCTGTCTGCCCGTTGGTATGGGTATCATGTTGACCACCAGTGGTCTGGTTTCAGCCAACACTGACGCACCAGCAGATCAGCAACTGGATGGCAGCATTATGCTGACCAGCTGGAATTACGACGGCGACAAGGCTGGCGCTGTTGCTGCGGCGCAGGTGTCCGGACTGTACGCGGTGGCGGATGAAGCGAACAACACCATTGAAATTCGCAACATTGCCGAGCAGCTGAAGTCTTCCATCAGTCACGATGATCTTCTGAAAGCCCTGCCGGAAGCGGATCTGGATAAAGGCATTTGTGGCATGACCTTTACTCCGTCCGGTCGTTTCCTGTTTTTTGCGGTTTGCGGCAAAGGCAAAGCAGACGACGCTGTAATGGCATTTAACACTAATACCAAAGAGTTAACCGTGTTTGACCGTGTCAGCCTGTCTGACGGTGAAGCCGGTATTGGTATGACCTACTTCAAAGACCAGCTGTTTGTGGGGAGTGAGAAAGGCATCTACGTTTATGAAGCCGGTCGTAACACGGTTTATGACGGGGGAGCTAAAGGTCGTAAAAGACAGATTTCATCCAATACACCGGTTACCGGCATGACCATGGATCTGGCCGAAGGTCAGCTGTACGCCACTACTGAAGATGGGTTGTATCGTCTTGAAGGGCGCAGTCTGAAACAGATTGCCAAGGCTGAGAACCTGCAGTCTGCCACCATGGGTCGTGTCTACGGCGGTGAAGACAACAGTGGTCTGTACCTGCTGCAGAATGATGGTGAAAACGCTCGTATTCTGACCGTTGCGCTGGATGAGCTGCGCCAGGGCAAGAACGTTGAACTGTCTGTTTATACCGAAAAAGTAAGCACCGAACTGCAGGATATTGCTGCGACGGCTGATGGTCGTATGCTGCTGGCTCAGGAACAGGTTCAGGTGATGTTCGATAACAGTGACAGTCGTCTGAGCTATGAAGAGTGGCTGCACGACGAGCTGGACGAATACCTGAAAGCGATCAAGAGTCTGATCGTCGATGGCGACATTGAAGGCACCAACACACTGGCTGGTGGACACTCTGGCCAGATCACCCGCATGCTGCTGCGTGAAAGCGCCAACGGTACACCGATTGCCGATAACGTAGGCTGGACCATGTACCTGCTGATGGCTATTGATCAGGTGAAGAACGATCCGGATATCGAAATCCTGCTGGAACGTATCATCGAAACCCACGCTGGCCTGTCTGAACATTTGTACGGCGGTGTTCGTACAGTTGACGGTCATTTCGTTCGGGTTTACAACCGGGACGGTTTGCCTAATCCGGGGGTTAACGGACGTGGCTACCTGAGTTCACAGCCGCAGGTCTATGTCAGCATGAAGTACCTGCCAGCGGCTTATAAAGCTGCCGAGCTGTACCCTGACAACGAGAAGTTCAAGGTTTATGCCGAATACCTGCGTCAGCTGGTAAAACGTTCCAGTGATACCATTCGTGCCGAACAGCGTATTACCTGGACACTGGACGACCATGGTCCTCTGGATATCAACAACCTGATGGCGAACGAAACCTGGATTTTCGGTGATATCGGTGCTGCTCAGGACCCTTATGTCTCTACAGACTATGAAGCTTACTCTTATCACCGCGACAGTTTCCGTACCGACGACTGGCTGAAAGGCGAGCCGACCATTATGGCGTCTCATGCAGCGTTTATTGTCAACGGTGCCACCCTGATTCTGAACCACCACTTTGACGGTGAAGGCTGGCTGGAACAGAACCACAACTATTACGCGACCACCATGGCGGCCACTGATGAAATGGGCGCGCCATACTTTGGTGGTTTCTCTGCCGGTAGCCACCCGAACTGTCGTGGCGGCAACAAGCGCAAGCTGCCTGCCTGTGGTTACTACAACGACGGTCCTTCCGATCGTCCTAACCAGTTCCTGCACTTCCCGGCAGTACTGGGCTTTGGTCAGCACGGTTTCTCTGCTTCCAGCGTAGGCGGCTACATGGCGTACCGTGATGGTCGCCGTCAGGAAATGCATAACTCTGCGGGTGGCGAGCCGATTAACATGCTGACCCGCTGGTCTATGGACTTCCCTGAATACGGTGCTGACGGTATTGGTATTGCCGACTTCTGGTTTGGCGGTATTGGTCTGGTTGAAACCATCAAGCCGGGCACCGTTGAGAAATTCCGTGGTGACTTCTACCGTCCTTACGTGAAAGAAGAAGAAGGTCAGCTAATTTATTCCAACATGACACCTCGTCGTGTAGTGGGTGTGGATGCTGACGGTACCCGTACCGAGTATGGTTTCCAGATGGCCCCCTACACTCTGCCTCAGACTCACGCAGACTACGAAGTGATTGATCCGGAAGGTGACTGGATCGAGCTGGAAGATCTGGTGGCACAACTGGATGGTCAGCCCATGCGCTTCACCAACCCGCATTTTGCCCGTGAGCTGGATAACTGGACGGTACTGGGTAATGGCAAGGCCGAAATCATTGATGGTATTGGCTCCAAAGCGGTGGCTCTGACAGCAAATGGCGAAACCGCTATCAGTCAGCCTCTGGAACTGGCCATGGATTTGGACGACACCCGTTTTGTTGTGCGTGCGATGGGTCAAACCCTGAATGCCGACAAGGGTGAAGGCTACCTGCGTCTGCGCTGGTCAACCGATGGCGACCTGGCCAATGTTGTTGGTGAAACTGAAATCAGTGACAAGTTGTCTGCTGAAAACCAGCAACAGTCGTTTATGATCAAAACCCATAAGCCTCGTGGTGCGAACTATCTGCACATTGAGTATGTTGCAGAAGGTGATAACGACCAGTTTGCGTTTGAAAACATTGCTGTGATGCGCCGTGGTGCTGATGCTGGTCTGGACAATGGTGACTTCTCTCAAGGTACCGATCACTGGACGGTTCGCGGTGGTGCCAAAGTCGAGCGCAACAGAGAGATGGCGACTGCTGGTGACCGCGTACTGAAGTTCTCCCGTCGTGGTGGTCAGCAGGGCTGGCAGAATGTTAAGCGTGATATCAATATCTCGGAAGATCCACTGGGTACCCGTTACCTGTTCCGCTTTGATGCCAACACTGTTGGTGAAGACTTCAAGTTTGAAGTAGTGGCTGAAGCGTTCAACCGTAACGGCGAGCGCATGGTAGAACGTCGTGATATTGGTGATATCCTGCCGGGTCACAATGGCGAATATACCTTTACCCTGCGTAAGCGTCCGGATTACGACTACCTGACCCTGACCTTCCGTATGCGCCGGACTCCGGGCAGCAAAGGTACTGCCGAGGTGTATATGGATAACTTCCGTATGGATCTGGAGCGCGTGTTTGACGAAGCTGACTGTGTTGTAGAAAGCGCAACAGGTTGTATGCCAACTCGTCTGGATCTGTCCAGCCGTTAAATCAGCACACTCGCAAATAGAAAGGGAGAGTTCAGGCTCTCCCTTTTTGTATTAATTCTAGTTATTTAAACGACAATTACGTCATATCCATGACAATACGACCCGTAATTTCGTTCTTTTCCATCTGATCGAAAATTTGGTTAATCTCTTCCAGCTTTCTCACCTCGATGGTGGTTTTGACTTTACCCTGAGCACCAAACTCAAGGCATTCCGCCAGATCTTTGCGGGTTCCGACAATAGAACCAACAATGGTGACGCCGTTCAGTACGGTATCAAAGATAGGAATAGGCAGTTCATCGGGTGGCAGTCCGACCAATACCATTGTTCCGCCCCTTCGGGTGGATGCGTAGGCACTGTCAAAACCTGCTTTTGATACAGCCGTTACAATGGCGGCGTGCACACCGGTATCCAGAAGCGTTTGAATCTTCTCTTCCGGCTTCTCCTTCATAAAATCAACAAAATAATCAGCCCCGAGATCGAGCGACAGTTTCTGTTTGTCAGGGCCGGTATCGACCGCTACAACATTCAGCCCCATCGCTTTAGCATACTGAATCGCCAGATGGCCCAGACCGCCGACACCAACAATGGATACCCAGTCGCCGGGTTTGGTGTTGCTGACTTTTAATGCCTTGTAGGACGTTACTCCGGCACAGAACAGTGGGGCGGCATCAATGAAGGACAGTCCTTCCGGTATTTCAACCACATAACGGGCATCGGCAAGGCAGTAATCAGAATAGCCACCATTCACCATGTAGCCGGCATAGACGACATCAGGGCAAAGTATTTCCCTTCCTTCAAGGCAGTAGTCACAAAAACCGCAGGCGGAGTAAAGGAATGGAATGCCCACCCGGCTGCCTTTGGTCAGATGAGTTACCTGCTCTCCTACCTCGGTCACAACGCCAACCCCTTCATGCCCGGGAATCAGAGGCATTGTCGGCTTTACCGGCCAGTCACCGTGACAGGCATGCAGGTCGGTATGACAAACACCTGATGCTTTGATATTCACCAGCACATCATTGGGACCGACTTTAGGTACAGGTACATCTTCAATTTTTAACGGTTCTTTAAAATTATGCGCAACGGCGGCTCTCATAGCGTGTTTCCTCTGTGTTCAGTTGGCCAGAAACAAAGGCTGACCAACTTAAATCGTGATAAAACAGGAAGTCTTCAACCCATGAGTTTTCGGGCATGAAACTCAAGGTGGTTGTCGATAAAGCTGGATATAAAGTAGTAACTGTGGTCATAGCCTGCCCGCAAATTGAGTGTTAGCGGCACATTGGCTCTGGCACAGGCAGCCTCAAAATGGTTGGGTTGCAACTGCTCTTCAAGAAATGAATCGCTGTCGCCCTGATCAATAAGAATAGGTGTATTCGCACCGTTTTCCTGTATCAGCAAAGTGGCATCGTAGGTTGCCCACAGATCTTTATCTGCCCCCAGATAATTCTGAAAAGCTTTCTGCCCCCAAGGCACTTTTGAGGGGTGAACAATAGGCGAGAATGCTGACACGGAGGTGTAGGCACCCGGGTTACGAAGGTAAATCACCAGTGCACCGTGCCCACCCATTGAGTGCCCGCTGATGGCTTTTTTGTCCGAGACCGGGAAAGTCTTTTCAATCAGTTCAGGCAGCTCATCAGCGACATAGCTGTACATCCGGTAATGGCCGGACCAGGGTGGTTGTGTGGCATCCACATAAAAACCGGCACCGGAGCCAAAGTCGTAGCTGTCGTGTTCGCCCGGAAGTTCCAGACCGCGAGGGCTGGTATCCGGACAGACAATAGCCAGACCCAGCTTTGCCGCCATGCGAAAAGCACTGGCTTTCTGGGTAAAGTTTTCATCCGTACAGGTGAGTCCTGACAACCAATATAGAACTGGAACGGAGTGGTTCTTTGCTTGTGGAGGCAGGTAAACAGCAAACACCATATCTGTTGACGTTGATGATGATGAATGCTTATAACGATGCAGTTCGCCTTCAAAGGCTTTGGTAACGGATAGCTGTTCCATTGAGCGACTCCTGTCAGTAAAGAATCACGGAACGAATGCTTTTGCCTTCATGCATCAAATGAAGAGCGTCGTTTATCTTGTCCAGCGGCATGGTGTGGGTGATCATCGAATCAATGTCGATCTTGCCCTGCATGTACCAGTCAACAATTTTGGGAACGTCGGTGCGTCCGCGTGCTCCGCCGAAGGCACTGCCTTTCCAGCTGCGACCGGTCACCAGCTGGAACGGACGGGTTGAGATTTCCTGACCGGCACCGGCAACCCCGATAACGTAGGATTCCCCCCAGCCTTTGTGGCAGCATTCCAGCGCCTGACGCATGACATGCACATTGCCGATGCATTCAAAGCTGTAGTCCACACCGCCGCCAGTAAGATCGATAATGGCGTCAACGGTATTATCGACTTCATTCGGATTGATGAAATCTGTCATGCCAAACTGTTTGGCAATGGCGACTTTTTCCGGATTCAGGTCAATACCGATGATCTTGTCTGCACCAACCATCTTTGCCCCCTGGATGACATTCAGCCCAATGCCACCCAGGCCAAACACGGCAACCGTACTACCGGGCTCAACCTTGGCATCAAATACAACAGCCCCGAGCCCTGTGGTTACCCCGCAACCGATGTAGCAAACTTTGTCGAAAGGTGCTTCCGGGTTGATTTTGGCCAGTGCTATTTCCGGTAGCACCGTGTAGTTCGAAAACGTTGAGCAGCCCATGTAATGAAGTAGCGGCTTGCCATCGAGTGAAAAACGACTAGTGCCGTCAGGCATCAGGCCTTTACCTTGGGTAGAGCGAATGGATTGGCAAAGGTTGGTTTTCGGGTTCAGGCAGAAATCACACTGTCGGCATTCTGGTGTATAGAGAGGAATGACGTGATCGCCTTTTCTCAGTGAAGTGACCCCTTTACCGACATCCACCACAATGCCTGCACCTTCATGACCCAGAATAACCGGGAATTCGCCTTCCGGGTCATCGCCCGAGAGTGTGAAGGCGTCGGTGTGGCAGACTCCCGTTGCTTTAAGCTCGACAAGTACCTCTCCTTCCTGAGGTCCCTGCAGTTCCACATCTTGAATTTCCAGTGGTTTGCCTGCAGCAAAGGCGACAGCTGCACGAGTTTTCATCTTGGATTACTCCTCGGTAGAAACCCGAGCAAGTATAGATGTAATTTGATATGTCATAGCGAGCGGTTCGCCTGAGACTGAGGCTATATAAAAATACATAGTCGTATAAAAAGTTAGTCTGTTTCAGGCATTTATTTTTCTAACTCATGTTACGCACCCAGAAAAATCTGCCATGCTTTAGAGCATGAACACAGAGCTGTTTGAGCTGTATAGCGATTACCTGCTGTCCTCATTCGGCAAAACGACAGCTACACAGCTGTCATCTTTGCTGGACGGCGCATACAGCCATGATCAGGTAACACGCCTTCTGTCCCGTAATCACTTCGACAGTAAGACTCTTTGGCACCATGTTAAAGCCGTTGTGCGTCAGGAAGAGCGCGATGATGGAGTACTTATTGCCGACGACACTATTCAGGAGAAACTCTACACTGATGAGAACGACCTGATTGCATGGCACTTTGATCACACCTTTGGTCGTTCGGTAAAAGGTATCAACCTTCTCAACTTTGTTTACCATGTCGGTGATATCTCTATTCCCGTGGCCTACAAGCTTATCGAAAAGCCTATTCAATACTCCGACGTAAAAACTAAAAAAGTTAAACGCAAGGCTGAAACCACCAAGAACGAAGACTTTCGGGAGATGCTGAAAGTTTGCTGTGATAATCAGCTCAAATTTCGTTACGTGCTGGCAGATAGCTGGTTCTGTTCTAACGACAACATGCTGTATATACGACACGAATGCGATAAGCATTTTGTCATGGCCAGCAAGTCAAACCGGAAGGTTTCGCTGAGTGAGGAAGATAAAAGTCGGGGGCGCTCACAGCGCATAGATTCCATTGATTTCTCAGAAGAAAAGCCTATCAAAGGCTGGATTGCAGGCGTGGACTTCCCCGTTCTGCTGTTCCGGCAGGTCTTTACAAACAAAGATGGCAGTAAGGGCATTCTCTATCTGATATGCAGTGATCTTGAGTGTGACGCAGAGGCTTTGAAGGCGATCTACAAAAAACGGTGGAAAGTTGAAGTCTTCCATAAAACACTCAAATCTAATGCGTCAATGGCCAAGTCACCGACTTATACAGTTTTGACGCAGAGTAATCATCTGTTTATGTCGATATATTCGGCATTTCGTCTCGAGGTGCTGGCTAATAAGCTTGATTTAAACCATTTTGAGTTGCGGGCAAAGCTTTATCTCACTGCATTGAAATCATCGTTCCAGAAACTTCAGTCGATGAAGGGGTGCGTAACATGAGTTTCTAATTTTGGCACAGGCACTGGCTTCATGAGGTGCAGATTTTGTTCGTATGCAAGTTTATTTATAGATAAGACATTCCTTCTGTTTTTTCGGGCTGCAAAAAATATTTACAAGTTCATCAAAGTGAAACTGCAGGCTGGAGCTTCAGATTTCAGAGGCTGGAAATCATTTCCGGTCAACTTCATTTCTATTTTTCTAGAAATATAGTTGACAAAGTTTCGGCAGTTGATAAAATGCGCCGCATGAAACAGAGTTTCCCAAGGCAGCAGTGTGAAGAACCATGCTGCTGAGTGAGCGGATTAACAGGAGTCCACTGGTTACGCTTGTCACTGTTCTGTTGAAGTAATGGTGACAGATAAGTGTACTCCTGATTTTTTTGAGTTTTTATTTCGATATTTCTAGGAGTATTAAATGAGCGCAGAGATACTCGCAAAAGCCGGGCAGGCTTTTGATATGTTCCTGTTTCTTGCGGTCGAGTTGACCCTGTTGTTTCTGGTGATCAGCTTTATCATTGGTGTCATTCTCGACTATATGCCAGCGGAGCGAATCCAGAAAATTCTCGGTTCCAAAGGCGGTAAAGGCTATATATCTGCCGGTTTGCTGGGGGCTCTGACACCGTTCTGTAGCTGTTCTACCATTCCAATGCTGGCGGGTCTGTTAAAAGCCAGAGCCGGTTTTGGACCAACCATTACCTTCCTGTTCACGTCACCACTGATGAACCCGATCATCATTGGTCTGTTCCTGGCGACATTCGGGTTTAAAGTCACTGCCGTTTACTTTGTGATTGCGCTTGTCGTGTCTGTGATTGGCGGTTATGTACTGGAGAAGCTGGGCTTTGAGCGTTATGTTAGTGAAGACGTTGTTCACGGCAAAACATCCTCGGGTTGTGGTAGCCAAAAAGACTCCGGCTGTGGCGACAGTAAGCCTGTCGAAAAAGAAACCTCTGGTTGTGGCACTAACACCGGTTGTAGCACTAACACCGGTTGTGGCACAAAACCAGCCAAAAAAGACGGTCGTTGGGCACGTATCTGGGCTGAAACCTGGAGACAGTTCAAGAAAGTCTTTCCGGCATTGATGGTGGGTATTGGTATTGGTTCGTTTACTTACGGTTTTGTACCGGCTGATTTTATTGCCCAGTACGCCGGACCTGAAAACCCGCTGGCTATTCCATTTGCTGCTGTGATTGGTGTGCCACTGTATATTCGTGCTGAAGCGGTTATTCCTCTGGCTTCTGCACTGGGTGCCAAAGGTATGGGCATGGGCGCACTGATGGCACTGATTATTGGTAGTGCCGGCGCGAGCCTGACCGAAGTGATTCTGCTGAAGTCACTGTTCCGTAACCAGATGATTGCAGCGTTCCTGGCGGTTATCTTCTCCATGGCGGTAACAGCAGGGCTGGTATTCACCCTGATAGCATAATGCTTTAACCAATGCCCGGGCCTTATACCAATTCCGTTTTCTAAATATGACCATGAGCAAGCCATTCGGGGTCGCGGGACAAGGCGGAACGACGAGTAATAGCGAGCTATTGCGAGGAGTTCCAACGCAGCTCCCGTGATTCTGAATGGCTGCGCAATTCATGTTTAGAAAGGGGAATTGGTATTATTCAGAGGTTCGGGCATTGGTCGTTTAAAATCAGTCGTTTTGTATCCGTTGCTGTATGATCGGAATAATTTTTTAAGGCAGTTTGATAATGAAGCTGGACATCGAAGATTATGCAAAAGCTCTGAAAGAGCTCGGGCACCCTTCCCGGTTAAAGGTCTATAAGCGACTGGCAAAGGCCGGGCGTGAAGGTTTGCCTGTGGGGACTCTGCAGAAAGAACTCGGGATTCCGGGCTCTACATTATCACATCATATCTCTGCGCTGGTGTCGGTCGGGCTGGTGAAGCAGCAAAGAGAAGGACGTACACTCTATTGCATCCCGCAGTTTAAACGCTTTGATGCACTGATCGAATTTTTGTGTGAAGAATGCTGTGCCGATGAACCTGAAGATCTTCAGGGGTAACAACATACAGTGTCGTGTATTTCGAATCGGGCGATTGGTTAACGGGTGAAATCCTGCTAGGGTAATGAAAAAACACACCCGCAAGTCAGAGCTATGAGAAAAATAATAACCTCCGTTGTTCTGTTTCTTACCCCGCTTTTTGTTGTTGCTGAAGAAACACTGCCCGAAATTGACGTGTATAAGTCGCCCACTTGCGGATGCTGTACGAAGTGGGTGAGGCACCTTGAAGACAGTGGCTTCTCTGTCGTGGCGCACAATGTTGAGAATCTGAACGACTATAAGCTCAAGGCTAACCTCCCATACAGTCTGGGGTCGTGCCATACCGCCTTTATTGATGGCTATGCGATAGAAGGCCATGTACCGGCATCCGATATTAAAAGGTTACTGGTAGAGAAACCATCTATTCGCGGTCTGGCTGTACCCGGTATGCCCATTGGTTCACCTGGAATGGAATTTGGTGATCGGAAAGACCCTTACCAGACAATAGGTTACACCAAAGATGGGTTAACCAGAGTATTTGCTTCTCATTGAAGGAAGAATGTTTTTTTATAGGGCGCTTCGCTTATTACGTATCTAATTACGTAGGAGTGCAGCTCGTTAATTCTTGACTGTAAACAGTTCTGGTTAAAAAATCACTTTCATCAAGACCTCTTCCCCATCATTGACGTTTGGGGAGCCTACAGATTATTGCTAAAAAGGCTGGAATGCAGTGAGCAGTCATAAGTTAAAGGAAGCCGGGCTTAAGGTAACGCTTCCCCGGGTGAAAGTACTGGAAGCGATGGAATCGCTGGTTGGCAGTCATGTCAGTGCGGAAGACGTATACAAGCTGTTATTGGAAAACAAGACCGATATTGGTCTGGCGACCATTTATCGAATTCTCAATCAGTTTGAAGAAGTGGGTATTCTGACGCGTCATAACTTTGATGGCGCTGTAGCTCGATTTGAGTTGAAATCATCCAATCACCACGATCATATGATCTGCACCAACAGTGGTGAAATCATTGAATTTACCGACCCGATCATTGAAGCCCGCCAAAAAGAGATTGCCAGGGAGAAAGGCTACGAGTTATTAGGGCACAGTCTTGTATTGCATGTTAAGCGTACAGGCAGTCCCGCATAATCAGCATGTGCGTGAGTTTATTTGGTATGTGTTGTTGATTTAGCGTTGATTGTTTTGAAAAAAGTAACAGCTTATAGCTTGTTACTTTTTTTGTAATTAGCTATTGAAATAATAGTGCAAATGAGAATAATTGGCATTTATGAAAAAGAAGTACGACTCCACACAGGTTGTTTAATTAATGTCCCGCCATTGCATTCCACACAAAGCCAAGTTTCTTTCTCTTACTATTGCTGCCAGTTTATCCTCGGCGGCGGTCGCTCAGGAAACCTCTCAGGATAATGAGTCCTCTTATATGATGAATCAGGTCGTAGTGACAGCGACTAAGACGGAGAATAACCTTGCTACTGCTCCGGCCTCAATGGCTGTTATTTCCGGTGATGAGCTTCGTCAGCAGCCTGCGAACAGCCTCAATGATATTGTCAAAAAAGCAGTAGGCGTCGAAAGCCGTAAAGATGGTGGGCGTGGCGGTCGTGAAATGATCAGTATTCGCGGTATGGACCCAAAGTACACCATGATTATGGTCAATGGCCGCAAAATGAGTTCTTCTAACGCGATTATCCGCGGTAACGACTTTGATCTGACGTCTATACCTCAGGAAGACATTGAACAGATCGAGATTATTCGTGGCCCGATGTCTGCACTTTATGGCTCCGAAGCACTGGGCGGTGTCGTCAATATCATCACCAAAAAACCAGACAATGAATGGACCAGCACGATTACGGGTGACTACTCCCGCCCTACTGACCGAAAAGGCGGTATTGAGCGCAGCATGGGTCTGAATACCGGTGGTGCCCTGATTGATGATGAGCTGTTTCTGAACCTGTCCCTGAATAAAATGAGCCGTGATGCCTGGAAGCCATTCAGCGGTGACAG
The DNA here is from genome assembly GCF_001583435.1 of Endozoicomonas montiporae CL-33. Classification (NCBI taxonomy): domain Bacteria; kingdom Pseudomonadati; phylum Pseudomonadota; class Gammaproteobacteria; order Oceanospirillales; family Endozoicomonadaceae; genus Endozoicomonas; species Endozoicomonas montiporae. The sequence goes on along the minus strand of NZ_CP013251.1, from coordinate 283,643 downwards.
GGCTGATGTAACGGGACTGGAAGAGCGTGAGACTCTGGGTGTGTCCGGTAATCTGAGCTGGCTGATCGATGATCGCCAGATTCTGGATTTTGATGTGACTTATAGCGATGACGAAAGGGAAGGCTTTCTGGAGACTATTCGTGATGACAGAGCCCGGTTTAATGATTCGGATGTTCGGATAAAGCGTAACTCGGTTGCTATTACTCATAGTGGTGAGTGGGACTGGGGTGATAGCCAGATGCGTTATGCCCGTGAATATGTGGAAAGTGGATCGATGAATTTCACTACCAACCGCAGGGACTATGCCAAAGAAACCAACAATGCCATTGATGGCTCTGTTACCACTGAAATTAACGACCATCGTCTGACGTTTGGTGGTGAAATCCGAAAAACAGATCTGGTCAATAAGGCTGATTTGTCAGGATCAGGAAAGGCCGATGTGCAACAGGAAGCATTGTTCATTCAGGATGAATGGAGCCTGAACGATGACTGGACATTAACCTATGGTACCCGCCTTGATCACCATGAAGATTTCGGTACAGAGTTCAGTCCACGTGCATACCTTGTCAATACAGTGACAGACAGGCTCACCGTTAAAGGTGGTGTAGGTCAGGCCTTTAACGCCCCTTCACTACTTAACCTGACTGAAGACTATCGCCTGAACAGTTGTCGTGGCGACTGTATTGTTGTTGGTAACCCTGACCTTAAGCCGGAAACTAGTACCAGCTATGAACTCGCTTTCAACTATCAGGAAACTAACTGGATGGTGGAAGCCGCTGTGTTCCGCAATGATATTGATAACCTGATTGAGCAGGACCGAGACACCATTATTGGCTGGGAACCGACGGATGATCCGGATAAACCCAAAAGAATTCATACCTACAAGAACATCGACAAAGCTCGTGTTGATGGTATTGAGTTGGGCGGTCGTATAGAACTGACCGAGACACTGGCATTCAGAGCTGATTACACCAACACCCATGCGATTGACCGTTCTACGGGTAAGCGCCTGCTTAACCGTCCGCGTCAGACTGTATCTACCCAACTTGACTGGAAGGCTATGAACAAACTGAACACTTTTGTTCGAGCTACTCATACCGGCACCCAGAAGATTGAGGAAGACCGTGAGATGGAGGGCTATTCACTGATTGATCTGGGCATGACCTACAGCGTAACGTCTGACCTGAATTTGCGTGCCGGTGTCACCAATATTTCCAACCGACAACTGTCTGACAGTACTCGCCGACAGGGTTACAACATTGACCCAAGAACCTGGTATGTCGGCTTTAGCACGACGTTTTAATTCATAAAAACGACAGGGTGCCTCCAGTGTGGCAGGGGGTGCCCTTCATCTTTTTTCAGGTTTCTGAGGCATTTTAAAATGGATATTTTGCAACACTTCAAACGGCTGATGCCTGTATTCGGCTTGGCTGTTTTTCTTTCAGGCTGTTCCAGTCAGGATTCAGATGTTCTGGATACAACATCGGTTAATACACGAACCATCCATCATGTGATGGGCGCTACAGACGTTCCGGAAAACCCCCGGCGTATTGTTGTTTTGTCAGTAGAGGCGACAGAAACCCTGTTGGCTCTGGGCATCAAGCCTGTAGGCGCAGTACGTTCAGAAACGGCGAATCCGTCTGATACCTGGTTTGCCCATATTCGTGACGATATGGAAGGGACGCCAGTGGTAGGGCAGGAAACCCAGATCAATCTGGAAGCGGTTGCCAGCCTGCAACCAGACCTGATTATTGGTATCAAGGCACGTCAGGAAGCTCTGTATCCTCAGCTGAGTGCGATCGCACCAACCGTCTTTACCGATCAGTTTCAGGGGCGACTGCGTGAGAATCTGTCTCAGGTCAGTGCAGCTGTCGGCAGGGAACAGGAAGGTCAGGACATTCTGACTGATCTTGACCATCGTATTGAACGTTTGTCATCCAGACTAGACGACGCTGGATTTCTTGAGCAGGAGGTCGGTGTTTATCGCTTTCAGGTGACAGGTGCCCGTTATTACTACAACACCAGCTTTGCGGCAGGGTTGATTAAAGAGTTGGGCTTTGCCCGCCCTGAGTTGCATGACAAGGACGATTTTGCCGAGCCTCTGACCATGGAACGCATTCCCGAAGCGGATGCAGATATCCAGTTCTACTTTACTTTTGCGGCTGCTGATCCGGAAAGCGGTGTTGAGAATACCAACAACTGGTTAAGTCACCCATTATGGCAGGAGCTGCGTGCGCACCAGAAAGGCCAGATTTACCAGATGGATAATGACATCTGGAACAAGTCTTACGGCATTCTGTCCGGACGCAAGGTGCTACAGAACATTGAGGATGCCTTGCTGCCCGGTCAAGAGAAGCAGGAAGGCTGATAATGACGGCAGTTTCCCGACAAATGATGATGCCAGTGCAGGTGCCGAAAGGTCTGGTGCTGGCTACCCTGTTTCTGGCAGTGATTGCGCTGGCAACATGCAGCATGATCCTGGGTTATACCGGAATCAGCTGGCAGGATGTTACAGGTGCTTTTTCAGCATTCGACGGCAGTCGTGAGCATATTGTCGTTCTGGAGATGCGTTTTCCAAGAGCTGTTCTGGCGACGTTGGTCGGAGCCAGTCTGGGCGTCGCCGGTCTCTTTATGCAGGGGCTGACCCGCAATCCGCTGGCATCACCCTGTATCTTTGGTATTAATGCCGGGGCGTCTCTGGCGATAGTGGTTGCAACGGCGTTTTTTGGTGTCACCAGTCATGAATTCTTTGCCCTGTTTGCCATGGTCGGCGCTGCTGCAACAGCATGTGTCGTTTATTTTCTAGGAATGTCCACCGGTAACCTGACACCACTTAACCTGACGCTGGCAGGGGTAGCGGTGAATGCTTTTCTGGCTTCGATTACTTCCGGCATTCTGGTGTTTAATGAATCCGTTCTCGACGAAGTGCTGTTCTGGCTATCCGGTTCTATAGAAGGACGCCGACTGGATCTGGTGGTGTCTATGATTCCGGTGATGGTTGCTGGTTGGCTGGTGGCTTTCCTGCTGGCTAAATCCATGAACGCGCAGGCTTTGGGCGATGACATTGCCAAAAGCCTTGGGCAGAAAACCGTCCGGGTAAAACTGGCAGCTTGTCTGGTAGTGGTGTCTCTGGCAGGTATTTCTGTGGCAATGGCTGGCCCGATCGGTTTTGCTGGCCTGATTGCTCCGCACTTTGCCCGGGCGCTGCTGGGGCTTGATTATCGCTGGCTGATTCCCGGTTCCATGTTTATTGGTGCCAGCCTGCTGTTGTCAGCAGATGTACTGGCCCGATTTATTGTCTGGCCGCAGGAAGTACCGGTCGGGGTTGCCATGTCGTTGATTGGCGCGCCTTTCTTTATTGCTTATGCACGACGGAGCCTGACTACATGAACTCAAGCTCTTTATCACAGTCGATATCGAACGCTTTGCCAGACCAGTCTTCAAACTATTTTCTGGTTCGCAATGCCTGGGTATCTCACCTGTTTCCGCGCAAGGGTGTCATCTCCCTTGGCATTGTTGCGTTGCTTCTGGTCGTCAGTGTTGTAGTAGCTCTGGGAACGGGTTCCAGCACGATCAGTCCATGGCGGGTGGTGCAGACTCTGGCTGGTCAGGGAGATGTGACAGAATCGCTGATCATCAATACATTTCGCCTGCCCCGGGTGTTGATGGCCGTTATGGTAGGAACCGGCTTGGGTATTGCCGGTGTCATTATGCAGGGCTTGGTGCGAAACCCTCTGGCATCGCCCGATGTTTTGGGTGTGACTGATGGTGCAAGCTTTGTCGCTGTATCGATTATCACCCTGTTTTCAGGCTCAATCAGTATGATGCTGATGCCGGCTTTTGTTTTTGCCGGTGGTGTGATCACCGTTATGGCTATTTACTTCATTGCCTGGAATAACGGCGTAGCGCCAAGGCGTATGATCTTGATTGGTATTGGCATGGGATCTCTGTTAACCGCTGCCCGTACCGTCATGATGACCATGAGCTCCATTGATAAAACTGCAGCAGCGCAGGTGTGGCTGAGTGGTAGCCTGAATACGGCCAACTGGCAGCAGGTACAGATTCTTTCAGTGTGGTATTTGTTGCTGGTGCCCTTTTTGATTCTTGCCATGCGCAGTCTGACGGCTCAGAGTCTGGGTGATGACGTGGCAAGAGGGTTGGGTAGCCGGCTGACGCCTGAACGTTTTGGCCTGATTATGCTCAGTACCGCACTGGCAACGGGCAGTGTCGCCTTTTGTGGCAGCATTGGTTTTGTTGGCCTGATGGCACCGCATATTACCCGACGACTATTAGGTAACATGCCTGAGCTGCTGTTGCCCGGTGCAGCTATGGTGGGTGCATTGTTGGTGGTGGTCAGTGACCTGGCGGGTCGTCTGCTGCTGGCTCCACTGGAAGTGCCTGTAGGTATTTTAACTGCCGCAATTGGTGGCCCTTACTTCATCTATCTGTTGGTGACAAAGAAATGAGTCGTCCCGTTCTCCAAAGTCAGAAACTGTCACTGGGTTACGGTGACAAAACCATTATCAACAACATTGATCTGGACATTCCCGAAGGCAAAATCACGACGCTGATCGGCGCTAATGGCTGTGGTAAATCGACCCTGTTGCGCTCCATGGCTCGTCTGCTGAAACCCAAATCAGGTTGTGTGCTACTGGATGGAAAAGAAGTGTTTACCTCCTCCACCAAAGAGATTGCCAAGCGTCTGGCAATTCTGCCTCAGGGGCCTGTTGCGCCGGAAGGTATGTCGGTAATGCAGCTGGTGCGACAGGGGCGGTACCCGCATCAGAGCTGGTTGAAGCAGTGGTCAGAAGAAGACGAACGTTGTGTAGTGGACGCCCTGAAAGCTACCAATATGACCGAGTTTGCCGAACGGACGGTGGATTCGCTATCGGGCGGGCAGCGCCAGAGAGCCTGGATCGCCATGACTCTGGCGCAGAATACACCGGTGATTTTGCTGGACGAACCCACAACCTATCTCGACATGAGTCATCAGGTTGAAATCCTTGATCTGTTGTTTGATTTGAACCGGGATTCAGGTCGCACTGTTGTTATGGTTCTGCACGATATGAACCTTGCCTGCCGTTACAGTGATAATATTGTTGCGGTTAAGAATGGCGAGATTTATGCCAATGGCCAACCGGAAACCGTGATGACGGCAGAACTGGTCGAGCAGGTGTTTGGTCTGGATTCACAGATTATCCCCTGCCCGATGTTCGGTACACCAACCTGTGTGCCCGTGGGTAAGGGACGTAGGATTAGCACCCCATTGCATGTGGTTGAGTCGGTGCCGATTGCCAGATCAGCCTGAGCTTGCAAGATTGGTTTAAAAGGGTACTGGATAGTTAACTATTCAGTACCCTTTTAAACTGGTTATTAGTCTCACTTTGCAGAAAAATATCCCCATATTTTTAATTTTTTATTAATAAAACCGACAGAACTGCAAACTCTTGCTTAGACTGAATCCCCCAAGAACAATCAAGGGGGGGGTATTCAGTGTCCGATGCATCGATAGAACACAGCCCAATTAAATTACTGGTTGGCCGAATTGCGATTCCTGTCTCATTTTGTGCTCTGGTTGCGATTCTCTTTTTACCCCTGCAGGGACTGACACCTGCCGGTCAGGCAATGCTGGGTATTCTGGCGATGGCAGTGATCCTGTGGGTGACTGAGGCTATGGCTTATCCGATCAGTGCATTGCTGATTGCCCTGCTAATGACTCTGTTTCTGGGGCTGACCCCGAACCCGGATACGGGCTCCATCATTGGCACCAGTAAAGCCATTCTTCAGGCAATGAAAGGCTTTTCTTCGCCCAGCATTATTGTCATCTCCGGTGCATTAATTATGGCGGCAGCCATGCAGGCGACAGAGCTTGACCGGCGAATTGCCCGGGCCATTTTATCCCGGGTTCATCCTTCACCCGCTGCCATACTTGCCGGATGTCTTCTGATCGGTGTGGTGTTCTCGTTTCTGGTGCCTTCACCCACTGGTAGAACAGCCGTTCAAATCCCTATTCTTGCCGGTGTGGTTGCAACGCTTGGGCTGGGTGAAAAAAGCCGTTTCGCTGCGATTCTGGTGATTGGTGCAGCACAGGTCAGTACTATCTGGAATGTTGGGGTCATGACGGCTACCGGACACAATGTTGCCGGACTGGAACTGATGGCAGAACACAGCGGTTACTCCCTGACCTGGGCAAAATGGTTGCTTTATGCCGGACCCTGGTCAGCTTTGATGACGATCGTCCTGTTTCTGATTCTTCGGCGTGAACTGAGGGGTGTAAACTTCGATTCTGACACCGGTATTCTTGCCGATAGTCGGGAACCATTAAACCGTCAGCAAATGCGACTGGCTTTATTTACTCTGATTTTGATTACCAGCTGGATTACAGAAGGTTTCCTGCACCATATTACTGTTCCAGCCACCATGCTGATTATGGCCGTTTGTCTTTTACTTCCGGGGCTTGGTGTATTTAAGAACTGGAAAGATGTCGAGAAACGTCTGCCTTGGGGTGTAATCGTGATGTTTGGTGTCAGTATCAGTCTTGGTCAGCAACTGGTGAGTACCGGAGCTGCCGCCTGGTTAGCAGAATCCTGCTTTTCGGCATTGGATATATCGTCGTTTTCCATTCCACTTCTGGTCGTTGTCATGACCAGTTTTTCAATCATTATGCATCTTGGGTTTGCCAGTGCGATGAGTGTGACGGTGGCTTTGCTTCCGGTTTTTCTGGCATTTTCAAGTACTCTGCCACCATCAATGTCTGAAAATGCCATGGGACTGGTGCTGCTGCAATTGTTTGCGGTCAGCTTTGGAATGATTCTGCCGGTGAATGCCCCTCAGAATATGGTGGCGTATTCTACAGGTTCGTTTGACACTAAAACCTTTGCACGAATTGGTTTGCAGCTAACGGCTGCCAGCCTGCTAACCTTCGCTTTGTTTGCTGCCACCTGGTGGAAATGGACTGGTTTGCTGGTTTGAGAATAAGAGTAGCCCTGAAAAAACGGTTTCAGGGCTACTCTGATAATTTCAGTACTGGTATGACAATGCTTTGTTCATTTCGCTGTTTAAATGTCAGAGACGTTCCGGGATACTTTGCATAGTAATCCCATGGAATGTTCAACGGCCCAGATAATCCGATAGCCTGATCCAGACCCGTAGAGTAAGCGACTTTAACCGCAGCCATTATGCCAAGGTTGTAAGCGGCATTAACGCTCCTTACGCCAAAGCCGGTTTTGTAAGGCCTCCCCGATTTGTATGATGAAGCAACATAAGACAGCCCAAGGTTGGTTACTATGGTAATCAGATTGCTCATAGATTCTGACTCGGAAGTATACGAAGGCAGGGTATGCTCTAGCTTTTTCTTTAAAGCATCAGAAGCTGCATAGGCAGAAATTTTTCTAAGAATTTTTGCTGTTTCTGCCATTATTTTGGGGGTCGCTTTTATTCCCCCGTCTGCTGTTCTGATACCGCTATTCACGAGTCTCGAAAGCACTGGAACAGGAGTAGTTTTCAAAGCCATGCCCGAAGGGACTATTGAAGCGGCGTGATCGACCAAATGGGCACTGGCGAAGCATAAAGCCCCGGCAAACAGCTCAGAGTAGAAATTGTCCTGATCGATTTTTTTACAATTCTGAAGTTCGGGATTACACCAAGGCTTATCTTTTGCACCATCAAGATAAGCATGGGCAGCTTGTTGACTTATTTTCTTGACATTATTCACTGCCACTGAGTACATAAATCCAATGCTGGAGTCGATGGCCATTTTTCCTGCCTTGATCTCGCCTCCTCTGGCCATGCCAATAGCAATTTGCAGAAACAAGGGTAAGGCAGCCAGAGCTGTCGAGGTTGCAGCTGTTGCCAGCATTTTATCAAGGCCTGGGTACTTTCCGGTCTCGATATGTTGCCTGACATAGGGTAAAGCCAGCTCAATGGCTAAGTGACTGGCCTGATTAGATGCACTTTTTATAGCATAGTGATTCATTGCTTCAGCAAAGCTGAGCTGTTTCATATTCAGAGTGATGTCGTTATAGATGGCTCTGGACTCTGCCGGTACCAGCATGATGATCAATGCTGCACCGCGTGAGGAGATAATATCGAGACCCACTTCATTCAAGAGTTCGGCCATACCATCGGCCAGATAGTTTGAACCTCCAAGCACCAGTAATGAATCGTAGTATTGTGAATAGGAGTTGCCCGTCGTATCAATGAGTTCTCCTGCAAAAACATATTTGCTGAGTGCGGCAAGGGAGAGAGCTGGAATCAGAATTTTCAGCTTTCTTTGTGCTTTTTTCAGCTCAACAGCAGAGGGTTGTCGATTGGGGCTAATAGTACTCCAGTCTATCGATCCCTCTGGATGCGGAGATAAATGGTTTTTTATTACAGCTCCAGAGCCGGGATTGTAAACAGGTGCTTGCAGGGAAACGCTGGTGTTAGTTGATGGTGCAGTCTCATTGGCGTATACGTTAAATGATTCATTTTTCGGGAAGATAGCGAAAAATCTTGGTGGGTTGTAAGTGTGTGCAAGTAGCCCTGACGAAAGGTGAATGGATACCAGAAACAAAAACGTAACCAGTAACGATCGATGGCTGAGCGGTAGTTTGCACAAAATATATTTCACCATTTTATTATTAACTGAAGTTATTCACATCTGAACACTGGGGCAGTCGTGAATGATGTTTTAGCTATTGAAAATATGATTTCGTATGGTTGAGTACTTATGAATTGCCTTGTTTGTACAGGCAATAGCTCTTCAATTATCACTATTTTTCGGCAATCGAATTTCCGGAAATAAGGATCAAAGCAAAGAGATACCGAGGTGCAACTTGCACTGTATTCTTAGGAAATGGGCAGATAAACCCTTTGATCCGCACGTCAGTAAAGTCTATTTCAGCTGGGCCGGCAAGGTGGTGAAGAAGAACGGATAAGTAATACAGTCGCAGTTATTAGCTATTCTATTGCGCTGACTTTTTGAGCAATTATCCTGCATTGGCAATCGCCGCCTGTGCCTAATTGCTCAAAAAAACATGCTCGTGAAGAAGCTAATAACTTTGATTGGCATAACACGGTTGTGTTTTATTACGCCGTCCAACTTTGATACGGCCCTTTCAGAGCTATTTATGTGTCAGGTTTAAGTCAATTTCAAAAACATTAGAGCAAGTTTGGACACGAATCCGAGGTAAATCTCAAGTACAGTGAACTTATTATTCACGAAGCTGAAGGGAAGTTGTTATGAACCTGAGGTTTACCCGTTATAAACAAGCGTATTTTGAAGAAAGCGCTCAACTGATGAGCCAGACCTGGCACTTTAATGAAGGCTTTGAGAATCCCCGTGACGAAAGCCTTGTTTTTAAGGCGTACTTTGAGCATTCGTTGCTGGAATCCAGTTACACAGACTTTCTGGTGGATGACAATGATCGTGTACTTGGCTACTTGCTCGCCAGTACACCACATCATGATAACCTTCTGCAACGAATGAAGGTGGGGTGCCGGTATGCCAAAGCCATGCTCAATCTTTCCTGGCATTTTGCCATGGGAGACTTTGGTAATCGTCAGAAAGCGTGGGAAATGTTTGAAGTTCAGAATGAGCTGGATGAAGAGATTTATAAGGATACGGATTCTTTCGACAGCGAACTGGTTTTGTTTTTTTTAAGTGATGAACTGCGTGGTCAGGGGTATGGACGCAAACTAACAGAACGTTACTACGCATTTTGTCGCCAGCAGAACATAAAAAATATCTTTCTGTTTACGGATCTGGCCTGCAATGTTGGCTTTTACGACAACAACGGTTTCAAACGGCACCGGCAGTTCCATCATCCTTACCTTGCCAAGCCTGAGCAGCAGTATAACGGGTTTATTTATACCAGGGCGATTACGGCCTGAGTTTGAAAATAGTCAGGTTTGTTGATCTGTCTGAATGAAGATTTTTATTGATTGTGCATCATTCCTGCAAGCTTATCGGCGCTGACTCAGTCTTTTGCTGATTTGTTTGCAGGCATGGGCCTCATTGCGCAATGTCGCCAGCCCTTCTATGTCCGAATCCCTGAGTTATGCTCTCTCCCGTTATGGAAAGCAACAAAGTGAAAGCGTCATTATTAAAACGACAAAAGCCATTTATTTTGAGTCTTTTGTTTCTATTGTCCATTACCGTCTGGCTGAATATGCCCGTTGAGGAAGATTCGCCTGCCGTTGTAGAGCCGCATTATCTGCCAGTATCAGTGGTTAAACGTTCACCAATAACGGACAAGGTGATGGTGACCTCTTCCGGAATAACCCAGTCCCGATGGTCTACCGCTGTTATTGCTGCGGTGGGTGGCAGAATTATCGGGTTACCGGATGAGCTGGAGCCGGGTGTCATGGTCAGTCGTGACCGACTGATGGCTGAGATTGATCCCGTGACTTATCAGGCAGAGGTTGACCTGGCTCGCAGTCGTGTTGCCGAAGCGGAGTTGAGCCTTGCCCGAACCCGTCATGAACAGACCGTTGTATTAAGGGATAAAAACACCAAAAGCCTGACACCGCTTGCCCGTCATGAGCCACAGGTCAAAGCGGCCAAGGCTGAAAAAGTGGCTTCTGAATCCAGTCTGGTTCAGGCATTGCAGCAGTTGTCAGATACCCGGATTAAAGCACCGTTTGATGGAATTATTCTTGATCAGAAAGTCACTCCGGCCAAATGGGTTCAGCCTGGCGAAGAACTGTTTGTGATTGCCGACAGTCACTCCATTGATATCAAAGTAGAGCTTCCTGCCAAACTGTGGAACCGTCTCACTGAGGTGACTCCTGGCATGGTGGCAACAGTCACAAACCGTCAGGGTCATACCTGGCCTGCAACCGTTCGTTACCTGAGTCCGGTGCGTGACCAGAAGACCCGTCAGCGTAGTCTTGTCTTAAAAGTGGCTGAACCGTATCAGGGAGAGCACCGGCTACTGCCGGATCAGCTGGTGACCGTATCATTTGATGGGCGGGAGTATGAGGATGTTTTCCGGATTCCGGCCTCCAGTGTAACTGACGATGGTCAGGTATGGACGGTAGATAAGGACGGTCGCCTTATCACTGAAGACATCTCTGTGCTTTATCATGCTGACCCTTATTCAACCATTGTCAGGTTTGCCACCATGCCGGATGAGTCACGGCAGATCGTCAAATATCCCCTTGGCAGTATGCTCAAAGGCCAGAAGGTAAAACCGGTTTTGCAGGATTCCGGTAACGGGGATGAATCATGAAGTGGCTAACCCGATGGTTTCTGGACAACCCGGTAGCCGCCAATCTGCTCATGCTGATGATTCTGGCGGGTGGTTACCTGACCCTTGATACGATCAGGGTCGAGAGTTTTCCACAGCTGCCACCCTCCGAGCTTGAGATCATGGTCGCCTATCCCGGAGGGACGGCGCAGCAGATAGACGAAAGCATAACCCAGAGGATTGAGGAAGCGATCAGTTCAGTTGCGGGGGTGCATCGTATTACGAGTACGTCCCGCCGGGGTTATTCCAGTGTCAAAGTTCGGAAAACGACGGAAACCGATCTGGATCGTCTAATGGATGACATCCGTAATGAAGTAGACGGCATTACCGGCTTTCCTGCCCAGGCAGAGAGGCCGAAAATCTATCGTGATGAGTTCACCATGCTGGCTTCGTTTGTCATGGTGGCCGGTGATGTCGAGCCTGAGCTGTTACAGCAATCAGCCCGGCGTGTGGAACAGGCTTTGTTACGGCATCCGGACATCTCCAAAGTCACCAATCTTGATAAACGACAGCCACAAATCCTTATCGAACCCGATCCGGAACAGCTCAAACGCTACGGCATCGGCCCTGAGGAACTGGCTGCACTCATCCAGCAGTGGTCGCTGGAGTATCGCAGTGGCGAACTAAAAACCTCTCAGGGCAATATTCTTTTGCGTGCGGATGGTTACGCTGACAGTCTTTCACAACTACGACAGTTGCCGGTTATTAATACATCGGATGCCTCTGTGACTCTGGGTAACATCGCCCGGCTGGAGCGTACTTATGAGGACAGTGACTCACTGGTACGCTTCCAGAGAAAGCCAGCCGTTGCACTGATGATTTCAACCAGCCAGAAAGATAACCTGTTTGATGTCAGTGAAGCAGTTGAAGAAGTTCTGGAAGAACTGAGGAGCCAGTTGCCAGCCAGTATTGAGCTGGATGTGATGGTTGATCTGTCACCCTATATTGAAGGGCAACTGAAACTGCTGGGTAGCAACGCGGTTCAGGGGTTGCTGATTATACTGGTTCTGCTGGGGCTGTTTCTGAACCTGAGACTCGCTTTCTGGGTGGCGATTGGTATTCCTGTTTCCGTGTCTGGCGCGCTCTGGATGATGGGAATGCTGGACTACAGCCTGAACGACATAACCCTTTTTGGGATGATTCTGGTGCTGGGGGTACTGGTGGATGATGCGGTGGTTGTAGGCGAAAGTATCCACGAAGCCAGACAGCGCATTGCCGACCCGAAAGAAGCGGCCTGGCACGGGGTTGAATCGGTAACCGTCGCTACCGTGTTTGGTGTATTAACGACCATTGCCGCTTTTTCACCCATGCTGTGGATTCAGAACGATATGGCAAAAATCCTGTCGAGTTTTTCAGCGGTGGTTATTCTGGCTCTGCTGTTTTCTCTGGTTGAGAGCAAGTTTATTCTACCTGCTCACCTTTCCTATGCCAGACGACCAACGAAAGCGACTTCTAATCCTCTGGTTCTGACGTTTGAACGCATTCAGTTACTCTGCAGCAGTAGTCTTGATGCATTTTCAACCTTTGTCTATCAGCCTTCGTTACGCTTTGCGCTGGCGCATCGCTTCACCGTACTGGTTCTGTTTGTCTCTTTTTTCCTGCTCACCATCGGGTTGGTTGCCAAGGGAGCTATTCATGCAGTCTTCTTTCCGGATATTCCCAGCCGGTATGTTCAGGCAAAAATCACTATGGATCAGGATGCACTCATGCCTTTGTCTGTGATCAATGCTGACCGGCTTGAGGATGCACTGGAACGGACCAGCGAGGCACTCCAGCAACGCTACGCCATGGCTGAACCGCCATTAAGTAAGGCGATTCTATCGATTACCAATACTGCCAATATTGAACTGACTGCTGAGTTGACCAGTGAGGCATTGAGCGAGATTCCCGGTAATGCCCTGATTGATCTCTGGCAGGAGAAAACCGGTACGCTGGAAGGTGTTTATTCATCGTCGTTTAAAGGTTTTGAACACGCAGGTGGTGGTATTGGGTTAACCGTGAGTGCCAGTGACAGAGAGCTGGCCAGACAGGCCAGTGCAGTTCTGAAGCAGTATCTGCAACAAATGCCGGGTGTGAATGACATTGTTGATGATGGTCAGGGCGGTCAGCGTGAAATACAGGTGCAACTGAATGAACGGGGCAGGCATCTTGGGGTGACTAAACAACAGTTGGCGATCCTGGTGGGCGGAGCTTTTGGTGATCTGGAGGTCAACCGGCTGATCGATCAGGGTGAAGAGATCCGGGTTATTGTGCGCTATGCCAGAGACTTAAGGCAGACCCGGGAGCAGTTGTTGATGACTCCGGTGTTTTTACAAGACGGTTCCTCGATGCCTCTGGGCGAAGTCGCTGAACTGACTTACACGAGAGAATCCGGCACCATTCATCGCCGTGATCGTGACCTTGTTGTTACGGTCAACTGGCGTCAGGATCGTTCAGTCATGGCACCGGAAGAAGTATGGAAGCGGCTTGAGAAGCAGGCCGTTCCTGATATTGAACGACAATTTCCGAGCGTTAAGGTTCGAGCCATTGGCGAGTTTGAGGATATTGCTGAAGTTCAGGCCGGAATTAAGATGGCGTTAATTCTTACCTTGATTCTGGTGTATGCCCTGTTGGCCGTTCCCCTGAAATCCTACGTACAGCCATTAATTATCATGTCGATCATTCCCTTTGGCTTTGCCGGTGCGGTGTTGGGACACGGTATTGTCGGGTTGCCGGTCAGTAGTATGTCGGTGTTTGGCATGTTGGCGCTAATGGGCGTGGTGATCAACGACTCGCTGGTATTAATGACCCGTTTTAATAAACTGCAGGGCGACGGTATGCCGGTAAAGGAGGCTCTGTTCGAAGCCGGCAAATCCAGACTCAGGGCTATCTTTCTGACAACGGTCACAACTGTGTGCGGTTTGCTGCCTCTTCTTAGTGAAACGTCTGAGCAGGCGCAGTATCTTAAGCCAACGGCAGTATCGCTGGCGTTTGGTGAGTTGTTTGCAACGCCGGTAACACTGATTCTTATCCCTGTATTGCTCGGTATTGGTCGTTATAAACAGTCTTGTTCAGCAGGTAAAGCTGGCTCATAAAACAGGTTATAAACAGGCAGGGCTCTGGTAAAATTCAGGTTCCGGAGTCCTGATCTTTTAATAATGAATAATCGTCAGTCTTTCAATCTGATACCTGAAGAACATCTCTTGTCGTCTTTATCGCCTCTCTGGCAGGGGCGTTTCAGGCGTGCCATCGATTACCTCAATAATACTATTGACCGGCAGCCTGCACCGTCATGGGAAGAAGTTGCCCATCACTCTGCAATTTCACCCTACCACTTCCACCGTATGTTCCGGACTGTTTTCCATGAGCCTCCCGGTCAGTATCTGCGACGACTGCGTTTACAGACTGCTCTTTACTACCTGGTGAATAATATTGATCAGTCGGTGACAGAGGTTGCCCACCGTTGCGGCTTTTCTTCTTCACAGTCTATGGCTAAAGCACTAAGAAGAGAGTTGGATATCTCGGCAAAATGCCTTCGTCGTCAGTTTATTGAAAGTGGGTGGGATGCTGTTGAACCTTTTCTTCTGAAACTTGGGCAGCCTGAGGCCAATTCACAACCGGTTCTGGAGCAAAGTATAGCCAGAGATATCGAGTTCCATGTTCAGCACTCCTCTGCTATTAGTCTTCAGGTAAAACATTATCCTGATAGTGGCGACTGGGAGAACGTGGTTGACCATGGTTACGAGTCCGGTTCTGATATTTACGGCTTGATACGGGTGAGCGATATCAATAAGCCTGAAAAACAACAGACTTATCTGGCAGGCAAAAAAGTAAACTGTGAAACGCAGTCAAACTTTATGATACCGGCAGGTGATTACTTGTGTTGCCGGGTTCGGCTTAACAGCATGGTGGGTTATTTTGCCCTCTGGGATGTTTTATATGAAAAGGCCATGTCTCTAGACATCGAGCCTGATCCTGAAGGCTATGTTATAGAGCTCTTTCATTATCAGAAGGAGTGGTTGGATGATATCACCGACTTAACGATACGCATTGCTATGAGATAACTTATTTTAGGACGGGACAAATGATGAAAAAAAGCCCGGAACATTCCGGGCTTCGATTCAGGCTGTGTGGTGTTGTTGATTGCTGGAGCTGAGGTTAATGGTTTTTGAGTGCCTGGATAGCCCAAGCTTTTTCCATTCCGCTCCCATCATTACCAGAACAATCAGCGACAATGCAATGTTCGACAGCGGTACTGCCAGCCAGATGCCTTTGATGTCCAGAAACATTGGCAGCACCAGCAGGAATGGCAACTGGATCAGCATATTGGCCATGGTCACAAAGGTTGCCTTGCGTCCCAGCCCCAGTGATTGGAAAAATACGCCCGCACTGAAAATCAGGCCATCCAGGAACATGCCTGCCAGATGCAAACGCAAACCCAACTTGGCAGCATCGAAGAATACCGGGTCTTCGGTGTTAAAGACTCTGATAATCGGGTCTGCAAAGATATTAACGACAATGACTGACAGTATACCTGAGCCAATGGCAACCCAAAGCATCCGGTTGACGAACTGCTTCATTCGGGCGTAACGTCCGGCACCGTAGTTATAACTGATCAGTGGTTGTGCACCGGCTGCAACACCTTCGGCAAACATGTAGTAAAGCGTGGCAATGTAGCCAATAACGGCAAACGCACCGACATTGACAGCGTCACTGTATTTCATAAACAGGTAGTTATGAATGGCAGTGATGAAGCTGAAATAAGAGTACATCAGCAGGCTGGACAAACCGATTGAACAAGTGTGCAGTGACAGCTGATATTCTGGCAGCATATCTTTAAGTGTCAGGCGTGTATTCGCTCTGGCAGAGAAGAAATACATCACACCAAAAATCACCACCAGAAGCTGGGATAGTGTGGTACCCAGTGCTGCGCCTGTTAGTCCCATCTCCAGATAGATGATAAAAATGGCGTTCAGAATGATGTTGGCAATGGCTCCGACAACAATCAGCCAGGTGGCAATAGTCGGGGCGTCGTCATTCCGCACCATAAACGGCAAAGCCATACTACCCATGGCCAATGGTGTACCAAATAAGAGAACCCATAAATAATTGCTGGCATGCTCAAAAGCAGGGCCGCTGGCGTCCTGCAGTTGCAGCAACCATTGTCCGGTCAGAGACAGAAGGAGTGATCCCAGTAAGCCGAACAGTATGAGCAGGGTAAGGCCGTTACCCAGTGCCCGACGTGCCCGAAGAAGTTTTTTCTCCCCCCTTGCCATGGAACTGATCGCACCGGAGCCGACGCCAACCATCATCCCCAGACCATAGAGTGTTCCAATGACCGGCCATGAGAGGTTAATCCCTGCAAGTCCTTCTGCACCGATGTAACGGCCAATAAAAACGCCATCAATCACCTGATACAGGCCGCTGACCAGCATGGCTCCCACAGTTGGCAGAACATAGTTCCAGAACTGTCGGTTAATGCTGGGTAATTTTTTTTGTTCCTTTGAAGTGGACATGTTTTTCTCAATAAATGTTAGAAGTACTAACTAAAAAGTGACGAAAATAATCTGCTTATCCATCGGCAGCAGTCTGTAAATTGTTATCGTTTGTCGGCTTTAGTTTGTGCTGCTTTGACAGCAACTTTGGTTAACAGCTGTTCAAGTTGCTTCTTATCTTTTGCTGTAAAATCGTTTAGCAAATTTGCAATAAGCTTGTCATAAAACAGACGATCATTGTCTAACAGTTCCTGCCCCTTCTGGCTTAGAGCAACCTGAATAGCTCTTCCATCTTCAGGACAAGGCTGTCGTTTAACCAGCTTTTTACGCTTCAGTCTTGCCACCATGTTGCTGGCAGTAGGTTTGCTGACATGCATGAGTTCGGCCAGTTCAGAAAGACGCATGGTTCCGGATTCTTCCAGTGTCTCCAGATAGTCGTATTCTGTGTAGGTCAGGCTGCAGTTACCAGACTCTG
Organism: Endozoicomonas montiporae CL-33; assembly: GCF_001583435.1. NCBI lineage: Bacteria > Pseudomonadati > Pseudomonadota > Gammaproteobacteria > Oceanospirillales > Endozoicomonadaceae > Endozoicomonas > Endozoicomonas montiporae. Next base: position 266,463 of record NZ_CP013251.1, on the reverse strand, counting down.
GCTGTTCTCGCCAGCAGCGACTGACATAGCGCTCAATAACCATAAAAGATTGTTCAACTTTCATATGGGTATTTTATTAGTAAGGCTAACTAATTTTCAAGAGAGTAATTTTTCAGAGAGGGACCATGCTGACAGAACGTTTATTCTGTCAGCATGGTTGATCGTGTTAGAAGAGCTTCAGACTTTTTCCGGTTTGCCAGTAGCCTTGGCAACCAGTTGGCTTTCGTCGCCTGTATCCAGCTTGGCCAGGTATTGGTTCACCAGTTGCTGGAATGCCACCATTTGAGAAGGGTTAAGCTGTCTGCCTTCCGGCAAAGAGTAGGTCATATAGTTAACCGGTTTGCTGTTGGCGTGCAGCTCAAAATGCAGATGAGGGCCGGTACTGCGCCCGGTATTACCTGTGAAAGCGACAACATCACCGATTTCTACCCGCTGCCCCTGCTTCACCAGAATTTTACTCAGATGCAGATAACGGGTGCTGTAGGTTTCTGTGTGCTGAATGGTGATGTGCAAACCGGCTGCCGGGTGGTTACCAACACGGGTAACAACACCATCGCTGATGGCTTGTGCCCTGGTGCCGGTTGGGGTCGCAAAATCAGTACCATTGTGCGGTGAAATACGTTTGGTAATGGGGTGCAGACGGCGGGGGTTAAAGTGGGAACTGATACGATATTTTTCAGGGACAGGGCGGCGCAGGAAGGCGCGGTTCAGACTTTGCCCGGTTTCATCGTAGTACTGACCGTCGTCGTGCAAAAAGGCGGCAAGACGCTTGCCGCGGTTGACAAAGATGACGGCTTTCAGGGTTGACCGGCCGGTATGAGTATCTCCCACATAGATATCGTCATAAAGCATCTGGAAAGTATCACCTGCACGGAGGTCTCTGGCAAAATTGATTTTGTCTTCAAACAGTCGGGAGATTCTGTCAATTTCTGCCGGGCTTAGCCCTGCATTTGATGCGCTGCGGTAAAGACTGTTGTTGATAACACCATCAACTTGTCTTTCAATAATGTTGGTAACATGAGCGTGCATTTCACCGATATAGTCATCACCATCCCGGGTAAATTCCAACGTATTAATACTGTCGATGACCACTTGCATCCGGGTCACCAGCTGATTTTCACCCTCTCTGATAAACAGCAGCTGCTGGCCTGGTTTTAAGTTATCGAGTTGAAGGAAATCGAGGTCAGCTTCGAGCAGCTTGTACATTGTTGCCTGGGGCAGCTGGAGTTTGGCGAAGATGGATCCCAGAGTGTCGTTTGCTTCTATGGTGTAACCAATTCTTTGAATTTGTTCTTCCTGAACGGTTCCAACGGGTCCGGCTGTGGGCTGTTCAGTGTCGGATGTTGCTGCTAGTGGTATTCGAATTTCACGGTATAAGTCAGAATCGCCCGATGGCCAGAGCATTGCTGTTGTGGAAGCCAGTAAAGCCGTTAACACAACCGGTTTACGGTTCTTTAGACAGAAATACTTTATCGATGCCATTCGTTGTTGCTCTTAAGCCCTGGGGAAATATCCAATAAAACTAAATACAGAGGTTGGTCGCCAAGCGGTGTTTACTCGTATTATTTGCGTACAACTGACCGTTATTGCCAGTTAACTGACCGAGAGTGTATCACTTCATGAATGATTTTACGCGGCCTGAAACGGTCATTGTCATAGAGTTGGTAGTACTTACTTACAGACACTCAATGACAATGAAGAGCATGCCATTTGTTATAATATAACGCTTATGCTCTGGCAACCGGAAGTGCTGGTTTTGAGTAATTACTGTCGTTTATTCCCTGGCAGTCAGTATCAGGTCTTTGAGTGTAACCCGGTAGCTGGAATCCGTGTCATCGCCGTCAGAGCTTATCCACAGTGCAATAACTTTTTTATTGTCTCTGGGTTTAAAGCGGAGAACGTGTGGTTGAAAGCTGCGTTTGAACAGAAACTGTTCTGTAATAAGCTCTGACAATGGGTGAGTGCGTAAGCCATTCGCCAGACGGTCATCGGAATAAACATTGAAGAAATGTATGCGTTCGACGCCGGTGGCGTCTGGTGCCAGCTGATAAAGCCGTTTAACCCAGTCCGGTGCCATGATTTTCTGGAATCCGGTTAATTGCTGCTGACCCGAATAGACAACCCCCAGACGAAAAACGAAGTCATCTGCTCCTGTTTCGCCCTGTTGTTGTTCACCAAGATTTAAACGGCCATCTACTTCCAGATTCAGAGTGATTTCGTCAATGTTAACGGGTTGGTCAAGAGGATAAATAACGGGGCTGGATGACTGGTTTACGTCAATAATCATGGTTCCGTCAATAAAGGCAACCTCGTTCGCAGGTATTTCCCTGAAGCTTAATTGCTCCCATTGACCCGGTTTGCTAAGTGGCATTTCCAGCCAGTTGTTTGCAAAGATTTTAGAGCTGGCGAACAGTCCAAACATGACAATCAGAAGGGCTACCGACTTTTTCACAGAATCATTTCCGGATTTTTATTATTGTCTATCCATCATATTGTCTTGAGGTTCCTGCCGACAAGTCCGGATGGTTTTGGAATGATTACAAAATAGGTTTCACCCACTTTTTTGTGGATTTCTTCCTGCATATTGTTCCAAATTTCATGCTGATCCTCATCCTTGTGATGAAGCATTTTGCGAACCTGAAACAATTCGGATTCAAGTTGTTCGATGCGAGCCTCAAGGGACATGAGATGCCTTTTTTTGTTGGTCAGTGAAGGTCGAACAGTATAGGTGACTAAATGAGCGAGAGCGACAAGCAGCCGGGTATTATTGATCCGCCATTGGGTGTTGAGGATGCCGATACGCTGCAACAGTGGATGCAGCAGATTACTGAGGCGACACGGCAGGGGATGGGGCAGATTGGCAGTATTGCCAATTCTTATGTGAAGTTTAATGACCTTGTAGACGGTGGCTTTTTAATCCCGATGCAGCCTCCGGGGGGCGTGGAGTACGATTTTACCAATGGCCCCATTGGTGGAGGGTATTATCAGTCCAGTGGTTCAGCGAGTTTTGATTTAACGCCGCCTGGTAAAGTGAACAGCGTGGTGGTGTCCAGCCTGATCGGGGCAATGGACATAGAGTGGTTGCCGCCCGAAATGAGTTTTCCGCACCATTATGAGGTGTGGCGTTCGACCACTTCTGACCGGAACGATTCGGTGTTGATTGGTACGACTTCGGCCTTGCGTTATTCCGATGTGAATGTGGAGAACGGGCAGACGTATTACTACTGGATTCGGATTGTTAAGACCATTGGCAGTCATGTGATTTACGGCTCCTATGATTCACCTTCAGGCACAACGGGTAGCCCTAAATCCACGGTGGATAATATTCTCGATATTGTGAGCGAGGATATGTATATCAAAACGCCGGGGGGCAATAAGAACCCGTTCGGCTACCACAATCTCGGTACTGATGATAATCCCGACTGGGTGGTGGCATTGAGAGCCGATGTTGCCATTCAGGGTAATCTGGCGATCTCGCAACTGAAAAGCGGCGAACTGTCGAATACCGTTGCCCTGTCAGTGGGGCAGGGTTCTGTCACGATGGATACCCGCACTGATGGTTCGGGTCAGATTGTGGTAACGGGCAAGGGTGGAGTAGGCAGCAATGATTATCTGATTCTGAATCAGGGGCGCATAGCTTCGTATGTGTGGGACGGGTCGAAGCATGTGCAATATAAGGAAGTCAGACGGATTGAACGGGGTGTTGCACCGGCCGGGCAGTTGGTGACGGTTCCGGCGTATTTTAAAGCGCAACCCACTATTTATTTAGCTCCGTTTATTATTCCTACCTATAACCCGAACTACCCCAGTCAGGGGCAGCAGTGGCGGTTGTCTCATTCTAATGTGGAACCCAACCCCGGAGAAACGGGTGGCTGGCGATTTGTGCCTACGGCTCAACTGGAATTGACGGAGGGTAATTCGACACAGGTTTACCCGGACAGAACCTACTTAGGCTCTGGTGACGTTTATGAAACGATTATATCCCGTCGAACCAGTCTGAAAAAATTGCGAGTGAATACCCGCAATAAGTCCATTCGATCCACGGGAGCAGCAGGTAATTATTATAAGCGCAATGTCACTGTGCAGTTATGGTACAGAGTTTATGGAACCTCAACGTGGCTTTTGGGCAAGACGGTGGTGGTTCATCTGGATTCGCTCAGTGAAAAGTTAGGCGTTGTCGATTATACCTTAGCGTCTACGGGTGATTATGATATTAAAGTCCGGTATGTGGCGGCTGATGCCGGAGGGACATTCACAACGGGTACTCAATATGAGTACACGACCAGAACGGTCTATGGCAGCAGTTATGTCATTGCTGACGGTGATGTGTCAGGCGTGGACAATTCGGTAACAGTCTATCTGGGTGAACCAACATTGGGTGGTGGCTGGGGAGTCGTTAAGTCACGCTGGCAGTATGACTATAAACTGATCGGGCAGCGCAGTGGCAGTAATGACTGGTTTGGTTCAATGGAAAGACCTGGCACATCAACCTATAACTTTCATAGCGATAACAGTCATGCAATGGAGGGTCGGCATACCAGTGAAGCGCAATACCACGACTCCTATTGTCGGTTCTCGGTGGGAATGGATTATAAGACTTCTTACAACTTTATAGAGATGCAAATCTCGAATGTTTCTGTGCAGTACACCTATCGTCGTCCGGCTCCGGTTTCGACTACGCCACAAAACGCATTCTACCTTGATACCATCGAATACGATCAGGGCGCACAGTTAATCAACCCGACCAATGAACAGATTCTGGTGAACTGGTTAGCGGTGGGTGAATAAAAATTTGCTTCCATTGATCACTTTTCGATAAGTTGGATAGACAACACATAATGACAAGGAGAGTGATTGTGCGGGGTTTAGCGAGGAGCAGTCACTCGGGCTGGATTACAGTTTTTGACAACGTACCACTACCCACCCAACCCGCTTTATGCGGGTTTTTTTATGTCTGGAGAAAACATTGGCCATAGAAATAAAACGCATCCACACCATCACCCCGATGATCCGGCAGGCACTGAACCTGTACCTTAACCAAAACAAAATCAGTCGGTCATTCCCTTTAGATCAAGGGCGCATTGAAACCATGCTGGAGAAGATGACCAAACATCCGGCTTACGGACTTTGGATTGCGTTTAACGGGGAAATGCCTGTGGGGTTTGTGTCGGGTCAGCTTCAGGAGTCGCTGTTCCATGATCGGGTATTTGCCTTTGATCTGGGCTGGTTTGTGTTGCCGGATTATCAGGGTAAGGGGCTGGGGCGGCGGTTGCTGGATACGTATATTGGGTGGGCTAAAGACAACGAGGCCAGTGTGGTGCATTTCTGCGTGGCCTTCGCCGATGAGGACTCAGACCGGCGCAATGCGGATAAGTTGAAAGCGATGGGTTTTGAGCCTTGGGGGCAACTGACCCGCAAGGTGCTGGAAACAGAAGGAGGGTGAGTTATGTGTGGAGGTGGCGGTGGCGATGATAAAGTAGTGGTTCAGGAACCAACCCCTTATGAAAAAAAGCTGGTTGAACTGAGCGAAAAACGACTGAAAGAGTATGAAGAACTCTATAAACCCTTTGAAAACGAGAAGATAGCTAGCCCGAATATTTCATAAAAGGAGGCAAGTTCCGCCCAATCACTTGATATAATTGGGTCGACCAAAAGAAAGCTTCGGAAGAAGCAAACCGGAACTTGCCATGCCCAAATCTACACAAGAACAGCTTCGTTTTCATCCCTCAAATGGAAAAACCATCCGGGCAGACTTCAATGGTGGGGAGTTATCTTCTGACTTTGGCACTCTGCTGCTACGGGAAACCATTCTGCAGAGCGGTCTTATCTGCAAAATGACTGATGCCATCAATGACAGACGCCATCAATCCTATATCGACCACTCCCTGAAAGAACTTCTGGTTCAGCGGGTTCTGCAAATGGCCTGCGGCTATGAAGATGCCAACGACAGTAACCGTTTGCGTAAAGACCCTATGTTCAAACTGGCCACTGGTCGCAATCCGTTGGACAGCGATAACCATCTCGCATCAGCGCCCACTTTTACCCGGCTGGGACAATCTATGACCCGCTCCGACATTTACAGGATGGCTGAAGCATTTGTGCATCACTTTATCAGCAGTTACAAGCTGCCACCCCCGGTGATCGTTATCGATCTTGATCATACACCGGCCATTACTCATGGTGGCCAGCAGATGAACCTGTTTAATGCCAAATATCAGGACTACTGCTACTTGCCCCTGATGATTTTTGAGGGACTCAGCGGCAAGCTGATTACGGCGATTCTTCGTCCGGGGAAAACCCCAACGGGCAAGGAAAATGCAGCCATTCTCGAACGGGTCATTCGGCTGCTTCGGAAAAAGTGGCCGAAAACCCATCTACTGGTTCGGGGAGACAGCCACTTCGCTCAACCAGAGTTAATGTGGGTGGTTCAGAATGCCCCTCATTCGGATTATGTCCTGGGCAAAGGTGCAGGCCACAAAACGGCTTTGCGGCCAAAAGCCAAAGAGTTGTTGGATGAAGCGCGTCAAGCTCTGAAGGTCAAGACTGAGCTGGCAAGACTGAACAACATGCCAGAACCTGATCGGCTCAGACTTTACGGGGAAGCAGAATACCAGGCCAAGAGCTGGAAAGGTCTCGATACCCGGATAATTTACAAGGCGGAGGTCAACCAAAAAGGCGACAACCCTCGTTTCATTGTGACGTCGATGAAGGAAGCTTCTCCAGAGGTAATTTATGAAGAGCTTTACTGTCCAAGAGGACAGGATGAGAACTTCATCAAACATCTGAAAAGTGATCTGTCCGGCGACAGATTGTCCGATCAGGGCTTTTTGGCTAACCATTTGAGAATGTTTTATGCCTGTGCCGCTTATGTTTTGCACTATGAGTTAAGAACCAAGACTTTGAAAGGTACGGAGCTGGAAAAAGCGCAGCCATCAACGGTGATCATGAAGCTCTGTAAAGTTGCAGTCAAAGTGGTTGAATATAAAGACCGAATTAAACTTCATCTGCCACGTAGCTGCCCATTCAAGAGGCTTTTGCAGCATGTGACAGAAGTCTTTTACCAGATGCCGATACTTCGACCGGGGTAGCAACTTTCATAATACTCAATCAAGGTACATAGCAACCAGATGAAAGAGCTTTGGGGCTTTCCGTTATCCTGAAATAGCAGGATTCGTTGATTAGCGTCTAATCTGTAAGCAAGTATGGGCTGCAATGTCTTTCACATGGTTAACAGAGCAACAGGCTTGCGGAAAAGTCCAAAATTAAGAGGATGGGATGGTAGTTGCTGCTTGTTTATGAAATATCCGGGCTAGGGCGCAACAGGCGAACTCGGCGCAGAAAAAACAGACCTACACCAACGACATTGCCGCAGGCGCGAAACTGCAAACCGCCACCCCGTCGATACCGCCTGTAGGGGCCGGCAAGTTGCAACGGGCAGAGGAGGTGAACGCAGGCAACAAGGCGACAGGAATAGCGGCGGCAATGGGTTCGCAGGTAGCCGAAGACGACTACAGCAACCGCATGTTGCAGATGGTGGGGCTGGGCAGGAAGCAGGCGGGTGATGCCGTGGGGCAAACCGGAGCGGCTGCCAGCCGTGAAGTGGCTTCGGTAATCGCTGAACAGAATGCGCAAAGTTACGTCAATCAGGCTAAATATGGCATGTACGGAACCATTGCCGGAGCAGGCGCAGGCTGGGCTGCCAATGAGTACGGCTGGCTTGGCAAAGGGAAAGGTTCAACGACAGGGGGAACGACCTAATGTGCTTTGGAGGTGGTGGTGGATCAACCAAAGTGATTCAGGATCATACCGTATCAAGGAAGCAGGCCGCCCTTGCGCAACAACTGGACGACGATTACGTGGCCCGGTTCCTGCCTGTTGAGCGTGAACTGTTGAACTATGCGGAAAACAAAGGGCAGATTACCGCCGAGGCAGAAGCGGCGAAACAGACCGCAGGGAAAGTGTTTGATTCCGGCAATGGCACGGTAGAAAGGTCACTGGCAGGCTTTGGCGCAAGCCTTACCCCGCAGCAGAAAGCCGCTTATGACCAGATGCAGCACATGAACCGCAACGGGGCGCAGATTGTAGCGGCGAACATGGCACGGGAAGCCACAGATGCCCGTCTGGATAAGCTGGGAACCAACCTGATGAACCTTGGCCGGGGGGCGCAGGGTGCGGGGCTGTCGGGCATGAATACGGCGGCGGGGCTGGAAGGCCAGCGCAACCAGGCGGCCATTCAGCAGGCGGCGCAGCAGCAGGCAGCCGGTTACAGTGCGCTGGGAACGGGTATAGGAATCATTGGTTCTATTGCGATGGGGATGTGAGACTGCCCTACTGGTCGGGCAGCCAGTTTTCGCTGGTGATTTGCTCGAATGTCCACGGGCAGGTGTCCGGGTAGGCGGTGTGGTCGAGCTGATGGTTTTCCCGCAGGTATTGGTTCATTTCCCGTATGGCGGCGTGTTTGGCATCGGGGTAGCAGTCCAGCAGGGCATCGTCTTTTTCATGCTTGAGGGACGGGTTTTTACGGATTAACCGGCTAATCGCCAATCGTGCCTGTGAAATGCTGTCGTACCAGCTTCGGAACTCTTTGGGTTCGTAGAGGTTGGGGTTGATGACGTAGGTTTGGTATTGGTATTTGAGCAGGTGCAGCACCAGTATGACCAGATGGGATTCGAGGGTGTTGCGCTCGCTTCGGCCCATATCGTCTACTTCTCCGATCAGGTTATCAAGGTCGAGCCGGTCAAACTGGCGTTTGGTCAGGTACTCTTTTTGTTGTTTTGCCCACTGATGGAAGTCAGTGTGATACAGATTTTTCATACAAATCCCTCCGTTCGCTCTCTACTTTAGACACATTAATGAAAGGAATCAAAAATGAACTACGCAGGCGCAGATGCCTTTGCCAACGGCTTTACCCGTGGGTTCGGGGTGGTGAACTCGGCCATTGACGGATAACAGACGATGTTGTGAAAAACGGCTGTTTCAGTGACGGCCTTATAACTGTGTTCCTGATCAGCATGAAATTTGAAACTGTCGCCTTTTTCCAGACGATGAACCGCATTTCCAACTTGCAGCTCAATGGTTCCTTCGATTACACAACAGTGTTCTATTACCCCGATGGCATGGGGTGATGAGAGCTGGTGGTGAAACTTTGTCAGAGTGATTTCAAACATCTCCATATGAGTGTCATTGCTATAGGGAAAAAGTGTTTTGACCTGCATGGACAAATCATCGGGAAAGGTTGTTTCACTTCTTCTGAGAGACTCTCTGGTTGCAAAGAAAGCAGAGAAAGAGGTTTCAAGACCGCTGGCAATTTTCCAGAGTGTGGCAATGGTCGGGCTGGACTCTTGTCGTTCAATTTGCCCAAGCATCGCTTTGGACACAGCTGTCGCTTCTGCTGTTTTGTCGAGACTCCAGCCTTTGTCTTTTCTGATGGCTTTTAGATGGTTGGCAATTTGAGATCGGAAGTCGTTATGGTGCATGGGTTCTGCTCATGGATTTTGCATCACAGATCAAAGTATAAATGCTTTGTGCGCAATAGCGCACGGTGCTAATCTGTGCCTTGTGCGTCATAGCGCACATTCAAGAATAACAGAATAATCGTCAGGTTTATGTGGGTGAAGTGGTGCACGCGAGCAAAATTCTAAATATACGTTATGCGTCTGCGGGTCTGACAGCGGTTGTCATCGGTTATACCGGCTCAGTCATTATTATTATTCAGGCAGCCATGGCTGCGGGTGCCACAACGGAACAAATCACCAGCTGGTTACTGGCGTTAGGCATTGCCATGGGCGTTACTTCCATTGGTTTTTCACTGCGATACAAGATTCCGGTACTGATGGCCTGGTCTACGCCGGGCGCTGCCATGTTAATAGGCGTAGTGGATCAGTACGACCTTACTGTTTCTATCGGAGCATTTGTTATGACAGGGCTGATGATCGCACTGACCGGATGCTTCAAACCTGTTTCAAGAATGATTCAGTCGATTCCTCAGCCGATGGCGACCGCAATGCTGGCAGCTATTGTCCTGCCTTTTTGTATGAATGCCTTTTTACCGGCAGAGTCTGACTTTCGTATTTTTGTGGTTATGCTTGCAGCCTTTCTACTGGCTAAACGATGGTTGCCAAAATACGTGATGATCTTGCTGCTGTTAGCCGGATTGGGTATCGCCCTGTGGGATGGAGTCTTTGCAGCAAAAAGCCTGAAACTGACACTGGCGACACCGGTTTTGGTTTATCCGGAGTTTACATTATCCGGCTTCATCAACATAAGCATTCCCCTTTATCTGGTCACTATGTTGTCACAGAACCTGCCGGGTATGGCGATGCTAAGGTCTTACAATTATTCGCTGCCATTGCCGCAGATATTGATTGGCTCCGGGGTCACCAATGCAATGCTGGCTCCCATTGGCGGGTTCAGCGTGAATCTGGCCGCTATTTCGGCGGCAGCCTGTATGAATGAAGACGTTGATGCTGATCCATCACTGAGATATCGCTCTACCATCTGGGCTGGTCTGTTTTATCTTCTGGCGGGCGTGTGGGCGACAGCAGTCGTTACTTTGTTTCTTGCACTGCCCGAAGCCATCGGGCAAATGATGGCTGGATTTGCGGTATTGGGTACCCTGTTGATGTGCCTGCAAAATGCTTTCAATGATGCCCGTTACCATGAAGCTGCACTGATTACCTTTCTTGTGACGGTGTCGGGTGTCACATTGTTTGGTATCGGTTCAACCCTCTGGGGGCTGGTTGTCGGAGGTTTGTTTTATCTCAATAAGAAGAAGCATTAACCAGCCATACGCACTGGTAAGGTTTAAGTGTCAGGTCTTCGAATGTTGAACCTGTAAGAAGATCAACGCTCTTTTGGTCTTCTGCAGGTAGCTCAATTTTTTGAAAGACGGCCGTAAGATTGTGAATGGCCAGTACCGAGCGAAAAGAATGCTGATCTGTGCGCCTGAAGGCAAACAGGCCGGTTCCCATTTCTACGACAGTTTGCGTGTTATCAGGATGAAAGCAGGGTTCTTGCTTGCGACGGTTAAGAATGCCGATCAATGCATGGAAAACGTTTGATTGCACAGACATAGGATCGTGATCCAGTTCTGGCAGTAACTCTTCGATAAACCATTTACGCCGGTTGATGGAGCGTGTACGACCCGTACGTTCTACCCCGGCAAGGTCATTGGGTGTTGCCAGCAGGCTATGAATATAAACGGCGGGAATGCCTCTCATCCCCAGCATAATAATCTGTGAACACAGGAATCGCTGAATCTGCCATTGGTCTTCACCCCGTCGTGTACCTTTCAGTGCATCGAACAGTGAAATGTTAATTTCATAGGGTTTTTCTGTCTGGTCGTCGAGTGTGCGGACACTGATGAATCCGCCAAAGCGATGCATGCTGTCAACCAGCTCCTGGGTTTCATTGTCCGGGACGATGCCTTCCAGGGCTCTTAGTCCAATGCCATCGTGTGAGGCTGTGAAATTGAGGACGGTGCAACCCGCCTTATAATCGGGCAGTGATTTTGCCCAGTGCACCAGATATTTCTCTGTGCCCCGATTTAGTGCATGCAAAAGCAAAGGCGGCAACGCGAACTGGTAGACAATATGAGCTTCATCGCCTGTGCCGAAGTAGCTCAGATTTTCTTCGTTGGGAACATTGGTTTCCGTAAGCAGTAATCCACCCGGACGGACCTTGTTCATGATCAGCCTGAGCAACTTCACAATGGCGTGGGTTTCAGGGCGATGAATGCAGCTGGTGCCAATGGTTTTCCATAGATAGGCAATAGCATCAAGGCGGATAACAGACGTGCCTTTGGATAGATAGAACAAGAAAATATCCACCATTTTGATCAGCACTTCCGGGTTGCGGAAATTCAGATCAAGCTGGTCTTCACTGAATGTTCCCCAGATATGGCGAATACCCCGGCGGGTAGTGACAGAAACAAGCAGTGGTGAGTTTCTGGGGCGGGTAACGTCGCTTAAATCTGTGGTCGGATCGACTTCTATAAAGTAGTCCCGGCCCGGCTGTATGCCGCTGAGATAGTCGGCAAACCAGAGACTTTCTCTTGATACATGGTTGATAACCAGATCAGTCATAAGACGAAAGTCGTTTGACAGTGACTGAATATCTTCCCAGGTGCCAAGCTCCGGGTTGACCTCCATAAAGTCGATCACAGAAAAACCGTCATCAGAACTGAAGGGGAAATACGGCAGGATGTGCAGTGTGTTAAACACCCCTTCGGTATGATCCTGAAGAAACTGTTTCAATAGCTGAAGCGGTGGCGTTCTCTGTCTGTCGATCAGGCTGTTGCCATAACTGATAAGAAAAATATCCTGTTCCGACCAGTCATACTGCTCTGTCGTCTTGTGCTGGTAAAGAAAGTGTTCTACCCGCCTGACAACCATACTGGCAAGGTCTTCTGCCTGTTCTCCATAGGGCAGCTGCAGACAGTTCACGATGGCTGCATGAAAATCCTTAAATGCATCCGGATAGCTTTGCATGTCTCTTTTCCTTCTCTGGGTTCTTATTCTGAAAGCAGAAGTTATGCCATCTGACATTGGTTGGCACAGGTCATGCTTTATTAACGATATGAGCTTATTGGGTATGTAATGATGGCGTGAAAGCGGTTTTTACAATTCTTAAATTTAGTAACCGTTTATTACCGGATATTTTTATGCTGAGGAGAGAGTCTATGGAGATTGATGCTAATGATGTTGGATGTTCTAAAAAATTAAACGATCGTACTGATATTGACCATTCTAGCAGAAACTTTGCAGTGAAAATAGAGAGAGACGTTGACTGGAAAGGCTGGAGGTTTTGTGAGTAGCCAGAGTAACCGAAAGCTGATTGTATTTTCTGATCTGGACGGCACATTGCTGGATCACGACAGTTATCGCTGGGACGATGCGATGAATGCTTTGCAGCTGCTTGAAAAACAGAACATTCCAGTGATTTTTAATACCAGTAAAACGCTCCGAGAAGTTCGTGAAATACAGGAAACGACAGGTATACGACATCCATTCATCAGTGAGAATGGAATGGTCACCAGTATTCCGGCGGGCTATTTTCCAGACATAGAAAAAGACACTCATCTGGTACATGGGCTGCCCTACAAAGGTATTCGCAGGTTACTGAATAAATTAAGGCTTGAGTATGGCTTTGAATTTACAGGTTTTGGTGATTGCGACAAATCGACAGTGGCTGAGCTAACAGGATTACTGCCCTTTGAAGCGGCTTATGCCTGTGACCGTAAAGCCAGTGAACCGTTGATATGGCGGGATTCCGATGCGGCCCTGGTGCAGTTTAAGTATTTATTGCAAAAAGAAGGGCTGAATCTGACCCGGGGCGGGCGGTTTTATCATGTTTCAGGCAATGGCAACAAAGGCATGGCGGCCAGAAAACTATTGGAGCGTTTCAGAGCCTGTGATCCGGATTACAGCTGGGTTTCCATCGGCCTTGGTGATGGTTTGAATGATCTGCCAATGCTTGAAGTGGTGGATTATCCGGTGCTGGTGCGTGCGGAACATCATTCGGTACCCGATACCAGTCATCTTTCATCAATTTTTTATACGACAGGAACCGGCCCAAGGGGATGGAATGAAGCCATTACCCGACTTCTGACCAATTGATAACAATAATAAAACAAGCTGCCTTTCAGAGTAGCTATAAAGGGATAAGCATGGGCGACTTTTACCAGAATGGAATCATTACTAACTTTCATAACCTGCGTACTCATACGACGGAGGACATGGAGCAGGAGCTGATGGCATTTGCCAGACAGCGCCCCATGTCGCTGGTATTACCGTCACTGTTTTCCGAGCTGGAAGGGCCAGCGCTTGGCAATATTGTGAAAGAGCTGAGTCAGGTTCGTTACCTTTCAGAGATTGTTATAGGGCTGGATCGGGCTGACCGTAACCAGTTCCGCTATGCCCGTGACTTTTTTGCACAGCTCAATCAGCATCACCGGATTCTCTGGCAGGATGGACCTGCGTTGAGGGAACTGGATCGTATGCTGGACAGCAACGGTCTGGCACCGAGAGAGCCCGGAAAGGGGCGAAATGTCTGGTACTGTTATGGCTATGTACTGGCTTCTGCCAAGGCTGAAGCTGTGGCATTACACGACTGTGATATTTTGACCTACAAACGTGATCTGCTGGCAAAGCTTTTGTACCCGGTGGCTAACCCATCCTTCAGTTATGATTTCTGCAAGGGGTATTACCCACGGGTTTCTGATAACAAATTAAACGGCAGAGTCAGTCGTTTGCTGGTAACACCATTGCTGCGGGCTCTTAAAAAAATTCTGGGGCCAATGGAGTATCTCGAATATCTGGACAGTTTCCGCTATCCGCTGGCGGGTGAGTTTTCCATGCGTACGAGTGTGTTTAATGATATTCGCATTCCCAGCGACTGGGGTCTGGAAATTGGCGTCTTGTCAGAAGTAAAACGGAACTATTCCAGCAAACGTTTATGTCAGGTCGATATTGCCGATAACTATGACCACAAGCATCAGCCATTGTCTGAGCAGGATATTGGTGCCGGTCTTTCGAAGATGAGCCACGACATTATCAAGGCAGTGTTCAGAAAACTGGCGACCAACGGCGTGCAATTCAATACAGAAACATTCCGCACCATTAAAGCAACCTATTACCGGGTTGCGCTGGATTTTATTGAATCTTATTACGACGATGCGGTCATGAATGGTCTTTACGTGGATCGGGACAGTGAAGAACGGGCAGTTGAACTGTTTGCCAGCAATATCATGGAAGCCGGACAGTACTTTCTGGAAAACCCGATGGAGCGACCCTTTATCCCCAGCTGGAATCGTGTGATGTCAGCGGTTCCTGATATTTTGGGAATGCTATACGAAGCGGTTGAGCAGGATAATCAGTGAAAAAAAGCCAAAAAGGTGCTGAACGAGCTTCAGCACCATAATGACTCAACACTGCTTATCAGACAGCAAAGACTTCATCCAGAGTGCTGTAACCCAGCCCGGCTTTTTTGCTCACATGAATCTGCATGGGTATGCGTTCTTTCAATGATTCAACATGAGAAATCACACCCACCATCTTGCCACTGGCATTCAAACTGTCGAGGGCGTTCAGGGCAATTTCCAGGGTTTCCTGATCGAGTGTGCCGAAGCCTTCATCAAGGAACAGGGAGTCGATGCTGGTCTTGTGACTGACGAGATCCGACAGTGCAAGCGCCAGAGCAAGGCTGACGAGAAAGCTTTCCCCGCCGGACAGGGTTTTAATATCCCTCTGCACACCCGCCTGCCAGTCATCGAGAATTTCCAGACTGAGTTCTTCCGACTTTTTCCGGTTCAGCTGATAGCGACCATGAAGTCTTTGTAACTGTTGATTGGCAAGATAAATCAGATGATCCAGCGTCAACCCCTGGGCAAACTTGCGGAACTTGTCGCCTTTGGCAGAACCAATCAGGGTATTGAGGTGATCCCAGATATCAAATTGCTTTTTCCGGGCTGAGATCCGGTCAAACAGTTCAGACTGCTGCTGACGTTTGTTCTGGTCATCGGTCAGTGCCTGTCTGATTTCTCCCTGACGTTGGTTAACCAGTCGTTGTTCGTTGTCTGTATGGTTAATTTTCTCCTGCAATGCTTCAACGGTTTCTTCGGTAAGAGGGGTAGACTGTAACCCGGTGAGTTGCTGTCTGATGAGTTGTTCCCGTTCTTCAGTGCGGGTGATGTCATCCTGAAGTGTTTGTTTTAGCTGTTGCAGGGTTTCACGTTGTTCAGCCGGTAAAATGGCCTGTTGGAATGCCTCGGTGTCGGCAAAAGGGCTGCCCTGCAGTTGTGACTCCCAATGGCTGTTGGCTTGCTCCTGTTCAGTGTGCAGTTTCTGCAATGCCTGCTCCTGCTGCTGTAAGAAACCGGACTGCTCACTGACGACTTTCTGTGCCTGCTGGTGGTTGGTGTCAGCCTGTTTTAATGTCTGCTCGGCTTCTGCGACAGATGTTTGCAGACGTTGTCGTTCATCGTTAACACTAAGATCACCCAGCAGCATGAATCGTTGGTTTTTAAGTTCTTCTTGCTGTTCGGTACGTTGTGTCAGACGTTGTTTCAGTTCGTCCAGTTGTTGCTGGAGGTAATTCTTTTTCTGTTCGTTCAGGGACAGGTCGTTGTCTAATGCTTGTAGCGATTGCTGCAGAGCTTCCGTTTCTTCCTGCATCTTCAGCCATTGAGTGTTCAGGTTCTCCTGACGAGTAAGCCAATGGGCCTGCTCGCTCAGTTCCGGCAATGGCTCGTTCGATAAACCACTCAACGATTCGGCAATCTGCTGTTCCAACTCATTCAGTTCATTTTGCAGGTTGATCTCTTCCTGTTTTCGAAGAGTCAGTGACTGCTGCAATTGCTCCTGCTTCTGGCATTGTAACTCCAGATCGTGTTGAAGTTTGGTACTTTGTCGGTGCTGTTCGGCCAGTGTTTTTTCAAGCTGAGCAAGGTGGTCGTTAAGGTGTTTCAGTTGTCGGGTTTGGGTTTTGAGTCTGCTGCCGTTTTCTCTGGCAGCTTGCAGCCAGTTGGCAATGCCCTCTGTTTGCTGGATATTGAGCTGTTCACCTAATGATGCACAAATTTCTTCCCATCCTGTCAGGCATGTCTTCTGCTGTTGTTTGAGTTCATCAATGCGTTTGCTGCTGGTCTGGCAAAGTGTTTGCAGTTCTGTTTGTCGTGTTTTCTGCTCAGTACCGGTTTTTTCCATCTGGTTAAGCAGTTGTTGCTTTTCATCGACCCTTTGTTGGGTCGTGTTGCTATCTATCTGTTTGTATTCGTCGATGGTTGGATGATCCGTTGATCCACACAAAGGACAGGCTTCGTCTTTTTTTAGGCGGTTTCTATGTTCTGTCAGGCTGGCAATCTTTTGTTCCTGCAACAGCAGGGTTTCCAGATCTTTCAGGTGCTGCTTTTCCTGTCGGTATTGATTCCGATTAGCCTCTAACTGTTCGTTGAGCGGTTCAAGCGCCTGCTGATTCTTGGTTAAAAACGCCTCTTCAGTCAGTAATGTCTGAGACGTTTCACGATAAAGCTGTTCTGTATTTTTTATGTCGAGATACAGTGGAGCCATAGCATCGAAACGTTCTTCCTGCTCCAACAGTTGTTGTTCATCGTTATGATTCAGCAGTTCAGTTTTCTTATTCATTGCCTCCTGCAATGCGACAGTCGCCTGTTCACTGTCGTGCAGGCTCTTTTGCACCATGCTCTGGCTTTGCTGAATCACCTGCTGCAAGTCAGTCAGGGTTTTGCTCTGTTGGTTGAGGTCGGTTTGAAGCTGCTGTTGTTGCTGGCTGAGTGCCTGCCGACGATCAAACTGGGCGCGCCAGAGTGGGATTTTTCCGGCAAGGTGCTGGTGTTGTGGGTTGTTGTTCAGGTATTGGGTGGTGGAAGACAGTTTTTGTATAGATGTCTGTCGTTGTAGTTGCAGTGAATCAATGGTCTGATGTTGCTCTGACTGCTCTTTGCCCAGTGCAGTTTCCTGCTGACTGTCTGAAGTTATTTCTTCCTGAAGACGTTGAATCTGTTGATCAAGGGGAACAACCTGTTCATTGATCAGGGTTTCCGTTTCGTTTTTTTGCAGCTTAACCTTTTCAAGATTCTCCTGCGCAGAGCTGGCTTCTGAGCGAATCGTTATAAGCTTGTCGTTTGCTTGCTTTATGATGTCCTGAAGTTGCTGATATTTTTCTTCAGTCTGCTTAACACTGGTTTGAATGGACTGTAGCTGATCGAAAGCGGGTTTTATGTCCAGAGCCGGTAGCGAATGGTCAAGCCGTTCAAGCTGATCGGCCTGAGCCGCTTTACTGTCTACTGCATTTTGTTTGAGTTGCTTGGCTTGTTCGAGATCAGAGGTCAGTTTGTTGACCTGTTGCAGCCATTCAAACTGTTCCTTGAGCACTTTTTGCTGTTTTTCGGTTTCGCTGGCCTGTTCGGATAAAGTGCCCTGCTCTTTCCTGAGCTGTTCAATCACATCGTCATCGAGCAACTGAACGCCTTTGGACTCTGCTTCTAACAGTTCAAGGGTCTGCTTTTCCTGACGCATTCGCTCAAACACCCTCCGGGAAATTTCACCATAGATTTCAGTGCCGGTCAGTTCTTCCAGCAGTTCTGCCCGATCATTGGCCGAGGCTTCGAGAAACGCAGCGAAGCCGCCCTGTGCCAGCATCATCGATTTGGTAAAACGGGCAAAGTCCAGACCGGTAATTGTGCTGACCCTGTTCAACTTGTCGTTGATTTTGTTGGTGATGATGGTGCCATCCAGCTTTGCCAGCTCGACCTGCGGGCTTTGCAGTTTGCCTTCGGCTTTACCCCGCGCGCGGCGCTGGGACCAGAATGCCCGATAACCCTCACCTTTCACTTCAAACTCTACTTCTGCCAGTGACTCTGCGGTATGGCGGGTCATGAGTTCATTACTGTTCTGGGAAATGGTATTCAGCCGGGGTGTCTGGTGATACAGGGCCAGGCAGATAGCATCCAGCAGCGTGGTTTTACCTGCGCCGGTTGGGCCGGTGATGGCAAACAGACCATTGTCGGTGAAATCGGAGTTTGTGAAATCAATTTTCCACTCCCCTTTCAGAGAATTAATGTTCTTCAGTCGTAAACTCAGAATTTTCATTGGACAACTTCCTGTTTGCTTTTCGATTTATCCTGACTTTGTTCATCGTCGTGTATTTCGGAAAGCACTTCATGAAAGGCATTGGTTAATGCCTGTACTTTGTCGTCTTTAAGAGGTTCGTCAATAAGTCTTTTGCTGAATACTTCCGATACATCCAGCTCTTCCAGTGTTTCGTTGGCTTCCCTTGTCAGGCTGGCTGAAGAGTCCTGTCGTTGTCGTCTGATTCTGAGCACTTCTACAGGAAGATCCGTCACCATATCCTGAACAGGGCCCTGAATATCGCTCAGGTAATCGTCGCTGGCGACGACGATATCCAGCCAGAGATTGAGTTCTGAGTCCGTATCGATTTGATTAATTTGATCCTCTATCTCCTGAAGAGAACCTTTAATGTTCAGCAACGTGCGAAAAGCAGGCACCGGAACCTCTGTAATCTCAGGTTTTGAGCTGTCTGTGAAGGTGACGACAATGACCTGTTTAGTGGTGGCGGTTTCATCAAAACTCAGCGGGATGGGTGACCCGGAATAACGAATATGATCCTGACCGGCTACGGTTTGCGGTTTATGCAGATGCCCCAGTGCAATGTAGTCGGCGGGCGGGAAACCACTGGCAGGAAAGGCGTGCAGGGTGCCGATATAAATTTCACGAACAGACTCTGATAGTTGACCATTGACGGTGGTCAGGTGTCCGGTAGCCACAACAGGCAGGTTATGTTCTTTTGCTTTGCTGAATGCGGTTTGATAATGACTGGCTATGGCGTTTTGCAGAGCCTGCTTCTTGTCCGGGTCACTGTCTCCTGACTGGCTCTCCAGTACATCGCGCGGGCGGATAAAGGGGATGGCGCACAGGGCAACGGAAGGTTCATTATCGGCATTGTTTAACAGGACAACTTCGTCGTCAGGTGTTTCAGACACGCCTCCAACCACTGTGGTATTCAGCAGCGCCAGTAATTCACGGGATTCATTCAGGGTCGATACCGAATCATGGTTCCCCCCAACGATAATCAACTGCTGGCAACAGGTTTGCTGCAAGTTAACAATAAACTGGTTGTACAGGCTGCGGGCATAGCTGGGCGGGGTTCCGGTATCAAACACATCGCCGGCAATGATCACGGCATCAATGGCTTGATCATTAACCGTTGCCAAAAGCCAGTTCAGAAAAGCTTCGTGTTCTGCTTCCCTGCTTTTGCCCATGAAGTGCTGACCCAGGTGCCAGTCGGAGGTATGAAGAATGCGCATGGTCTGTTGTTGGTACTGTTCAGTTATTACAGGGTAGAGAGTACAGCAGATTTATCCTGATTGGGCAGGCTGGTATTAAAAGATTTCAAACAGGGTCAGTGCCACCATCCTGCAGGCCAGAAGAGTGACGATCCAGCGGAATATGACTTTAAAGTTAATCTCGGGAATGTGTGGTCTTATTCGTGTGCCAAACCAGGAACCCAATACAACGCTGATGCTCATCAGCAGCATGAGAGGCAGCCACTTCATGAAATCGAAGCCAAGGGCGGTAAAGGCAGATACTTTCAGTAAATGAGAGGTACTCATAAACGCCGCAAAGGTGGCGACCAGAGTGTCACGTTTGAAACTTTCTCTGGACAAAAAAGCGGCAAGCAGTGGCCCGGCTGCACCACCCAGTGTACTCATAAGGGAATGAATGATGCCAAAGGAAAAGAATCTGGCCGGAAGCTTCTGAAGCGGCGGAATGGGAGCCCAGACAATAGTAAGAATAAACAGCCCCAGTATCAGAGGGATGTAATCCATATTAATGCTCAATACAAATTGCGAAGCCAGCACTGAGCCCACAATGGCTCCGGGCAAAAAGCGGCTGAGGTAATCCCAGCGAATAAACTGTCGCCCAAACAGTGCACGACTGGCGTTACTGGATAGCTGTACCATACCGTGTACAGGAATAATGGCGGTTGCAGGTATCGCGCCAGGCATCAGACTGATCAGCATAAGGCCGCCACCCACGCCAAATACCGCAGTAAGAGAAGAGGTAAAAAACGAGGCAAACACTAACCATAGTTCGGGGGGGGATAGCTCGGGAATAGATAGCTCGGGAATAGAAAGTTCAGGCATAGCTCGGCCTTTGTCGTTTCATGGTTCTGATTGGCCGATACTGCAGGTGGCTCTTGTCTGGAGTGTCTGGTGTTGCACTCAGGTTCGTCATGGTAGCGCTTTCACAGGCAGTGATGCAAAGCCGACACAAAAAGCGGCTTAAAGCTCCAGCGTGAACTATACCTTCCAGAAAGCGGGAACTTAGCCAGTAAGTATTGATCTGTGTTGTACGTAGAATGTTCCAAAGCTGGTGATGTAGCCGGTTACATCAAGGTGTAAATGTCATGAGACAACGTCTCCGGGACAGCCTGAGCAATAATAATTTTCAAACAAACCGTTCAAGATCGGAAGGTGATGATATGCGTTTAATTCCTGTTTCCAGTAAAGACGACGTCGGCAAGTGGGCTGCCAAACATATTGTGGACAGAATTAATGCATTCGAGCCGACCGCTGATCGCCCTTTCGTGCTCGGATTGCCGACAGGTGGAACGCCACTCAACACTTATAAAAAACTGATTCAAATGCATCAGGCTGGCAAGGTCAGCTTCCGGCATGTGGTGACCTTCAATATGGATGAGTATGTGGGTATTCCTGCTGATTATCCGGAGTCTTATCGCAGTTTTATGTTCAGGAATTTCTTTGAGCACATTGATATTCCGCTGGAAAACATCAACCTGCTGGATGGTAATCCTGAAGATCTCGAGGCTGAATGTCTGCGTTATGAGCAGAAGATCAAAGCCCTTGGTGGAATTGAACTCTTTATGGGTGGTGTTGGTCATGATGGGCATATTGCTTTCAATGAACCGGGTTCGTCACTGGCCTCACGCACCCGCATCAAAACACTGACCGATAAAACCCGTCAGGCCAACTCCCGTTTCTTTAATGGTGATATGAATCAGGTACCGAAATTAGCGTTGACCATTGGTGTCGGAACATTGATGGATGCCCGTGAAGTGATGATTCTGGTGACCGGATCAGAAAAAGCACAGGCCCTGAAAGCAGCCGTTGAAGGTGCTGTTAATCATCTTTGGACGGTCTCTGCCTTGCAAATGCACCCAAAAGCCATGATTGTCTGTGATGATGATGCAACTATGGAGCTCAGGGTGAAAACCCTGAGGTATTTTGCCGAACTGGAGGCGGAAAATATCCGGAATTTGTAGCTTTATCACTTAGCAGCCAAGGGCTTTGTTGATGACACCTGTGTATGCAAAACCCAGCCAGAACGTCGTGAAGGCTGGTGCAAATAGTGATATGCCCAAAGGAATAGAGGCAAAACACAGCAGTACTCCAGCCAGAGAAGCCGCTCCGCCCAGCACAGATATTTTTCCACAGTGCCGTTCCATAAAGCATGGTTGTTCCGGCTTTTTGGCTTTTGCTGGCTTATGATTTGTGCCATCAGGTTGGTGAGTAGTAGTTCGCGGGGCATAGGTACGGTTGGAACGATAAAAAGCCTGCTGCTCATTAGAAGAGCTTCCACTAGCTGTGCCTTGGGTGCGTCGGCCTCGAAAATGGTGGTCATTGAATTGCCCTGTGGACGGTATACCATTCATGGCAGAAATCCTTTTCTTTAACATCTACCTGTTTAGACGCACCATGACGGCAAAAGTTCCCCCGGGTGAAGGTGCTGATCAGTACAGCACCCGGCAACGAATGGTGCCTTCTATCTCTCTCAGCTTCTCCAGAGCTATTTCGCTACGTTCCGCATCCACGTCAATGACCACGTAACCCACCTGATCATTGGTTTGCAGATACTGACCGCTGATGTTGATGTTGTTGTCGGAGAAAATCTGGTTGACCGAACCCAGTACACCGGGAATGTTTTTGTGAATGTGCAGCAAGCGGTGTTTGCCTGTGTGGGTCGGCAAAGACACTTCAGGGAAGTTAACAGACGACAGTGTTGTACCAATGTCACTGTATTTGATGAACTTATCCACCACTTCACCACCAATGTTTTCTTGGGCTTCCTGAGTACTGCCACCAATGTGCGGAGTCAGGATGACGTTGTTCATGCCGCGCAGCTGACTGATGAACTCGTCGTTGTTAGAGCGGGGTTCTTCAGGAAATACGTCGATGGCAGCCCCCAGCAGTTTGCCGGTTTCAAGAGCGGTAGCTAGCGCTTCAATATCAACCACGGTGCCTCTGGAGGCGTTGATCAGAACACTGCCGTCTTTCATGGCCGCAAACTGTTCTGCACCCAGCATCCACTTGGTTGCAGGGGTTTCCGGCACATGCAGACTGACAACGTCTGACATAGCCAACAGCTGGTTCAGGTCAGAGACCGGCTTGGCATTACCCATTGGCAGTTTGGTGACGGTGTCGTAAAAATAGACGTCCATGCCCAGAGATTCGGCAAGAATACTCAACTGACTGCCAATGTTGCCATAGCCGACAATGCCCAGCTTTTTACTCCGGCTTTCATAAGAATTTGCTGCACTTTTCAGCCAGCCACCCTGATGTGCCAGAGCATTTTTTTCCGGAATTCCACGCAGTAGTAAAATGGCTTCTGCCAACACCAGCTCGGCCACCGAGCGAGTGTTGGAATAAGGCGCATTAAACACAGGGATACCGCGAATGGTGGCGGCATTCAGGTCAACCTGGTTGGTTCCGATGCAGAAGCAGCCAACAGCAATCAGTTTTTTGGCAGCTTCAAAAATATCGTCAGTCAGCTGGGTGCGTGAGCGAATACCGATGAAGTGGGCATCTGCCACCCGTGACTTCAGCTCTTCTGTTGGCAATGATTTGGTGACATAGTTTATGTTGCTGTAGCCCGCAGCTTTCAGGGCTTCTACGGCTGAGGGATGTACACCTTCCAGCAGAAGGAATTTAATCTTGCTCTTGTCCAGAGATGTGGATGACATATCGTTCGCTCAGTTGTTTTTTTCTATAGCTCCGGTCACACAGACGTTGTTTTTTTAATGAGGGGCTGTGTATCCGGTTCAGGCTGTTCTGTTTATGGACGCTCTATTTCAGGACGCTCTGGTTTAGGACGCTCTGGTTTAGGACAGAGTAGCCGGAGTCCGTACCAGCTGCCTGTTTGGGCTGAAAATGATACCACAGCGACAGCTGGAAGCTGGTTTTTTTGCATCAGATTTTAGTGATTAGCTGTCGCGCTGTGGTTCTGCTACTTATGAAGGGTTAAACCTGTGGTCAGGAAAGGTTAACATACCCCGCAGGGGTTAGATGCCAATACTGGACAAAGTGGTTATCACCTGCCTGATGGCTTGAGATATAGCGGGATGAGCTTCGCTGAAGCGTATGGCCTCCTGTTCCAGTTGTTCGTTGTACTCCTGCAGTGGGATTTCCCCCTCTGCCTGTGCCAGTGCCAACTGGATTTCGTCGGTGATCTGTTTCAGGGAGCCAGCTGTGCAATCATCAACAGGCTGACCTTCCAGCAAGTCGTGCAGATCCTGGATATTGAGATGGAGTTCTTCTGACATGGCACTCTCCTTCGGCTTGGAAGCCTGATGGATTGATTCATAACCGATGTGTATCCTTTTTTGGCCACTGGCTGCCGGGAACGTATCGGCCACATTACAATGATAAGATAAAAAGGAAGCCTAGATGAAGTACAGGCACCGCTGGCTTAGTGGCGACCGTATTAACCTGCCAACAGGAAAAATAGTCTGTGTCGGTAGAAACTATGCCGAACACGTTGAAGAATTAAACAATCCTCTTCCGGATGACCCGGTGTTGTTTATTAAACCGGTCAGTTCTGCCGTGCATCTGGAGCTGCCCTTCAAAATTCCGCAGGATCGTGGCGACGTTCATTTTGAAACAGAAATTGCCCTGCTGATTGATAAGCCATTGTGCAATGCCAGTGAGCACGAAGCCACCAGTGCCATTAAAGCACTGGGACTGGCTCTGGATCTGACACTGAGGGATCTGCAGTCAAAAATGAAAAGTAAAGGGTTGCCATGGGAAATTGCCAAAGCGTTTGACGGCAGCTGCCCGATTTCATCCTTTGTTGCAAAAGAACATTTACCCAATCTGGATAGCATCGAGTTCAGTTTGAAGGTCAATGGAGAAGTGCGGCAGCAGGACACCAGTGCCCATATGCTGACGTCTATTCCGGGGCTGTTGAGTTTTATCAGCCGTCATTTCACTCTGGAACCCGGAGACATTGTCCTTTCCGGAACACCTAAGGGTGTTGCGCCTTTGTATGCGGGTGATCAGCTGGAGTTGACGATAAAAAATGTTTTCTCTATCGAAACAACCTGCAAGGCTTTCTAAAGATCTTATTCATACGCTAGATATTTAATTATATAGCTTCAGAAAGGATGATCTGGTGTCAGAAACATTACCTACTTTTAAGCTCCATATTCTGGTTGCAGAGGACAACAAGGTAAACCAGATGGTCGTTGGGGCTTTGTTGAAAAAACTGGGCTGCTCAACAACCATCGTAGAGAACGGTAAAGAAGCCGTGCTGAAGTTAGAGCAGGAATCGTTTGATCTGGTATTAATGGATTGCATTATGCCGGTTATGGATGGCTTTGACGCGACCAGGGCTGTGAGAACGTCAGGGCTTGCTCACCACCAGATTCCTATCATTGCCTTTACCGCGAATACCAAGGATGAAGACCAACAGACCTGCCGTCAGGCAGGCATGGATGATTTTATAGACAAGCCTGTTACGGTTGAGAAGATGACCGGGTTGTTGCAGCGCTGGTATGACAAGCTCAGCGGTTAATTCGCTGGGTACTGCCAGAGCCATCAATGGCAACAAATACCATTGAGGTTTCCGTCAGTTTCTTTTGTGATCCGGGATCAATGCTGTCGTTTTCTATCCAGGCTTCTACCACAACCCTGATGGATGTTTTCCCTACTTCTGTTACCCGGGTGTAGAGACCGAGAATGTCACCGACCTGAACCGGGCGCATAAAGCTCATGGAGCCAATGCTGACGGTAACAACCCGACCTTTGGCCACTTTTCTGGCCTGAATCTCTCCGGCCTGATCAACGTTCATGGCAACCCAGCCAGCAAATACATCACCGGTATGATTGGTGGATTGGTTGTCTGCCAGTACCTTCAGGGTCAACTCGCCTTCTGGCACCGGAATTGTGTCACTCACAAGATTCATTCGTTCTCTCCCGGTTTTTCTTATTTTGCTGCGGGTTCAGCATGCACTGGTTTAGTGCTGCACTTGTTTAATACTGCTCTTATTCAATGTTGAAGCGGCCCCGGCATTATGAGCCGTAAATTTGTGCTGGCAGCCAGGTGGCCAGTTGCGGCCAGATGGCCAGAGCCATCAGCATCATCAGCTGAATAGCAATAAAAGGCACAACACCTTTGTAAATATCCGCTGTTGCGACTTCTTTGGGAGCGACACCCCTCAGATAAAACAGTGCAAAGCCAAAAGGCGGCGTTAAAAAAGAGGTCTGCAAATTAACAGCAATCATAATGCCAAGCCAGACCGGATCAACTCCCATAGCCAGCAGAACCGGGCCAACCATGGGCACAATAACAAAGGTGATTTCAATAAAGTCGAGAATAAAGCCCAACAGGAACATAACAACCATGACCAGCAACACCGCTGTAAATACACCGCCGGGCAGACTCTCAAACAACGACTGGATCAGTTCTTCGCCACCAAACCCGCGGAACACCAGCGAAAAGACCGAGGCTCCGATCAGAATCAGGAACACCATGCAGGTGATTTTGCTGGTACAGGTGACCACTTCGTAAAGAATGTCCCGGTGAACCTGACGGCGGATGGCTGCCAGAACAATCGCTCCGAGAGCACCAACGCCAGCTGCTTCTGTGGGTGTTGCGATGCCCGTAAGGATGGAACCGAGCACAACAACAATCAGCATGATCGGGGGCAGCAATGTCATCAACAGCGATGACTGGTTGTTTTCGTCGAACTGCCTGATCTCTTCATCGGTTAAGGCGGGTGCAGAGTCTGGCTTTAACCATGCGGTTATCATGACATACAGTGAGTAGGCCAGAACCAGTAGTAGTCCGGGAATTAATGCACCCACAAACAGATCTCCAACAGAGACCGTTTTCGGTGAGAAGACACCCATATTCAATTGAGCCTGCTGATAGGCTGTGGATAAAACATCACCTAACAGCACTAAAGCGATGGAAGGTGGAATGATTTGACCAAGGCTACCGGTCGCACAAATGGTGCCGGTGGCGAGCTGGGCTGAATAACCCCGGCGCATCATGGTGGGCAGAGACAACAACCCCATGGTAACGACCGTGGCACCAACAATACCGGTACTCGCTGCTAATAACATTCCCACGACTGTTACAGAAAGCCCCAGCCCCCCACGCATCTGGCCGAACAGGCGCGCCATACTTTCCAGCAGGTTTTCAGCCACACGGGATTTTTCCAGCATCACGCCCATAAAGACGAACAGTGGTACAGCCAGTAATGTTTGATTACCCACGATGCCAAATAAACGACTGGGTAATGCGGTTAGAAAAGAACTGTCGAAGTATCCGGTCAGTGTACCAATAGCGGCAAACATCAATGCGGTGCCTGCCAGAGAAAAAGCGACGGGGTAGCCGATCATTAATACAGCGCAAACACAGGCGAACATAATCAGAGGAATACATTCAACCATGCTGCACCTCCGGAGCATTGGCCAGAAGCATTAATGAACGCAGCAGCTCGGCAATACCCTGTAAAAACAGGCTGAATACGAGAAAAAGGATCAGGCTTTTCAGCAGAAAGACAGCGGGCAGCCCGCCCGGGTCGGTGGAGGTTTCCATGATGGACCAGGACCGGACAACGTATTCCCAGCTCATAAATCCGATAAACAGGCAAACAGGAATGAGCAGAAATAGTGTTCCAAGACTGTTCACCAGAGCCTGCCCTTTAGGCGACATTCGTCGGTAAAAGACATCGACTCTGACGTGTTCCTGATGCTTAAGAGTGTAACCACTGGCTCCCAGAAAAATCAGCGCATGAAAGTACATGGCTGTTTCCTGCAGGGCAATGGAGCCAATATTCAGGAAGTAACGCAGCAGAACAACAAGACAGACAGACAAGACCAGTAACAGGTTAAACCAACTGATTAGCTGACCGGTTTTTTCCGTCAACTGATCAATCCCGGCTACAACTCTGTGCAGCACAATCCAGCCGGATTTCATGATATGCCCCTGATTTATTATTGTTATGGTTAAAGACAATGCCATGAGCGAGACTGCCTGACTGCATGGTAAAGTCTTGAAAATTACATTTCAGTTGTTATCGCAATGCTGTAATTTTCGTTGTCGATTATACCCAGCCACAGCCTTATTCTGCAAAATGATCATTGGGTTTGAGGCTATTGACGGTTCGTTTTTTCTGCTGTTCACAAAATTGTCATATTCCCTCCCTATGATTTCAGCCATCAGACAATCTTATTACCATGAACTTTTGTTCCCGCCTGCAGTGCAGACAAAACCGTTCATGGCTGTTGGGTCTGTATCGTCTCTAACGCGGAATGGAACCGCAGCGAATAACAAGAACCCTCTCAGGAGAGACTACACATGAAACTGAAAGCACTCATCACTGCAGTGGCTCTTACTGCAGGCATGCAGGGCGCGGTGGCCAGCCAGATAGATGCGGATATGCCGGTCTACAAAAAATCCAGCGGTGTATCGGGCAACCTGTCCAGCGTTGGTTCCGATACGCTGGCTAACCTGATGACGCTCTGGGCAGAAGACTTCAAACGCGAATACCCGAACGTTAACGTACAAATTCAGGCAGCCGGTTCTTCTACTGCGCCTCCTGCTCTGACTGAAGGCACTTCCAACATTGGCCCCATGAGCCGCAAGATGAAGGACAAAGAGCTGGAAGCGTTTGAAAAGCGCTACGGCTACAAGCCGACACCTGTTCCTGTGGCAATTGATGCTCTGGCTGTTTTTGTCAACAAGGACAACCCTATCAAAGGTCTGACCATGGCTCAGGTGGACGCTATCTTCTCCACAACCCGCCGTTGTGGTGGCGAACAGAACATTACCACCTGGGGGCAAGCCGGTCTGGGTGGACCATGGGAAAATCGTTCCATTCAGCTGTATGGCCGTAACTCTGTATCCGGCACTTATGGTTACTTCAAGAAAGTAGCACTGTGTAAGGGTGACTTCCGCAACAACGTCAACGAGCAGCCGGGTTCTGCGTCTGTGGTGCAGTCGGTATCTGCTTCCATTAATGGTCTGGGTTACTCCGGTATTGGTTACAAGACGTCCAGTGTTCGTACTGTCCCTCTGGCAAAGAAAGCCGGTCAGGCATTTGTGGATGCGACACCGGCCAATGCGGTTAACAGCAGCTACCCACTGGCTCGTTTCCTCTATGTTTATGTGAACAAGCAGCCAAACCGTGCCCTGCCTCCTCTGGAGCGTGAGTTCCTGAAGATGGTTCTGTCCCGTCAGGGTCAGGAAGTGGTGGTGAAAGATGGCTATATCCCGCTGCCTACGACAGTGGTTGAGAAATATCTGAGTGAACTGGATCTTTGATAGTTCGGATTCTGGAATAAAAAATCCCCGCATGGCTCTGGCATTGCGGGGATTTTTTTATTCTGTTTCGTGAATTCAGAGCAGCGGGTTTACAGCACCATCGCAGCAATCCAGCCAAAGATAATCATTGGCACGTTATAGTGCAGGAAAGTAGGCAGCACTGAGTCACGAATGTGATCGTGCTGACCGTCAGCATTCAGACCTGCAGTTGGGCCAATGGTGGAGTCGGACGCCGGAGAGCCCGCATCGCCCAGACCACCTGCTGTACCGACCAATGCAGCTGTTGCCAGTGGTGAAAAGCCAAGAGCCATAGCCAGTGGTACATACAGAGTGGCAAGAATAGGCACTGTGGAGAAGGAAGAACCGATTCCCATGGTCACCAGCAGGCCAACCAGCAGCATCATAAGGGCTGCCATCGCCTGGCTGCCACCAACCAGATCTTCAACCATGTTCACCAGTACAGGAATATCACCTGTAGCACGCAGCACCTCGGCAAAACCGGCGGCAGAGATCATGATAAAGCCACAAGCCGCCATCATGCGCAGACCTTTTGAGAAAACGTCATCGGCTTCACGCCAGCAAACGACCCTGCCCAGAATCATGATGATGAAGCCGGTTGCGGCACCCAGAGACATGGAACCGGTACTTAACTGAATCCCCAGTGCAGCAGCAATAGCCAGTACAACAGAAACAACATTGGCGGTGGTCAGAGTCACTTCTTCATCCTGAGCCAGCTGACTCTCTTCAACCCGGTAAGTACGGGGTTTACGGTAGCTGACGAACAGGGCAAACAGCAGACCCAGAAACATACCTCCGACCGGAATCATCATGGCAGAAGGCATCAGGCTCAAATCGATATCCAGGCCATTTTTCTGCAGGTTGCCACCCAGTATCTGCATCAGGTAGATATTACCGAAGCCAACAGGTACCAGCATGTAGGTCGCAGTCAAACCAAACGTCAGCAGGCAGGCAATCTGGCGACGGTCAATATGCATGGCAGCAAAAGCTGACAGCAGAGGTGGAATCAATACCGGAATAAAAGCGATGTGTACGGGTACCAGGTTCTGGGAGGCAAATGCCATCAGAAGCACCATCACAAAGACACCGTATTTCAGTGAACTATTGCCACCGTTGCTATCGGATGATGCTCCACTTTTAACCTTCTTAATGATTTTGCCTGCCAGCCACTCGGGGACACCCGAGCGTGAAATGGCAACGGCAAAAGCACCCAGCATGGCATAACTCAGGGCAATGCCTGCGCCTCCGCCCAGACCTTCTGAAAATGCGGCAATGGTTTCATGGATGTCCAGTCCACCAGACAAACCTCCCGCAAGGGCACCCAGAAACAGTGCCATCACAACGTTGACGCGCATCAAACTCAGCGCCAGCATAACGGTTACAGCTAGAATTACTGCGTTCATTGAATTTCCTGATTGTTATTCCCAGCTAACTGAATACTTGTTTACTTTCTTTATTGCAGCCAGCTTTCGTTTAACCACTATCCAATATGGACTAATTTTGTGGCGTTGAACTTTTAACAGTTGCTATGAAACAAAGGTTCCCGAGAAGGAATCAATGATGGGAATGATGGTGTTGGTGGGAATGCAGAGAGGTGACAGCGGCAGACATTGCATCAATGCTGTTGAATGAACGATTTTTTAAGCAGGAGGGGTATTCCTGATAGCATTGCCCATTTTGTGGGCTTAATTGTTGTATTAACATGAGTAGTCTCAATTAATGTACTGCGTCCTTATCTCGAGTTTTTTTAAAATACTGATTTTTCCTATTCTGTGCAAACGTAATATTCGCGCCGGTTAAAGCTTGAACGAATCCGAAATATCGTGGCAATAAACAACGGGATTGATCATTTATTTTCCTATTGTAACAATTTTGTCACATATTCGTTTTATCGTACGCTCATTAATCCGTGCGACCAGTGCCATGTACCAAAAAACTATAGAAAACAGCCCTGGTGTCGATTTCAACACCCCGGCCCTCAAGCGGAAGCGCTCTTTGCGTTTTTTAAAAGACAATGTTGCCCGTTGGGCAGTAGCTGTTGGCGGGCTTGGCGTTATTGCCGCCATAACCCTCATATTTTTCTATCTGGTCTATGAAGTAGCGCCGTTGTTTAAAGGCGCTACGATCACCCCTCAGAGTACCTGGACCCAGAGTATTGATCAGGACAAGCCTTCACTCTATATGAGCATGGAGGAACAGGGAGAAATTGCCCTCAGCATCAACCGTCTGGGTGAATTGAATTTTCGTTCGACCCGGACGGGTGACGATAAAGCCAGATTTTATTTACCGCTTCCTACCGGTACGGAAGTCACCACATTGACCAGTGATTCGGCTGACTCAACCCTCATGGCTGCCGGTTTAAGTGATGGTCAGGCGATTGTTTTCAAGTATGGGCACAAAATCAGCTGGCCCAATGATCAGCGGGTAATCACGCCGGTGGTCGAATACCCCTATGGAAAAGAACCCCTGACATTGGGGAATGCAAGTCTCAGTGATATTACGTTGGCTGACAATGACAGGCAGCTATTCATTGCAGCAATCAGCAACGGCAAAATGGTGGCTACAGCCTTCAGTAAAGAAGAAAACTTTCTGACTGAAGAGGTGACTCTGGAACAGCAGCCTATTACCTTACCGGCTATTCCCGGCACACCGGAGCAGCTGAAAATTGAGCCTGACCAGCGTTGGTTGTTTGTTCGAATGACGGGTGACGAGATGGCAATTATCAATGTCGCCCGGATGAACCAGTTGTATTTGCACTCTGTTACCGACCTGACGGTTGGTGATGCCAATATTACCGATATTCAGTTTCTTCTGGGTGGTGTTTCACTGCTTACAGGCGACGACAGTGGTTTAATAAGCCAGTGGTCTATGGTGCGTGATGATAACAATGAATGGTCTTTGCAGCGGATTCGTGATTTCAAACTAACAGACAATCCGATTACCAGTATAAAACCTGAACATCGTCGTAAAGGCTTTCTGGCGGCTGATACTGAAGGCAATGTCGGTGTTTTTTATACTACTGCCGGACGCTCGATTATCAGGGAAAAACTCTCTGATGGTGTGATTAACCAGATGGCCATCTCTCCAAGAAGCAATTACCTGCTGGTAGATGGACAAAACGGCGTTGAGTTCCTGAGAGTAAAGAATGAGCATCCTGAAGTCTCATTCTCTGCCTTGTGGCAAAAAGTCTGGTATGAAGGTTATGAACAGCCTGAATATATCTGGCAATCCTCGGCCTCCAACAATGATTTCGAGCCTAAGCTCAGCCTCACACCGCTTTCGTTCGGTACCCTGAAAGCCGCATTTTACGCCATGCTGCTGGCAACGCCACTGGCCATAGCCGGTGCTATTTACACCGCTTACTTTATGGCTCCGGGCATGCGCCGCAAGGTGAAGCCTATGATTGAGCTTATGGAAGCCTTGCCTACCGTTATTTTGGGTTTTCTGGCTGGTTTGTGGCTGGCGCCATTGATTGAAAACAATTTGCCGGGAATTTTTGCACTGCTGCTTTTTGTGCCGGTAGGTATTCTTCTGTTTGCCTTTATCTGGGATGCATTGCCAAGCAAAATTCGACACTCGGTGCCTGAAGGCTGGCAGGCTGCTTTGTTGGTACCTGTCGTTTTGTTAAGTGGTTATGTCGCTTTCTCCATGAACACTGTACTGGAAGTCACTTTCTTCAATGGCGATATGCGTACCTGGCTGACCTCGGAACTGGGTATTCCCTATGACCAGCGAAATGCTCTGGTGGTCGGGCTGGCGATGGGTTTCGCAGTGATTCCCACCATTTTCTCCATTGCTGAGGACGCTATTTTCAGCGTGCCAAAACACCTTAGTTATGGCTCTCTGGCTCTGGGTGCAACACCCTGGCAGACACTGGTTCGGGTAGTGCTTCTGACCGCAAGTCCGGGTATTTTCTCTGCTGTTATGATTGGCATGGGCCGGGCTGTGGGTGAAACCATGATTGTGTTGATGGCCACGGGTAATACACCGATCATGGACGTAAATATCTTTGAAGGTATGCGAACACTGGCGGCTAATATTGCGGTAGAAATGCCCGAATCAGAAGTCGGTAGCAGTCATTACCGGATATTGTTCCTTGCTGCACTGGTTCTGTTTTTATTTACCTTTGTCGTTAACACTGCAGCTGAAATCGTTCGTCATCGTCTGCGCAAGAAATACAGTTCACTGTAAAAGGAATCATAATAATGAAAGCAGTGACAAACAAAGCGTCTGCGTCTCATAAAACGTCAGTCGGCAACTGGTTTAGCAGTGGCTCTCCCTGGGTCTGGTTAAATGCCGGAGCGGTTGCGATCAGTGTGATTCTGGTGGTGGGTCTGCTGGCACTGATTGCCTTTCGTGGGCTCGGACACTTCTGGCCGGGTAGTATTATCGTTACGGAATACCAGATTCCCGGACAGGCTCCGAGAATAGTGGCTGGCGAGATTGTTGAATCTGAAGAAGTGCCTGCTGCCCGATTGAAAGCAGCGGGTTTGCCCATCGAAGATAATGAAGACGAAGTCATTCGGGATCTGCTAAAAGTCGGGAACCGTGATATTTACGGTTCGGATTTTGCGTGGGTAGTGGATCGCTGGCTGCTTAAGCGCAAATACCCTGAAGACATAATGGCGTTAGAACGTCGGGAGTGGGGTAACTTCTATGGCTATCTGCAAAGCATTAAGCAAGATGGAGTTATCGTTTCCACTGGCGCTGAGGCCTGGGATGAATTGCAAACCCGTCTGGATCGGGCTCTGGCAATACACCAAGAGATCTATGACATTGAAAAGCATGAAATTGGCTCGGTTAATGCCAGATTAGAACGATTGCGCCTGCAGCAGCGAAGTCTTGAATTGAAAGATCGTCTGACGCCGGAACGGCTGATGGATATAGAAGCACAGCGTCGTGCTTATCAGGCTGAATACAAGGTGATGGAAGACCGTCTGGCGCAGCTTTATACCGCTTTTAACCGTGACAGTTTTATCGCAACAACGGTTCAAGGGCGGGAAACCGAGCTGTCCTTCAGCAAAATTGTCAGGGCTTATAAACCCAACGCCATGTCAGTCTGGCAGAAAATCGGTTTCTACTTCAGCAAGCTGAAAGAGTTCATTACCGAAGATCCCCGCGAAGCGAATACGGAAGGTGGTGTATTTCCTGCCATTTTCGGTACCGTTATGATGGTGATTCTGATGTCGATCATCGTGACGCCCTTTGGTGTCGTGGCAGCGGTTTATCTGCGTGAATACGCCTCACAGGGTTGGCTGACACGAGCTATTCGTATTGCTGTGAACAACCTTGCCGGTGTGCCATCCATTGTTTATGGCGTCTTTGGTCTTGGCTTTTTTATCTATTTTGCTGGTGGACAGATCGATCAGTTGTTTTTCCCGGAAGCCTTGCCTGCACCAACCTTTGGTACGCCGGGATTGCTCTGGGCGTCCATTACGTTGGCATTGCTGACTCTTCCTGTAGTGATTGTGGCAACAGAAGAAGGTTTGTCCCGCATTCCCCGTTCGGTGCGTGAAGGCAGTCTGGCGCTGGGCGCGACGAAAGCGGAAACGCTCTGGCGTGTGGTCTTGCCGATGGCGAGCCCGGCAATGATGACGGGGTTGATTCTGGCTGTGGCTCGAGCGGCTGGCGAAGTGGCACCGCTGATGCTGGTGGGTGTTGTGAAACTGGCTCCGAGCCTGCCACTGGATGCGAACTATCCGTTCCTGCATCTGGATCAGAAGTTTATGCATCTGGGCTTTCATATCTATGACGTAGGTTTCCAGAGCCCGAATGTCGAGGCTGCAAGACCTCTGGTGTATGCCACCGCGTTATTGCTGGTGGTGGTGATTGCGGTGCTGAATTTGTCGGCTGTCGCTATTCGCAACCATCTGCGGGAAAAATATAAGAGTCTGGAAGCCTGATGGCTCTCAGTCATATAAATGTAACTTTTTAATGGTATATGGTGTGGGTAAGGTGTCTCATCTCATCTTGAGAGTCATTTTTGATCCCTGGCCTGCTTCTATAGTAAAAACAGGGTAACTACCATGCTGAGTGAGGCACTGGACGTGAGAACATCAACCCGGACTGAGGAAGGGCAACAAATTGCCAAGCCCGAGACGACGGAAACTTCCAGCCCGGCGTTTAATCTGGAAAGCTTGGGGCGTAGTCGTCGTAAGTTGTTTCTGGATCAGGAGGCAACCTGTTTTAGCGTCGAGCAGTTAAATCTGCATTATGGCAAGAAACAGGCGTTGTTCGACATTTCCATGAAGATTCCCAAGAAACGGGTCACCGCTTTTATTGGGCCTTCCGGCTGCGGTAAATCAACGCTGCTGCGGACGATGAATCGCATGAATGACCTGGTGGAAGATTGCAGCGTTACCGGCAAAATTCTGCTTGATAATCACGACATCTATGACAAAGAGGTGAATGCTGCCGACCTGCGTCGTCGGGTTGGCATGGTGTTCCAGAAACCTAATCCGTTTCCCAAGAGTATTTATGAAAACGTGGCGTATGGACTGCGAATTCAGGGTATCAACAAGAAGCGGGTTCTGGATGAAGTGGTTGAATGGGCGTTAAAAAGTGCGGCTCTGTGGGATGAAGTGAAGGATCGATTGCATGAAAGTGCGCTGGGTATGTCGGGTGGTCAGCAGCAACGACTGGTGATTGCCCGCACTATTGCGGTTGAACCCGAGGTTTTGTTGCTGGATGAACCGGCTTCGGCACTGGACCCGATTTCAACGTTGAAAATCGAAGAGCTGATCAACAAACTGAAATCAAAATTCACTATCGTGATTGTGACACACAACATGCAGCAGGCAGCCCGTGTGTCCGATTACACTGCTTTTATGTACATGGGCAAGTTAATCGAGTTTGGTGACACTGATACCGTTTTCACCAACCCTGCCCGGAAGCAGACTGAAGACTATATTACCGGCCGTTACGGCTGAGGCAGAATAAGTATATGGATACGAAAACAGATCTTTTGAGCCACCATATTTCTCAACAGTTCAATAATGAACTGGAGGAATTGCGTAATAACCTGTTGTCGATGGGTGGTCAGGTCGAGAAACAGGTGTCAGACGCCATCGAGGCTCTGATCAATGCCGACAGTGAAGGCGCTATTTCTGTGTGCGAAAAAGATACAGACATAAATGCCATGGAACTGACCATTGATGAAGAATGCAGTCGTATCCTTGCCCGGCGGCAGCCTGCTGCCAGCGACCTGCGCCTGGTTCTGGCCTGTACCAAAGCATCGACCGATCTGGAACGCATTGGTGATGAAGCCGCTAAAATCGCCCGCTTTGCTATCTCCCTGACAGAGCAGGGTGAAGCCCCAAAGGGCTATATTGAAGCTCGCCATATTGGTAATCACGTTCGTCAGATGGTTCAGGATGCCCTGAATGCTTTTGCCCGGTTTGATGCGGATCTGGCTTTGGCCGTGGCAAAAGAAGACAAGTCCGTAGATCGCGAGTACAAGAGTGCTACCCGTGAGCTGGTGACCTATATGATGGAAGATCCTCGCTCAATTACCCGCGTGCTGAACATCATGTGGGTGCTGCGCTCGTTAGAGCGTATTGGTGACCATGCCCGCAACATTGCCGAGTATGTGATTTATCTGGTGAAGGGTAAAGACGTACGCCATATTGGCATCAAGCGTATTCAGGCAGAAGTGTTTGATCAGTAAACCGTCTTAACAGCGCCTTGCTCATTCGAAGGAAGGCGCTGTGCTGTTTTAGCGATACCCGTCAGGGTATTTCTGCTGCCAGACCCAGGCGTGCCTGACCATTTCCTCCAAACCATACTGAGCTTTCCAGCCCAATTCTGCTTCGGCTTTACTGACATCGGCATAACAGGTGTCAATGTCTCCTTCCCTTCTGCCTTCATCCCGGTAAGGTATATTAACGCGAAGACCGACTTTTACTGTAAATGCCAAAATTCGGACTTTTCAGAATTCCCAAGGCTTAGATAAGAAAATAGCACCATGTTACAACATTAATTTGCCGCATTTCGAAAGACATGTGTCGTCCAAATGCGTCGATTTTGCTGTATTTTTAATGTACTTATGTGCAATATATTTTCCTCTAGACCTTGGAAATCAACGGGTGGCCGACTTTGTTGTAAATCAGAAAAAGTCGGCCTTCGCGTGTATATTAACTCGATTGTATTTCTGGAAAGCGTCTAGCCCGGATATTTCATAAACAAGCAGCAACTACCATCCCATCCTCTTAATTTTGGACTTTTCCGCAAGCCTGTTGCTCTGTTAACCATGTGAAAGACATTGCAGCCCATACTTGCTTACAGATTAGACGCTAATCAACGAATCCTGCTATTTCAGGATAACGGAAAGCCCAAAGGCTCTTTCATCTGGTTGCTATGTACCTTGATTGAGTCTTATGAAAGTTGCTACCCCGGTCGAAGTATCGGCATCTGGTAAAAGACTTCTGTCACATGCTGCAAAAGCCTCTTGAATGGGCAGCTACGCGGCAGATGAAGTTTAATTCGGTCTTTATATTCAACCACTTTGACTGCAACTTTACCAGCTATTCCCGCTGAATATACGTCTTAAGACGTTTAAGTTGGTGTAGGCAAGGAACATTTAATACGTTCAGGGAGTGTCCTTCACTTCCAGCGAATCTTGAACGAACAAAAATTTTGAACCCTGAAACCAGACTGCCCCACATTCTTTATGAACTGTCGTAAGGCACTATTCCCGCGACGGTACGGCTAATGATGGCATCAAACAACCCTTCCCAGGTTTTGATCAGCCAGGTCTGGAAATAACCTTTCATCAACTCCCACAGATGTATTCGTACACCTCGCGTTCGTTCTTTCAGGGCTTTTTGAAACTCCGGGCTGCCCAGTTGTTGCAGCTGGTCAACCAGAAAGGCCAGTACCGTCAGGTAAGCCAGATTGGTGGCAAGGTGCTGTTCACCGTGCCCGTAGTTGTGCTCAAGGTGGTAGTCTTGTTTCTTCAGGGTATTGAACGTTTGGTTTTCAATGTGCCATCGGCATCGTCCTCCTTTCATCAGGGCTTCAATGGTCTTTTCTGTCAGAGGTATGTCAGTGATCCAACTCCAGGTGTGACGATCACCTTTTTTGTCCGTCTCAACAAAATCCAGCACGTTGACATGCTCAACGGGGTTAGACTTGTTGAGGGGCACATCGTTAGTAAAACGATACCAGTACTTGATGCCAGTCACCGGGTCAGTTTTGAGGCAACGTGCCACTTTTCCTTGCTTATCCAGTTCATCTACAGCTTCAATCAGCGAGCCGTGATTGCCGTCTTTCGCAATGATAATGTAATGCCAGCCGTAACTCTTGATCAGGCGGATAGTTGGTCCGTCAGCATACAAGCCATCCAGTACGATAATCAGTTTCAGGTAGGGGTGGTCTTTTTTTACGTTGGCAAGAAAGCGCTTAAGGGCACTCTTTTCACAGTCGTTCTTGGTACAACCATCCTGTCGTACAATAGCTTCGGGAGCCAATGGTATAACGACTTTCTGGTCGGGGTGGACAATGCAACCGCCCATCAGCTGGTGATAATAAGCCTCATTGGCTTTGCCCTGATTTTTTACGCAGCAGTCGTCGCAGTGTAGCTTTCCGGAGAAGAAGGTTTGTGTACCATCAATGGCCAGCAAATAATGGTTTTTAAGGTGGCCGATGTGAAACTCAAACTTCTGCAGGTGCCCCGAACGCTGAAAGCGTGAGAAGATTTTTTTGTAAGGCTTCTGAAACCAGTGTGGAGAAAGCTGGTCAAGTACTTCTCGCATCCGGGTGTCACTGGGAACTCTGCCATTGACGACATCAAACAGGGTTTCCAGATTGTGAGCCTGGACAGGGTCTTCCCTTTGGCTATCAAAGCGGAGCATGGACGGCATTTTCATTTGCATCATGGCAAAAGCGGACTTGGCAAAGTTGCCAAAGGGAATGCCATTCTTGCAGTGATTAGGTCGGTGATCGGGAATGTCAACCAGACAGTCAGTAACCTCTTTAATAAGGTGGCTGGCAGTCAGGTGCGTGCAATTTTTTTGAATGGGCTTGGCCATGGTTGCAACCGGTCAGATCATGCAGCATAAGGTCAAAAATAGTCGTTCAATTGTGCGGTTGCAGATTTTTTTATCACGCTCTAAAGCCTGATAGCTGGGGGCTTTTGATAAAGGTCGGGAATTGCTGCAACTTTACAGAGCTTCATGATCACCGTTGATGGCTGCGCTTTTTCCAGCTCCGTACCTTTCAAAGTCTTGGTTCTTAACTCATAGTGCAAAACATAAGCGGCACAGGCATAAAACATTCTCAAATGGTTAGCCAAAAAGCCCTGATCGGACAATCTGTCGCCGGACAGATCACTTTTCAGATGTTTGATGAAGTTCTCATCCTGTCCTCTTGGACAGTAAAGCTCTTCATAAATTACCTCTGGAGAAGCTTCCTTCATCGACGTCACAATGAAACGAGGGTTGTCGCCTTTTTGGTTGACCTCCGCCTTGTAAATTATCCGGGTATCGAGACCTTTCCAGCTCTTGGCCTGGTATTCTGCTTCCCCGTAAAGTCTGAGCCGATCAGGTTCTGGCATGTTGTTCAGTCTTGCCAGCTCAGTCTTGACCTTCAGAGCTTGACGCGCTTCATCCAACAACTCTTTGGCTTTTGGCCGCAAAGCCGTTTTGTGGCCTGCACCTTTGCCCAGGACATAATCCGAATGAGGGGCATTCTGAACCACCCACATTAACTCCGGTTGAGCGAAGTGGCTGTCTCCCCGAACCAGTAGATGGGTTTTCGGCCACTTTTTCCGAAGCAGCCGAATGACCCGTTCGAGAATGGCTGCATTTTCCTTGCCCGTTGGGGTTTTCCCCGGACGAAGAATCGCCGTAATCAGCTTGCCGCTGAGTCCCTCAAAAATCATCAGGGGCAAGTAGCAGTAGTCCTGATATTTGGCATTAAACAGGTTCATCTGCTGGCCACCATGAGTAATGGCCGGTGTATGATCAAGATCGATAACGATCACCGGAGGTGGCAGCTTGTAACTGCTGATAAAGTGATGCACAAATGCTTCAGCCATCCTGTAAATGTCGGAGCGGGTCATAGATTGTCCCAGCCGGGTAAAAGTGGGCGCTGATGCGAGATGGTTATCGCTGTCCAACGGATTGCGACCAGTGGCCAGTTTGAACATAGGGTCTTTACGCAAACGGTTACTGTCGTTGGCATCTTCATAGCCGCAGGCCATTTGCAGAACCCGCTGAACCAGAAGTTCTTTCAGGGAGTGGTCGATATAGGATTGATGGCGTCTGTCATTGATGGCATCAGTCATTTTGCAGATAAGACCGCTCTGCAGAATGGTTTCCCGTAGCAGCAGAGTGCCAAAGTCAGAAGATAACTCCCCACCATTGAAGTCTGCCCGGATGGTTTTTCCATTTGAGGGATGAAAACGAAGCTGTTCTTGTGTAGATTTGGGCATGGCAAGTTCCGGTTTGCTTCTTCCGAAGCTTTCTTTTGGTCGACCCAATTATATCAAGTGATTGGGCGGAACTTGCCTCCTTTTATGAAATATTCGGGCTAGCATCTGGTAAACACTATAACCCTCGCCAACTCCAAGGTTCCATGCGTGAACACCGGACACCTCCTGAAGCTTTTCAATGGCTTTTAGATGACCTTTGGCAAGGTCCACTACATGGATATAGTCTCTTATTCCTGTGCGATCCGAAGTGTTATAGCCTTTGTACACTCTGAGGTAAGGGCGTTTGCCAGCAGAAACCTGTGTAATATAAGGCATCAGGTTATTAGGTATGCCCTTTGGATCTTCTCCGATTTCACCAGAAGGATGAGCACCAATCGGGTTAAAGTATCGTAGTAGAGCCACTTTCCAAGAAGAGTTTGATCGAACCGCGGCCTGATGCTGGTAGTGGAGCATATCTTCAATCAATAGTTTGGTATGGCCGTAAGGATTGGTGTGAGAGCGACTTGCTGTTTCTTTAATCGGCATGCTTTCTTGTGGTTGCTGCCCGTACACTGTGGCGGATGAACTGAAAACAATTTTCCTGACACCGGCTTGTTCCATGGCTTTAAACAGGGTACTGCTGCCATGGACATTATTATCGTAATACTCCAGTGGTTTTGAAACGGACTCCCCCACTGCTTTTAAGCCTGCAAAATGAATCACAGTTTCTATTGGGTAAGTCGCAAAAATGTTATCCAACAGATCTTGATTCTTAATATCTCCTTTAATGAAATTCACCTTTTTTCCAGTGATTTGCTCAACTCTTCGAAGGGACTCTTGCGAGGCATTACTCAAGTTATTGACGTGAGCTAAAACTTTCCGAGTAAGTTTCCGGTATAAATTGCGCCTCTGTTTTTGAGGCGTATATGAGCAAAATCGACGGTCGTAAAATCCCACATCAAGTTCGTGAATCCATCCGCATGCAAGCCGTTCAACAATGGCTTGACGGCATTTCCGTTCCTGAGCTATCTGAACTTCACGCAACACATCTGTCTTGCGTGTATCTCTGGGTGAATCGCTATAAGGAAGGCGGTTTTGACGCTTTAAAGACTCGTCCAATTCATGGTCGCCCACCCAAGCTGAATATTGATCAACAAGAGCAGCTCACTCAGATTATTTCACTAAAAAATCCAACTGATTTTGGGTTCTACAAAACCATGTGGACAAGAGATATTGTCGCTTCAGTCATTAAGACTGAGTTCAATGTATCCATGCACCCTGCCGCTGTTGGGAAGATGTTGCGCCGCTGGGGATTGTCGCCTCAGCGTCCTGTTCGCAAAGCCTGGCAACAGGATCAAAAAAAGTAGATGAATGGTTAACAGATCGTTACCCGGATATCCGGCAACAAGCTGAAGAAAGCAATGCCTTGATTTATTTTGCTGATGAATCAAGTGTCCGTTCTGACTATCACAGTGGTACAACCTGGGCTAAAAAAGGCTGCACTCCAATTGTTGAAGCAACAGGAGCACGCTTCAGTATTAACATGATTTCAGCGGTTAGCGCTGAAGGAACTATGCGGTATATGACGATCCCCGGACGCTTTAACACTGATGTGTTTATTTGCTTTTTAAAGCAGCTGGTTACTTCTCATGACCGCCCCATCATTGTTGTTACTGATGGCCACCCGGCCCATAAGGCAAAAAAGGTGCAAAAATATATAGAGCAGGAGCCAAGGCTGCTTGGAGTTCATATTCTGCCAGCTTACTCACCTGAGCTGAACCCGGATGAATCGGTCTGGGGTTATCTCAAATCAGGCCATCTTGGCAGAATGACGCTGAGAACCAAGGGCCAGTTTCTTCGAGCAGTGCGGACATGCTTGAAATCCCTGCAACGTCTCCCACGAAAAATACAGGGATTTTTCAGGTCAGAACATACAGCTTATGCATGTTTGGAGACTCTTGTCTGATGGCTTTGGCACACATCAATAAATCTGTGAATCAGTCAGCGTATTGGAAGGCTACCTGTAGAGGTAGCCTTTTTTATTCTTAACAATTCAGGGATGTATACGATTACTTATTAATGAGCTTTATTCAGGCATCACGGTTAAGGACAACCGCATGCAAAAGAAAATTGAACATGTCATTGCCCCTCTGTTACTGATTGCCGGTATAGCCGTATCTGCTTTTACCGCTTTCTGGCTGTATGAGATGGAGAAGAAAAGCCTGATTATCTCGTTTCAACGGGAAGTTGACCTGAGAGCAACATCATTACACTGGGATCTGACCCTTAATTTTAAAGCCTTGCGCGATTTGGGTATTTTTTTCGAAAAAAGCAGTGTCCCCGATCATGATGAATTCAGGGCGCTTGCCAGAGAAATCATGAAACACCTTCCTCACATAGACGCTCTGGAATGGATTCCCAGAATTACATCGGACAATAAGGCTGAACAGCTCGAGATCATCAAAGAGCATTATCCTGATTTTGAAATAACACAGCGTCAAGATCAGGGAATCATGGTGCCCGCTTCCACAAAAGAAGAATACTTTCCCGTGTATTTTGTGGAGCCTTATAAAGGTCATGAAATTGCACTGGGCTTTGACCTCTCCTCTGATACAACTCGCTGGAAAACTCTGAAAACAGCCAGAGACACCGGACAACCACAAGTATCAGCCAGCATTACCCTGGTTCAGGAAAAAGGAAAACAGAAGGCCTTTCTGGCAGTAGCCCCGGTTTTCCGTGGCACCAGCGAAACCATTGCCGAGCGCAGGAAAAACCTTACTGGCTTTGTATTAGGTATATACAGAGCCAGCGACCTGTTCAAAGCATCCAAGGTGACAGGGCAGGCTTCCGATATTCACATGATCATGGTGGACAATACCGACGGCAACGCAGAAAAACTGGGAGAAAATTTCTCAGAAATCGAGCATGAACATAATGAACACCACGAACAGCCTCTTTATTACGCAAAAGACCTCCCCCCTTTGCTAGGCCGGCTCTGGAGCGTGACATCACACCCGACCAGGCATTATATTGCCGACAATATCTCCCCCCTTCCTTATGTCGTTTTCCTGTTTGGCGTTCTGTTCAGCACCATGATCACCATTTGCGCCGGAATGCTGATTAAACGGAACCATATTATTAACCAGAAGGTCAGTGAGCAGACCCGGGATCTGATAGAAGCTCAAGCAGCCCGCACAGACTTTCAGAATAAGCTGATTGAGATGAACAAGATGGCATCACTGGGAGAGATGTCGGCTGGCATTGGTCACGAACTCAGTCAGCCTCTGGGCACCATTCTTCTTAAGTGTCAGATGTTGCCAAAAGCGTTGAATCAAAGAGATTACGACAAAAGTCTGAAGTTTGCTGAAGATATACGGAATCAGGCAATGCGTGCCAAGGAAATCATGGACTCTCTGCGTATCATCAGCCGCGATGCCAAACCCGAAGACAAAACCAGTATCGAGCTCAATCAGGTTATTCGCAAAGCGGAAGTATTGATTAAAGAAGACCTGACCATGAACGGAATTCAACTCGCAAAAGAGTTGTCTCCGGATATCTATATCTATGCCTCGCCAGTACAGCTTGGGCAGGTCGTCGCTAACCTTCTGACCAATGCCCGGGATGCATTGAAAGAGTCGGACGAAAAGCGGATTACGATACGCAGCTATAAAAAAGACGGGAATGGCATACTGGAAATCGAAGACACGGGTTCAGGGATTCCAGAACAGTATCAAAGCAAAATCTTCGAACCGTTTTTTACCTCCAAACCTGTGGGCAAAGGTACAGGTTTGGGTCTGTCCATGTGTTACAGCATGGTTCAGGACAACGAAGGCGAAATCACTTTCACGACCTCTGCCGGTCAGGGCACCTGCTTTACCGTCACTTTTCCACTGACAAGGAGCTAAACCATGACAAAAAGGATTTTACTGGTTGATGATGACCAGCCATTTCGCGAGACCGTCAGGGAAATTCTGGAATTGGAAGGTTTTGAAGTCACAGAATACAGCGATGCCGTTTA
Source organism: Endozoicomonas montiporae CL-33 (assembly GCF_001583435.1). Taxonomy (NCBI): domain Bacteria; kingdom Pseudomonadati; phylum Pseudomonadota; class Gammaproteobacteria; order Oceanospirillales; family Endozoicomonadaceae; genus Endozoicomonas; species Endozoicomonas montiporae. Next base: position 221,909 of record NZ_CP013251.1, on the reverse strand, counting down.
CGCCCTGCCGCACATCAGGGAACCGTTTGACCTGGCCATTACCGATATCATAATGTCCGAGGTCGATGGCAACCAGTTTGCCAACGCTATTCGTCTCGATAATCCGGACTTGCCGGTTCTGGGCATGACCGGAGGCGGGCGCATTGGCGATGCGGATCGTATAAAGGCATTTTGCCCACCCAAGCTGTTCACTACCATTCTGAGCAAACCGTTTCTGGCGGAAGAATTGCTGGATGCTGTGAACACCTCTATCAGCGAATAAAGCCGACATTCCCTGTCGGGCTTTACGCACCTTTCCGGACGACCTTAAAGACTTAACCGATCTGTCTGTAAATACAGGGGCTGGATTCCGGCTTCTGCTCGCCCAGTGTGACAGCTCTTTGCAACATATCAGCCGCCGCCTGCCAGGATGATTCGTCACGGGCATGCAGCATGGCTAATGGTTTTGAACCATCCAGCTGATCTCCCAAACGACAAATGTCGGTAATACCGACACTGTAATCCAGATTGTCTGCCGGATGAGATCGACCGCCACCGAGTTTAACCACAGCCATACCCACATTGCGGGTATCCATGGCGGTGACAAAACCGGAAGCCTGAGCATAAACCGGTTTGCTGATGGCTGGCTTCGGCAGGTACTGGTCGTAATGTTCAACAAAGTCAGCCGGCCCACCCAGTCCGGCCACCATACGACCAAAGACTTCTGCCGCCTTACCGTTATCCAGCACGGTTTGTAGTTTGTCCCGAGCCTGTGCAGCGTCAGACGCCAGACCACCCGACACTAACAACTCTGCCGATTGTGCCATGGTGACTTCCAGCAACCGTTTGTTGCGGAAGTCACCCGTCAGAAACTGCACCGCTTCACGTACTTCAACGGCATTACCGGCACTGGAGGCCAGACACTGGTTCATATCGGTTAACAGCGCCGTTGTTTTTACTCCGGCACCATTGGCCACCTGAACAATGCTTTCAGCCAGTTCAATCGATTTTTCTAACGTTGGCATAAACGCGCCACTGCCGACCTTAACATCCATCACCAAAGCGTCCAGTCCTTCAGCCAGTTTTTTAGCCAAGATAGACGACGTAATCATGGCAACAGAATCAACCGTCGCTGTCACATCACGGATGCCATAAATACGCTTGTCGGCGGGTGCCAGTTCGCTGGTTTGACCCACAATAGCCACACCAGCCTCTTTGACTACTTTGCACAACAGCTCTTCGGATGCATGAGTGTTATAACCGGGAATGCTGTCGAGCTTGTCCAGTGTTCCGCCCGTATGCCCGAGGCCTCGCCCGGAAATCATGGGCACATAACCGCCACAGGCGGCAATCATGGGGCCCAACATCAGGCTGACAACATCACCCACACCACCGGTAGAGTGTTTATCCAGAACCGGGCCATTCAGGTTGGCCGATGCCCAATCCAGCACTTCGCCGGAGTCACGCATGGCACAAGTCAGTGCCACACGCTCGTCAATGTTCATGCCCTGAAAGTAAACCGCCATTGCCAGCGCAGCCACCTGACCTTCAGAAACACTGTTGTCGGTAACACCATTTACAAAATGCCTGATCTCGTCGGCGGTGAGAATGTCACCTTCACGCTTGCGACGAATCACTTCCTGCGGCAGAAACATCTTAGTAAGCTCCTGTGTCTTCCCGAGCGTCCTGCAGGCCCAGAGCCGTCAGCAGGCTTCCGAGCAAACTGCTGGCACCGAATCGATAGTGATCACGATTGATCCAGTCGGCCCCCATAACATCTGCCGCAATGGCAAGATGTTCAGCAGCATCTTCAGCGGTGCGAATGCCACCGGCAGGTTTGAAACCAACAATCTGTTTACCGCTGTCACGAATGGCTTCCAACATAATGCGGGCCGATTCAGGCGTCGCATTCACAGCCACTTTACCGGTTGAGGTTTTGATAAAGTCGGCACCGGCTTCAATGCTGATGTCACTGGCACGACGAATCAGTGCCGGGTCTTTCAGTTCGCCGGTTTCAATGATGACTTTCAGCATGACGTTATTGTCACTGCACACTTGCTTGCACTGAGCCACCAGCTCACGACCAACGGTTTCATCGCCACCCATGAAAGCTTTATAAGGGAATACAACATCCACTTCATCGGCACCGTAGGCAATGGCAGCGCGGGTTTCAGTCACGGCAATATCAATATCATTGCCGCCTTCCGGAAAGTTGGTGACCGTTGCGACAGTCACATCGTTCAGGCCCAGTGCTTTCAGGGTCTTTTTGGCAACCGGCACAAAGCGTGGATAAACACAGACGGCGGCGGTGTTGCCAGCAGCCGTTTTCGCTTTGCGGCACAAGTCAATAATGACTTCCGGTGTGTCATTGTCGTTCAGGGAGGTCAGATCCATCAGCTGCAGTGCTTGACGGCTGGTAGCGGTGAGATCGGTCATGTGTCTTGTCCTATGGGATGCAGGTATGTGGCGAGGGCCACGACAACAATGAGGAAAGAAGAGAAGGAAGGGCTGTCCTTCAGATCATCTGCTGATCCGAATTTAGCATACAAGATAGTACATCTAACTAATTTGATAGATAAATCATTAGAGAACCCTTGTGTAATCCGGCCTGCAAGGATTTTATCTAACATTTAAGGATTCTGTCTAACTTTTAGCCATTTTTAGAGGAGCTATCGGGTGATCGGTAGCAAGGAAAGTTAGACAGTAAAGCGGTGTGCATTATCTAATTTCCGCAACAGCTGCACAGCCACCTCTCGGAAGCCATCGCCTTAGCTTTCATTGGTACGTAACCTTGATGCACGAAAGCGAATTCCCCTTATTTAACCCCCTTATAGTTACAAGTATTGTGTATGCATCTAGTACATAAACCTGCTTTGTACGGGTTGTTAGCGTTAGCAAGGGAAAATATGATTAGGAATGAATATCTGCGGTTTATGCAGGTTATAAAGGATAAGGATGCCCCCGCTGGCGTTCAAAAAATAGCCAATATTATTCTTGAGCATCTTCAAGAAATTCTACCTCTGGGAACAGCCCAAGGTAGAAGAATCCAAAAGATTATTGCGCTAGCCCAAACCCTCTGGCAAACAACCCCCGATAAAATATCAATTACAGTTAACGAAAATAACGAGACTCCAAATAAAATAGTACGGTTAAAAAACATGTCGGTTGGCCCCTTTCGGGGTTTTTCGAAAACAGAAAATTTCGATCTAGATAGCTTGTTAGTGCTGATATATGGGCCAAATGGCACTGGGAAAAGTAGCTTCTGTGAAGCCCTTGAATATGGCCTTCTTGGGTCGGTCGAAGAGGCTGAGAGTAAACGCTTCACCAATCAAGAAAATTATTTGAAAAATGCATTTATAGGGCGTTTTGAACCTCCATTAATCACAGCTTCATGTGAAAATGGAGAAGCTAAGCTTCTGTCTTCAAATGAGGAATTGTTTAGATTCTCTTTTGTTGAAAAAAATAGAATTGATAATTTTTCTCGTATTGCTGCTCATGCACCATCTAAGCAAACAGCTTTGATCTCAACACTATTTGGGCTTGACAGTTTTAATGGGTTTGTAAAGGGCTTTAGTTCAGAAATTAGTGAGCGCCATATTGATTTGACAGGAAAAAAGAGTCTTGAGCTTCAAGATAAGCGAAAGGCTCTTGATGTCCACTACAAAACAATACAGGAAGCTCATCAACAACTTGATTGTTTAGTAGAATCAGAAACAGAACTTGCTAACCAGTTCGGGCAAGGCACAAGCTTTTCCAATATGATTGTTTCATTGGGAACATCATCTAAGCCTGGCTTGATAAAAAATTTAGAAGATGACTTGCAAAAGCCGCTACCCAGAATTACCAATTTAACTGAGAAAAAATTGACTAATTCTATAAATACTGTTGGACTTACTATCAGGAGCATTAATATAAAAAACAAAGAACTTATTAAAGTTAGTTCAGAGCTATCATTTAAACAGTTATATAGTGCTATAAGCTCATTGCAGGGAGATATAAGCGATTACTGTCCTGCATGTAAAACGCCATTTGCTCAAGTGACTTGTAATCCATTTGAGCTTGCAGAAAACGAACTTGCTAAACTTGCTCACCTTTCAAAATTAGAACTCGAGCGAGATGAACTAGCTACAAAGCTATCTGATGCAATTATAGCTGTTTATGATATCTTAGAAATTGCTACTACTGAGTATCAGAATTACTCTGGAGAGAATCCTTTATCTCAATATAAAGTCAGCTCTAAATCAAGTCTTGACTCTGTTTGGTGGGATCAACTCCAAGCCAAGAAAAATGGCGAGCTTTTAGGAATTCAACACTTGTATATACAGGTGCAAGCTCTCGAAGAACGTGATATACAAACCAAGATAGGAATTCAAGAAAGAGAGCAAAAACAGAAAAAATTGACAGAACTTCGGGAGTTAGAAAAGGAAGCTAACAAATTAAAAACTAGCCGTGAACTTTACGAAATAACAATTAAAAAATCTGAAAAATCAATAAATGATTTTGAACAAGAAAACAAAAAGCTAATTGAAGAAGTTGAAGCTGAAGCTGCTCAGGTTGAAATTAATAACCAAGTTTCGAATAGCTATCGATATCTTGTGCATGCTCTTAATGAGTACAAAGAGGAGCTTCCTAGCCGCTTAGTCGCTGATCTAGGTGATATTGTTATAAACCTTTATAATTCATTCAACCGGAATGATGCGCCCCGTGATTTATTAGCTGGCATTAAACTACCTTTAACGTCAGGTCAACAAATAGAAATATCTTTTAAAAATGCACCTGAAAAATATTACAATGCCCTCCATATTCTTAGTGAAGGCCATATTCGCTGTATTGGTCTGGCTATTCTATTGGCCAAAAACATTAAGGAACACAGTCCATTCTTGATTTTTGACGACCCTGTTAATGCTATTGATGATGATCATCGAGAATCAATTCGTAAGACTCTTTTTGAGGATGATTTTTTTGCAAGTAAGCAAATTATTCTTACCTGCCATGGTGAAGAATTTTTTAAAGATATTCAAAACCTATTAGGAGTTGAAAAAACAAAAAAATCACAATGTTTAACATTTCTTCCTCAACTAGATGAAAGGCATATTCGAGTTGACTTTAACTGTCAACCAAGAAACTACATCCTAGCTGCTCAAAGTCACCTAGAAAATCTTGAGATTCGCGAAGCACTGTCTAAATCGCGTCAAGCACTTGAAACTTTGACTAAAGGAAAAGTATGGAGTTATGTAAATAAATATGGAGATGGAAATTTAGCCATTAAAATGCGCTCAGCTAAATCTCCGATAGAACTGAGACAACTTACTGATCAATTAGTAACAAAGTTAAAAAAACCTGCATTTTCAAACGATCAGAAAGATTTAGTCCTTCAGCCTATGAGAGCATTAGCCGGCATAAATGGAAACTCACGAGAGTGGCGCTATCTGAATAAAGGCACACATGAAGAGAGTGATAGAGCTGAATTTGACCGTTCGACGGTGTCAATAATTGTTGAATCACTATCTCAGTTAGACGATGCTTTGACTTGATATTCCCTAAACTAAACGCAACTAGTCCAGCATCTATCCCTCAGAGTAAACTCTAGGGGATAGACTGTTGTACTAACGAACTGTTGTATTGGCTTTGTATCCCCACCTATTCATGAATTTGTAAAATCTGAATAAAAGACAGCGGATATAACACACTATTCTATGCCTTGTTTCCCATAATTTTCAGCCGCATAGATCTATCACTCAAGCTCACTGCCATATGCTTCGGCTCCATTGAATTTCAAATGGCGATTAAACCTTAATTTTGTGTACGTTAGGTGAATCTTTCCTTGTAGCTGTTTTATAACGATGCAGCTCCCACGTCAGTTGCGCAATCGAGTCAGCCATTTCTCTCATCTCGGCTTGAAACTGGCTGTTCTCAGCTTTCAGCTTGCCGTTTCTCGCCTCCAGGACATTGTATTTTTCTTTTGAGACCTGCTTGCGTTGATCTTTCGTGACTGGTGAAACATCAGGATTAAGTTGCTGCTGCCTGGCTTTCTCTGCCAGAATCATCTCTTTCAGCATTGGATGATTTTTTAGCGACCCATTGGCGACACCCGCCCGTTTTTCCACTGCTGACGGGTTAATTTTCTTGTTCTCTTGCTTCAATGCCTGAAGGGCGTTTTCCAGTTTGGTCCTTACGCTGGGCATCACAGTGCTCCTAATTCAAATCGCTCGAAGGTGATGTTGTGGTCAGTCATGACTTTTTCTGCTGCGCGTATGTCCGATAGTTCGCGAGCCAGCGTATTGCGGTTGTAAAACCCCATCTCTTTCATCTGCTGCAACCTCTCTCCAATTCGCTTGTGTCGCTGCTGCCAGCGCATCGCTTCGGCTTGATTGATATTCAGGTTCTCGCAATCCCGCCCCACACAATTCGATGGTTCAAACAAATGCATCATCTTGCACTTTTCACCTGCAAAGCATCGACCATAGCCGGTCGATTTGTTGGCTCCTTTGGTGCTTTTCGCCAACGCTTCAAATTGCTCTTCCGTCATCACTCTTGGATCACCCTCAAACGACTTTATATAGCCGCCTGATTGTTCATGAGGATTGTCGAGCATGTCTTTCAAATACAGCCTATGGCTTTCCATCTCAGCGTCTTCAACGGCTTTTTTAACGCTCCCGGGGTTCTCTATCCCCATCAGGGTAAGCACCTCTGAGTGACTGGCGTAGATCGCCGTCATGGAGAGACTGATGTGTTTAAATTGATGTTTTAGTGCGGCCAGTGTCACCAGACCATTTCCAACAACAAAGTGTGCAAAGGTGCGTCTCAGCGAGTGCGAGGAAAAATGCCAGTAAAACGTACCGTTCTCCCGCGTTTTCATCGGGTTGTATCTAGCGGGAACAACCGGATTGAGCAAACGATACACCTCATCCATCTCGCTGGGTTCATAAGTGATATCAAGGTGCTTGGAATAATCCGTAAACAACCGTCTAAGGTTGGCTGTATTTAAAATGACATCTTCCAGCTGACGCAAAAAATTGTCGCCACCGCCACCGTTTCCATCAAATTTAAAGCGCGGAGAAAAGTAGATATCGCCTTTAACTGAGCGGTAGTCATCATTGAGGACTGCAAGCACTTCTAATGCTTTTTTGCAGATAGGCGCGCAGGCCCAGGCATCTTCTCTGGGCAGTTTCTCTAACTTACGCGTCCATGAACGCAGTGTGCAAAGCGTTAAACCATCAAGGTCAACCTCCTTGTAGGAGGCGACGTTTATCTGAGACAGCTCACTGAGACGCATCCCGGTAAAGGCAGAGAGTGACATAAAGCACGCCCCCTCAATGGCTTTGAATTCATTAACAGCCAGTCGATCTGTCAGGTTGTATTGCGCTGCGTAGGCTTTGACATCACGCAGGTGGGACAGCTTTTCATGGGCATTGTTCACCTCCTGCATTAATCGCCCCATCATCTGCTCATAAATCACTGGGATCACTGTCGGGTAATGCCCTTCTCCGGCAGTAGAGTATTGCTTGGCGATTTGCTCAAAAGTCTTGCCCTCAGGCAGCCCTAGCGTGAAACGCAAGTGTTCTGGGAAATGCGAGTTGACCTGAGTTAGCACGCTCAGACACTGGATACGGTTTTTGACTGACTTTTGACTAAGCATCTTTCCTGCATGAAGGATTTGACTGAATACCAGCTCATTGCTGAGCAACGAAAAGGAGCTAATAGAGACGCCTTTGAATACTCTTAACGCCGCGTTGGAATCTTTCTGTATTTCGCGGCAGTTACTAAATTTACGCAACGTCTCGCCTTCCATGTGCAACAAGTTGCCTTTCGCGCCCCAAATCAGAAAATACATGCGCTGCTTTAACTCCAGAAGCAATTCTGGGTTGTGCTTCTCTGGGAGGAAGTTAATTTGGTAGATCGACTCAATCTCGTTGGTGCGGTTAAAAAACGCATTGAAATCCCAGATATCATCACCAAAGTGGGACACGGGATTTCCGTCTTTATCGACACTGACCACTGTTCTGTTATCCGGCATAACAAACTGGTCGGAGGCTTGTGGCAAGGCGTACCTTTCAAATTTTCTGACATCCATGCTGACACTGAACATCGCTACCCCCTGAATATATCCATGACTGATTCTTCATCCCATAATGGGTGGCATTCACGCGCCAGTTGCTTCATAGCCGCCTTCAAATGCGTTTTCTTGAATCGCCCCTTAAGGGCATTCAGTTTGGCTTTCACCTCACCGAAATTGGCCATGAAATGCTCGACATTCTGATGGGCATCCATAGCCTCATTCAGACGCTTTTCAAACGACAGTAAACGCCATATGTCGTTCGGATCATCCACCACACCGAAGTTGGAGCAGCCAAAACATTTTACGACAAAACCACACCCTAGCTCGGACTTATCTCTATCACTGAGAGTGCCTGCCTGATCAACGTATTTCTGGAACTTCCTCTTTTCCGGCGTGTCAGCGCCTTTGCAGAATCCTCCGTTCTGAATCTCTACCACCTGATGCTTTTTATCGTTGATTCTGAGGACTTCCCACTCCTCACGTGAGATCACATCGCCTGCGGCTTCTTTCGCCTTTGCCACCGCAACAATAGCGCCACCATCAGGGCTTTCCCCCAGGTGATGCAAGGCCGTTAAACCAACCACCAACTGGTTTCGGGCTTCACCTTTGGAGACCTTGCCGTATTTGGAATTATCATAGGTTGAAGGCGCATTGCGCGTATTATCTGCCGCCTTCGCTCTGCCCATTTTCTGTTCGGCATACTGTTTAATGGAGGATTTCAGCCGTTCACAGTTCAGCCGAAAATCTGGGTTGCTGCTGATTAACGACTGAAGGCGCGTTGAGTGTTTAACCAGGTAGCTCTGAGTGTAAATAGCAAGGTTTTGTGCAGAAGGCGCTTTGCCGCCTGCTCTTCGAAACAGGTAATGCCTATCCAGACCCAAACTGGCGGAGTGTGCCTTTGAGAGCGCAAGATGAGATGCAAAGAACCCCTTACAGGTTGCTCGCGGTGTGAACGTACGAAGCTCAACCTGGTTCCCGCGTGTCTTAAATCCCTCAATGCTGATACGTCCCGTTCCGGACTGTTGGCAAACCCACTCATCTTCCAAAAACATGCTTAATGTTTCAGTCTGACCGGTGCCAAGATAGTAGATGGTAAGAAACACCGCATTGTACGTCAGCTTGTCAAAGGCTAATCGTCTTTGAGCCTCACTTAGCCTGTCATCCTGGTAACGAGCCAACAATATTTTTCGGTCTGCCAGTAACGCAAAGGCAATGGTGCGTAGCTCTTTGACTGTGTAATTATCAGAGTCCAGTGAGGCTGACCGGGTATCGAGGTTTCTGGCTGCTTTGGGGATTTGTCCGAAGCCAAACTTTTTGCAAAGAGCATTCAGATTTGAGCCCATCCAACCAAGATATGTGGCCTTCACAGGTTTGCCGCTCAGTCCTTTTCCTGTGCTTGCCATGGACAAATAGTTAGCATGAATAAACTGAGTGCAGGTTTGCGGCGAGAACTGTACTTTGGCTTTTTGCTGACCGCTTTGTGTATTAAACGCGTGTTTCAGCACTGCCCGGATTCTTTTAAAATGACCAGCCTTTGTTGCGTCTCGCCAGCCCGACTGCTGGAATTTGGAGATCAACAAGCGAATATTGTCACCTGCGGCATACACCTTAAGATCGGAAAAATCACAGGTCTGATTGCCTCCACTACTGTTTTTCCAAACATATTTCCATTTAGTAATGGTGGTCAAAGTATTATCCGTGACCATTTCAGTTGTCGGGGTGGAGCGGTAGGTGCGTGTATTTTCCTTCTGTTGTGTGTCCAGAAAATCCGTCATGATAACGCTTCCCCTTCCAGCAGATTCATGGTTATTTCTGGAACTTGATTCTTCTCCGGATTGCCCTCGTAGTGCTTCAGGTACAGCATGGTGGTATCCAGATCCTTATGGCCCATTTCTTTTTTTAGAGTTTCCAGGGCTTGCAGCATGGACAGCTCTGGTATCTGGGCTAGCGAATCAAGTTTATAGGCTCCAAAGGTGGCCCGGCAGTCATGCTGTTTATGTTTGAAATGGGGATTACTGTTCTTCTGGATGGCCGTTCTTAATTTCCCCCAGAGCGTATTGAGGCTTTGAGTTGAAAACCTGTCGCCGTCCTTATTGATGAAAGCAGGGGTTGCCATGTCGCCCGTATTCATGAAATACAACCGCTGCCGTTTCTTGTACCGCTGACTCTGATGGTATCGATTAATCGACTGCATCAACCAAACGGGCATGGAGACCTGCCGGTTAGTGCCGTACTTGGTTTTACAGTTGTGGTCAGAGCCAATCCAAACACCTGTCACTGTCTTCCCGTTAAATCCTTTTGGGATTGCAAAATGCTCGGGCTTGATATCTGCAACTTCTACCGCTCTCAGGCCCACGCAAAGCATGACACTGACCATCAGGCGAAACTCCATAGACAATCCATTACTGCACCAGTTGTCTCTGACATGCTGAAGATCGATGTCGTTTAAGGGTTGCAGGTTGGTATCCCTTGTTTGACTCCTGATTGAGCAGTCCGTCAGCGTTTGACCGTATTTGGTAACACCCGTCACTTTAAAAGGTAGCTTTGAAATGTAGCCATGCCGGTAACAGAACATGTAAAACCGTCTTGCGATAGACAGGGCTGCCACAGCAGTAGTGCGACTCAGCTTGCCCCTTTCAATCTCACTGTCCAGATAGACGCGGTAAAGAAATATTGGATAGCGTTGAAGTTGCTCCTCGTGATCGTCCCATTTGAGATGGTTGGCATCCAGAAACCGGTAGTACCTCAACAGGTGAAAGCATGTCGGCTTAATATCCTTGGTGCCCTCAACGATACGGCGATTCAGGATAAACGCATTCGGCTCAAACACAGGCTTACCTTTGCTGGTAAGCAGCATCATCACACCTTTGAATGTCAGCGGTTTTTCAATGCGGAAAGAGCCATCGTCGTCAGTTACCACGTCACCAATTCTGATCGATGGGCTTGACTCTACGAGGTGGTAGAAATGCTCCATGACGAAGTTGCATCCTTGATTCTTATTATCTAAGTAATAGTACGGATGTTAATCTAATTTCGTCAAGGGGGAGTGAAGATGAGTGTTAATCTAAAAATACTATAGGAGGGGTTAGGTGACTGCAAAAAAACCCCTGCACCAAAGTTACAGAGGTTATTTTGCTGATCATCCACCTGAGCCTGCTTTTGAGTGCAGCCTCATTCGCTTCTGCCTGCGGATTTTGAACGACGGGAACAGGCAACAATGTCGTTCAGACTGCATAGCAACTGCGTCAGGCAACCAGGCATGTTGCGCTGCGCATCGAAGCGAGGGACGTATATTATGGAAATCAAACCTATACGTACATTAACTTATTCTGTATGCGTATTCTCTATTTTTGAATCAGAATGCTTTATGTTCAGGGATTCTCTGTTCAAATAGTTCACAGAATGATGGAATTAGTTATATCCTTGCCGCCATTCTACCCTTTAAAAAAGCAGTAACTCCTTATGATACCAACGGACTCCCTTGAGATCGTCAGGGCTGTCGCCCATTTCAGAAACTTCACCGCAGCAGCCAAACATCTGCATAAGGTGCCTTCTGCCATCAGTTATACGGTTCGTAAACTGGAAGAGCGTCTCGACGTTCAGCTGTTTCTGCGAGACAGCAAGCGGGTAGAACTGACGCCAGCCGGTGAACACTTTATCAAACACACGGACCGCCTGCTGCTGGAGCTGGAAGAGCTGGAGCAGAGCACCCGTCAAATGGCAACCGGCTGGGAACAGGAGCTACGTATAGCTCTGGACAACGTGGTCAATCAGGGCATGGTTTATGATCTGGTCAGAGATTTTCAGGAAGTACGCCCGGAAACCAACCTGATTATTAACACTGAAGTACACAATGGTTCCTGGGATGCCCTGTTCCATAACCGCTGCCAACTGGTACTGGGCGCACCTAAAAACATACCGGACAACATTCTTGCCAATGACCGTTTTCAATGGAAACCCATGGGCGACCTGAGCTGGGACTTTGTTGTTTCCCCCGATCATCCTCTGGCGAAGATTGACGAATCTCTGACCCAGGACATTATCCGCGAACACACCACCATTTCCATTCAGGATACTTCCCGGGTGTTCCAACACGGCTATAACCTTTTGCTGGATGACCAGCAGGTATTGACGGTTCCGAGCTTCCGCATGGCGATTGAGTGTCTGATTAAGGGACTGGGTTCAACCATTCTGCCATCGCACTTTGCCAAACCTCATATCGACGCCGGACAACTGGTGAGCTGTGATGTAGTGGATATTCCCATGAACGACAGCTGTTATATGGCCTGGAACAAGGAAAACATGGGCAACGGCTTGCGCTGGGTGCTGGAATGGCTGGGCGAAGAAGAGTGGCTGAACAAAATCTGGCTGCAGCATGACAACAATAAACCTACAGGTTATCACGTACCCTGAAGGGTTCAGGCAGTGGCTGAAGATCCTGTTTCAGCCACTGTCTGTGTTGCTACCTCAAAAAGTAACGGTAATCACTACGTTAGAGGCATTCAGGTCGGAACGATGGGGGCGATACAACTTTATAGTGTTCGCCTATGTAGGTAGGGGACAAAACCTGAAGCAACTCAAAAAACAATCTTTCCTGCCGGGTAAAATCATTTTTGAGAGAACGACGTAAAAGATCCAAACCATATCTGAAAAGGCACTTTTCCGGTCTCCAATGACTGAGCAGTGGAAGTTGGTTGTAAGGGCCGTGTTTCCAGTGACCAACCCGAAGGCACCACAACACCGCTATCGCCATCACTGCCATGAGTTTTTTCAGTTTCTCCGGGTCTGTAATGTGTGTACTTTCCAGATCAAATCCATGAGATTTGAGATTGGCGAAAAGCACTTCAATACTCCAGCGGCGATAATAGTCTTTGACCATGTTGTCTGGTTGATTGGGGCTGACCACAATAAGCAGTCCCTTAAGTGATCGATGAGCGCCAATGTGCAAGCTTAACCCTGCAACTGTTCGCCGAGTCATCCAGGTTTCCTGGCACCCTATACGAAGGTGGCTGAATAATTGCCAGGCTTTGATCTGCTTCCCGCTATTGCCAATAACAGGCGTATTTCCCTTAATGCGAAGACGAAAGCGAATATTGTTGTCCATCAGCCATTGGAACCACTTAATGCCAATGAACTCACGATCTGCCAGAAGGCATTCAATCTTGTCGGCTGGAATAACCTCCAGGCAACGTATCATAAGATCTATTCGCTCTTGGCTATTGCTGTTGCTTTTCTTTGGCAGAAGCTCCCAGAATATAGGGATTGAGCAGCCCTCCCATGCGATGGAAAGCACCAGAAAGTTGATGTCTTTCTGGCCGTGCTGCCAGTTGGTTCTGTCCAGGCAGAGCGTGTAAGTTTGCATTGGTAACCAATGAAGTAGCAGCTTCGCAATCGACTGATAACAGAATGTATGCAAGGTAAGAAAGCGCTTCAACCTGCGATAACTGGATTGAGGTTCTGCTGCTGACCAGCTATTCCCGCTGAATATACGTCTTAAGACGTATATTCAGCGGGAATAGCTGGTGTGAAAGAGAGGACAGCAAGCAGTATCACCGTTACGAAGGGAAAAAGCTCAATGAGGTATTATCTTCCTTTCCCAAAGACAAGTGCATGGATCTTGATGTGGAGTGGCCTCAGCTAAGTCAGCGAACCTTTCGCCTTGTTGTGCGCTGGAATGGCCAGAGAGAGTGTTGGGTATTTATTGTCACCAATTTAAGCAGAGATAATTTCAGTTTGGAGCAAGTCTTCTTGGGCTATCGCCTGAGATGGCAGATTGAACTGATATTCAAGGAAGTTAAATCATACGCAGGCTGGCACCGGTTCAATACTAAATTTGCCACTCTGGTTATCAGTCTGGTATTACTGTCGTTTATTTTAGCAACACTGAAGCGATATTTGGCTCATGCAACGGAAGCCGATATGGATGCTGAAATATCGACCCATAAAGTGGCGAAATGTGGCACTCATCTTTTTGGAAATGTCATGAAATCGCTAATGAAAAAAAGCCGGTGCTTGTCTCGTGACCTGAAAAACCTGATTTCATTCTGGGAGAAGAGCGCAAAGCGTGAACACCCGGCCAGAGATAGGCAAACCGGGCGTTCTGTATTAGAGTTGGTCTCAGGCGGTGCTGCTTAATGTCGTCCCTATGTAATATTGCTAAACGACAAGGCCTTGAAAATATAGAGCAATTCTTCAACACATTTCGCCCCGATGCCAAAAGCAATTCTCTCAAAAGAATAATTCAGAGTGGGGAATGGCGTTTGTTCAGAAAAAACTTAATGACAAACTATAACGCAAACCAGAAACTGCTGGATCTTTTCGCACCTGATCTGAACACCAGCAAAGAAGCAGACACGCTCATCAATAAATGAAGGCTGAGCGCATCAGAGCCACCAGCCTTCATAAGTCTTTACTGCATCCACTTATCTTCCAGCTGATCAAAAAATCCCTGCGTCTCTTTCATTTCAATCCAGTGATTGATGTAGTTGATCCAGACCTGATCATCCTGAGGCAACATAATGGAGAGTTGTTTGGCCTTACGGGGCTTGCTGACCGGCACAATGGCAAGGTTAGGATATTTCGCCACCAGCTTTCTGGCTTCCAGATTGGAAGTCACTGCCACTTCGGAACGACCAGACAGTAACTCCTGAAAGTCTCTGGCAGGCGCTTCAACGGTGCGAATGGTTGCATCGGGAAAGTATTCTCTGGCTTCCTGTTCAAACACCGTACCCAGAGTCACTGCTACCCGGACACCGGATTGATTGATGTCACTCCAATGCCGGTATTTATCCAAATACTTTTTTTGCGTAACCGGCACAGTCCCCACAGAAAAGTAACTGTCTGAAAAGCCAGCGACTGTCGCACGCTTCATATTTTTAGAAGCACTGGTGGTCATATCGTATTTATTGGCCTTAAGACCATTAACCAGCGTTTTCCAGTCAGCAGGAACCAGCTTAAGCTCTACGCCCATATCCTTTGCCAGCTCTCTGGCCAGATCAATATCAAAGCCCTGATACTGGTTTGTTGCCGGATTTCTTACCGTCATCGGATCCCAGTCACCGGTGGTTCCCACCCGTAACTCACCACTCTTGAGAATGGACTGGAGCTTGGAGCTGGCATGGGTCATCCCCGTCCACAGTGCTGATGTCAGAACCAGAAAAGCAGAAAATGCTGCCAGTCGAGATGTCTTTTTTCCCTTGAACATATAAAGCGTTTCTCTTGTTATTCATTTCGCTTCAAGGGGAACACCCTAACGTAAAACAGCAATAAAGTCTGCGTCTGTATGTCAGGTTCGGCTTTCACACACAAAACCGTTATGCTTAACCACCATAAAAACTCTAATAAACGGCTGGAGTAGTCTTTTGAAGCCAGTAGCCTTTCGGTTCAAAGCAAGCATAACTCTTCTGACCATTCTGCTGAACGGTTGCAGCAGTGATTACGAGTGGGGCTGGCATGTCCTGTCCCCGCAAACGGAGACGGGAAGGATCAATCTTGGCTTCCTGATGGATGGATTTCTTTTCACCCTTGGTATCAGCCTGATGGCGTTTGTGCTTGCCATGCTGGTCGGGCTGTTGATTGCACTGCCGGGACTTTCGACTCTGAAAGGTTTGCGGTTAATTAACCGCTTCTATGTTGAAACTCTGCGTTCTATTCCGGTTCTGGTGATGATTCTGTGGATCTACTATGGGCTGCCCATTGTAACGGGCATTGAGTTACCTGCCTTTGCGGCAGCTGTGGTGGCCCTTGCTCTGTGTGAAAGTGCCTTTCATGCCGAAATTTTCCGGGGCGGAATACAGGCCGTCAACCCGGGGCAGTTTGAAGCAGCTGATAGTCTTGGGCTGTCGTATGTCAGAAAAATGCAGCTGATCGTTCTGCCTCAGGCTATTCGCAACATGCTGCCACCTTTGGCAAACCAGTTCGTCTATATGCTGAAAATGTCTTCTCTGGCATCAGTCATCGGTGTTCAGGAGCTAACCCGACGTGCCAATGAGCTTCAGGTTTCGGAATATCGAGCCATGGAAATCTATTCGTTTCTGGTGCTGGAGTATCTGCTGCTGGTATTACTTTTCTCGTTTCTTGCCAGAAAGCTGGAAAGACGTATGCAGAAATCCAGCTGAAGACGGCAGGCAGAACACAATATCTGCCTCGATCATCGCTGCTTTAGGAAGGGTGGGGCCAGTAACGTAAATGCACTTCACTGCACAATTCTTCAGCCACTGGACCAATCAACTCTACAGACTGATGGCAGGTCGAAAAGACTTCCTGCCCGGAAATACCAATGCCCGGCCCGGCGATCTGACTTAACACTTCAGCACTGCCACCATAAACCACTTTTCGAATACCTGCCCAGTAAATAGCTCCGGCACACATGGCGCAAGGCTCAGTGCTGGTATAAAGCGTGCATTCGCGCAAAATGTCCGGAGCCAACTGATGGCTGGCATGGCTGACCAGATTCAGCTCCGCATGCCGGGTCGCATCATTTTCAGAAATGATGGTATTTTCTGCCTCTAACAACACCTTGCCATTATGCACCAGCAAGGCTCCAAAAGGGTGATTGCCTGACTCCATTGCGCGGTTTGCCAGCTCGACAGTTCGGGAAATATAGCGGCTGTGCTCACTCATAAGGTTCTACTCAGTCAATTGCAAAACGTGAATCGATCCTGATTGAGTTTAGCCCTGATTTTCAGACACTCTGGCTGGCAGTTCCACTTTCTTTGGCTTCAACGCAATCGTATTGCCCACCGCTATAAAGGCAACGCCGGACAAAGCTGTCAAACTCCACTCATAACCTTCCACCAGCGAAGACAGGCAAAGAGCGACCACCGGAAAAACCACATCTATAAAAGCAGCCCGATCCGCACCGATTTTGCGAATCAGCACAATGTAAGATGACAGGGCACCGACTGAGCCAAAGACGGCAAGATAAATCAGCGAGCAGATATACTCTGAAGAAACACTGAATTCCGGCTTAATGCCCTGAGCCAGTGCAATGAGCGCCACGGTCAGAGAACCATACAGCATGTTCAGCGTAATGGATGGCAACATCGGCAGGTTATCTTCTTCGTTGCGTTCGCAGGCAACACAGCCAATCGACAGTACCAGAGAGGCTATAAGTGCTTGCACTATACCTTTGCCGGAAGCATCAAATACCGATTGAACAGTCAGCTCAGGTAGCATCACCAGTAACACTCCAAAACTGCCCAGAACACCACCTGTCACCACTTTTGCCTCAACGGGCTTCGCCAGCCATAAACGCCGGATGATGACATTGAAGTACAAGACACTGGTGCTCAACACGGCCGTCAGCCCGCTGCTGATGTATCGTTCACTCTCATACACCAGCCAGTATGATATGCCACACAGGCAAGCCCCCTGAAAGAACAGACGTAAATGCTGGGCCATGCTGAAACGTGGAAAGCCGGTTCGCAGGCAGCAGTAAGACGCCAGCAAAACGGACGCCAGAAGAAAGCGGTAAAACACCGACCATAGACTGCTAACCCCTAACTGAAAGGTAATGGCAAACCAGGTTGACCCCCAGATCAGGGAACAAAGTGAAAACAACAAAACAGGATTCATGGTCCGATCTCAAATATTACCCGGGATCTGACTCCTCCCAAGGTAGATTGACTGAAGTCTTAAAGACTCCCTGCCGTAGAGAAAGTTCCATAAAGAAAAAAATCTTTATCTGCCTGAACGGTCAGATATCAAGGTGACGTTTTTGGCCATCCATACCAAAAAGCCATGTCTGTTTTAGCGGTGATATTAATGTGATTTAACACTTGTTTACCTGATAGCGGCTACTACACTTTTGCTGCAATTTATATCGGGTTTCAGCACTCTATCAACATGAAAGATAAATCACTTTTATTTAAAGCGGCATTCACTCTCATACTGGGCTCAATGCAGGCATTTGCCAAACCAACATCGCCTGTGCCTACGCCTAGCACTCCCACATAGGGACGACATTAAGCGAAAGGCCTTGGCAAATAAGGCCTGCAGATAGGCTCACAGGTGACAAGTCTTGCAAGGGCTTTCGCTCAGGTCGCATTATATGGCTCAACAGCAAAGTTCATGTTTATCCCAGTCATAGCTGTAGGCCTTGATTACCAAAGGATTGCTCTTAATGTCGTCCCTATGAGCACTCCCATACAAACTACAGTTGCCTTGCAGGCATTAACGACGAAGTTAGACTACTATCAAGAAAAAGTCAGAGATGAAAATTATAATACATTCCGAATCATGACATGCGGTGAAAATCACCTGCATCACCGATCTGATTTAAGCACCAGACTACTACGATATACTTTTGATTCAAGAGCATCTTCAGGCTCTGATGACAGCGACTACAACCAGACTGCATTTTTAATGAACTACCAGGGAGCAAGCTCCGGGGTATCAAGTTAGCTCTTGAGTAGTTCGCAGCAAGCTGCGGGGAATTAGACCCAAGGCTTCGCATTAAATTTTCATCAGCCCCAGATATACGTTTTCCAAAACCAGAATATCCAAACTTCAGAAAGGACATTCGTTATCCTAAGGCAGTGAGCTTTATCCCTGATCCGAATGCAGACTCACAAAACGCCCCATTAACAGCAGCCGAGACTGAAGTTTTGGAAATCATCCTGCTTCCACCCAGAGTTTCAAAGAACAAACCCGTCGATAAACTCCATATCACACAAGTACGACCCTGATTTCAGAGTCACTGGCTTCTGCCTGATGGCAGAAACTCTGAGTCCTGTCAGTGCAGTGAAGGGGTCACCTCTGACTGATGTGCCGTTGGCCCCGTCTCTCCCTGAAAAATCACCTGCAGTTCATGACATTCGTTTAAAAGCCACTTCTTAGCTTCCACGGTCATATCCAGAAAATCGTAAAACTGGTCGTAGGTGACACCTTTGGTGGTAATCAGGGCATCACTGGACACCAACAGTGCGCCGCCGTTATCCATGATTTCCATAAACAGTTTCATGGTGGGCAACGAAGCATTAAACCGCCCCAGCTCTGCATTCAGCTTCATGACCGAAGACAGCTTCAAATCCATTTCCGTACTGAACAAAATGCCATAAGGTTCGATAAACAGGCGACTGTCCAGAATACCATCCAGCTGCTGCAAAGCCGAAATATGCAGGCCATCGCATTTGTCACACATCCAGAACTCATAACCGGCCTGTCTCAGCCAGGCTTCAATCTGTGCGACGTCCGGTATTAAAAGTTCATGCATGCAACAGCGTCCTGTAAATGGGGTAAATCAGAAGGCGCAGACCATACCTGATTTTACCGGCTCAGGCGATAGCAAAAATAACCGTCCCAGATATCACGCTCTTCTAAACAGCTGGCTTTTTAATCATCTTTTTTGAACGTAAAATCGCCCGGTTTGATCTGAATTCTGTTAGACTGCGCGCCCAGATTATGTAAAAAGGCTTTGCTATGCGTTTTCTGGATCAAGTCCGTGCTGCTGTTCGCAAAAACAACTCCCTCGTTTGCGTTGGCCTCGACCCTCTGCCTGAAAAATTCCCGGCTCATATTCAAGAGCTGAACCAGTCTATTTTCGAGTTCAACAAGTACATCATTGATGCCACGCACGATCTGGTCTGTGCCTACAAGCCTCAGGTGGCCCATTACCATGCCCGCGGAGCTGAAGACCAACTGCAGATGACCATTGAATACATCAAGGATAACTATCCCGATATTCCGGTCATTCTTGACTCTAAACGGGGCGATATCGGCAGTACTGCCGATCAGTACGCCACTGAAGCCTTTGAGCGCTATGGTGCCGACGCCGTCACCATTAACCCTTATATGGGTATTGATACCGTAGAGCCATTTACCCGCTACGAAGAGAAAGGCACCATTTTGCTGTGCCGCACTTCCAACCCGGGTGCAGGTGCTATTCAAAACCTGAAGGTAGGCGACCAGTTCCTTTACGAAGTGATCGCTGAAACCGCCATGAAAGACTGGAACCACCATAACAACATCATGCTGGTTGTCGGGGCTACTAACCCGGATGAATTGAAGCGTATCCGGGCAATCACCGGTGATATGACCTTCCTGGTGCCAGGTCTTGGCGCCCAGGGCGGTGACGTGGAAGCGACGGTTAAAAGCGGCCTGAACAGTCAGGGCGAAGGTATTATTGTTAACTCTTCCCGCGGCATTATTTACGCTGGTAATGATGAGAACTTCGCAGAAGCGGCTCGGGCAGCAGCCATTGAGCTGCGTGATCAGGTAAACCAGTACCGATAACAATTCGCTACAGTCCGGAACTCTGCCGGTTTCGGGCTGTCTGCTACGATGTACCTCAATTTGGTGAAGATACGGAATTCGGATTATGCGTCGATTACAAAGCCTTTTTGACAAAAACAAACAGTGGTCAGCTTCCGTCCGCCAGAAAGAACCGGACTTTTTTGAAAAGCTTTCACAACAGCAGGCTCCCGAGTACCTGTGGATTGGTTGTTCTGACAGCCGAGTTCCTGCTAACCAGATCACCGACCTGCTGCCCGGCGACCTGTTTGTGCATCGCAATGTTGCAAACCAGGTGATTCACAGCGATCTGAACTGTCTGTCTGTTATTCAGTACGCAGTGGACTATCTGAACGTCAAGCACATTATTGTCTGTGGCCACTATGGCTGTGGCGGTGTTGTTGAAGCCACCAAGAACAGCAAGCTGGGCATGATCGACAACTGGTTACGTCACGTTCAGGATGTTAAGCACAAGCACAAGAAAGCGCTGGATCGCATTGCCAGTGACGAGAGTCTGTTCAACCGCATGTGTGAACTGAATGTTCTGGAGCAGGTCGTGAATGTGTGCCAGACCACCGTTGTTCGGGATGCCTGGGATCGCGGACAGGAACTCGCAGTACACAGCTGGATTTACGGCCTTAATGATGGTTTGCTCAGGGATCTCGGTATGTGCGTGACAGCCCCAGAGGAACTGGAATCACTGTACAGTGAATCTGTTGCTTCTATTGTTGATAAAATCGACTGTTGATAAAATCGACGCTGACAGTTAATAAGCGTTGCACTCCCCCATAAACGGCTGTGCCATAAACGTTATCGCACAGCCAGCCTTTACCTCTTCATCCTTTAGCCGTTTTTTTGGTTTATCCCTGCTTAACTTGCTACTCTGTATCCTCAGCAGCTCGTTGCTCAGTTGACTGAAAGCCAATAAAAAAAGAGGAACACAGCCCATGGAGACTGAAAAATATCCTGCCTTGATGCGTCTCATGCACTGGCTCATGGCCATTACCATTCTGGGTCTGATTGGAAGTGGCTGGTTCATGGCAAGTCTGGATCCTGAAGTCGCAACCTACAAATACGATATCTACTTCTGGCACAAATCGTTTGGCGTATTGGCTATGCTGCTGATTGTTGCACGCATCGCCATTCGTCTTTCAAGCAAACATCCAGGCATTACTGAAAGCCTGCCTTCATTCGATAAAGCACTGGCAAAGCTTGCTCATCTGTCTTTGTACCTGTTAATGATCGCAGTACCCGTCAGCGGTATGCTTATGTCAGAATTTGGCGGCAAGCCCATTCCTTTCTTTGGATTGCTAACCCTGCCTGAAGTGATTGAAAACAATAAAGAGATGGCCGGCACTCTGCACAGCATTCACATTTTTATCCCTTACGTATTGCTGGGGATTATTGCTCTGCACGTTCTCGGGGTACTCAAGCATCGCTTTATGGATTCCCCTGAGCACGATTCTTTGAAGAAGATGCTTTAGCCAAGCGCAGCCGGATCATACTCCGGCTGATTAAAAAGAATGCTCTGATAGCAATAAGCCGGAGAAATCTCCGGCTTATTTAACCCTAAAAGTAATCACTAACTTACTTTTTGCCACTGAGATCCACGACCTTTGCCTATTGGCTCCAGCCGCCCCTGTTCACGCAACCCCTGAATCACTTTCTTCACCAGTTCACGACTGACAGTAGGAATCTGCAGGCAGATATCCGCCACAGAGAACGGCTCTTCCCGCTCTTCAATGGCCACCGTAATTAACTGCGATTTTGGTGCCCGGCTGCTTTGCCCCTGCAATGCTTCAACACGCACTTCCAGCTCATCATAAGCCTGGATCAATGCATCAAGAAAGAAGTTGATCCATGGCATAGGGTTATGCGTGCCTTCATGCCAGCCTTTAACGCTACGCTGCAGTGCATCAAAATAAGCTTCCTGATTGCGGGCAAAAATGCGTTCCATACTGATGAATCGTCCAGCCTGATAGCCATTCAGAGACAGCATAATCAGTGCCAGCAAACGGGCAATACGGCCATTGCCATCGCTGAAAGGATGGATACAGAGAAAGTCCAATACGGCACAGCTGACTACCAGCAATGGTTCAACCGTTCGATCCAGAGCACCGTGATACAACTCAACCGTCTTCTGCATAGCGGCAGCAGTCTCTGCCGCTGGAACCGTGCGGTAAAGTACACCTTTTCTGGTACCCGAAGCATCACGCTCGACAATGTCTTTATTGGTCGCTTTCCAGCGTCCGCCTTCATGGGGCAGATAACTGTAAAGCAAGGCATGTAACTGACTGATCAGACTTACAGAAAGATTGGTGTGCTCTGCCGGGTCAACCACCAAATCCAGCACATCATGGTAACCGGCTACCTGACGCTCGACAGGGGTACGCGGGCGAATTTCCTGTAACACCAGTTTGCGAATAATCTCCCGTGGCGCGAGAATATTATCCAGACTGTTGCCGTATTCCACCGACTCCAGTGTTGCCACCTGACGCAATGTATCAAGCACTTCGGGCTGTTGACGAATCACCAGCGGCTGACGCCCGAGAAACTCTCCAAGCCTGCGAAAACGAGCCAGCTGGGAAGCCGTAAAGCGGTATTCAGATAAACGTTCCAGAGTATTCATACATCGAACTCAGTAGCACTCTTTGTGCATAACGGACTGTGCATAACGGATAATATGAGCATAACGGATAATTATCGTTTAACGATCTTAAAAAATAGATCAGAAACTCAATAATAACCAATAAATTCAATAAGCTCCAGAACAAGAATAGAAAACAGCGAAATTGTGTATTAAAAAGGTAATTTAGTTTCTATGGTGTTTTCGTGTGTAAATATTCAACCACGTTTTGAGCCCAGCCAAAGCGCACCACCAGATCAGAAAAACGTTTATCCAGCGATGCCTTTAACAACAGTTTTTTGCCACTGACAGGGTGTCTGACCTCCATTTCAACACAGGCCAGCAGCAGCCGGTCTGCACCAAAGTGCGTTGCAAAGTAACGGTTATGATTGCCTTTACCGTGTTTTGCATCCCCTATAATCGGGTGGGCAATGTGCTTCATGTGACGACGAATCTGATGCTTGCGCCCGGTTCGGGGCCGGCATTCAACCAATGAGTAACGACTTTGTGGATAACGATCGATCGCCACGGGTATTTCAACCGTCGCCAGACGAGTGAATTCGGTGATGGCTTCCTGAGCCGGTTTGTCTGTACGCGCTTTACGATCCGTCATTTTATCCAGCTCTTCTTTCAGGGCATGTTCAACCGTGCCGTACTCCGGCGCATAACCACGCACAACCGTAAGATATTTCTTACTCACACGGTTTGATTCAAACTGCTGTCCCATCTGTCTGGCTATTTCGGAAGACAGGGCAAACAGTAAAACACCGGATGTCGGTTTATCCAGCCGATGCAATGGGTAAACCCGTTGCCCGATCTGATTCCTGACTTCCTGCAGGGCAAAACGGGTTTCATGCCGATCAATCATGGATCGGTGCACCAGCAACCCGGAAGGCTTATTCACAGCAACCAGTTCATCATCCTGATAAAGGATTTCCAGAGGTTCATAGGTTTTTTCAGATACTGCCTTTGTTACGCCTTCATTCATCATTGCCGGACATTCGTTACTCATTCAAAGGGGCGCACGTTACGTATTTGCGACCCGATCAGCAAGCGAATCTCTGATAAACTTGGCGATTTATCAGCAACAGCAATTTGTCATGTCAACGTTATACACCGTTTGCAAAGCCTCCGGCACAGAGGCTGAGAAGGTCGGAACCATGGCTTTCAGCATGGAATCAGAGCTCTGGGAAGGCAACACCGGAGGGCTGGATAAGCAGGCATTTATCAACGCTGCCGAAACACTGCTTTCCGGATCAGGCTTCTGGGCACTGTTGGCTAAGGATCACACCGGTGAAACCGTGGGAGTAATGACGCTCAGCGAGTGTGCAGCGCTTTATGCGGGCGGCCATTTCGGTGAAATTATGGAAATGTACATTGAACCGGAGCATCGTTCTGCCGGAGTGGGCGCAATGCTGATTGATGCGGCCAGAGACTTCGCTAAAAGCAAAGGCTGGCCGTTTCTGGAAGTCGGTTCCCCTGAGCAACCCAAGTGGGCAAGAACCCTGTCATTCTACAAACGACAGGGGTTCAGGGAGATAGGACCAAGACTGGAACTGGCTCTTTGGTGACGTCCTAATGACTTTCTTTCTAATAACTTTTTAATAGCCAGGAACGAAACCGCCCTGACTGCCCAATCCGGGGAACGCCTGACCAATGTTCAGCGTTCTCCTTCCGCGCAAACCCTCTTCAGACTGAACCTGAATAAGCAGCTGAATGTTCTGTACGGAATAGAAAAAGCGTACTGAGCCATCTTCGCCGATCATTTGATCGGCTACCTTCCGGTCATTCACGGTTTTAACCACAACGCGACCAGCCATGACTTTAGAACCATCCGGATAGTAACTTTCCACTTTGACATCACCCGACGGAGAAGCACTGACAACAATGGACAAAGGAAATTTTGCCTGCTGCTTTTCCAGCATCTGACAACCCGCCATAAGAAACAGTAACGACAGAACCGTAATCCGTTTCAGCATTCTATACACCTTCTTATACCAAGTCGTTTAATTTTCGGAGACTCACATGACTTCAAGGTCAGCCAGATCGGCACGCATCAGGTCTTCTCTGCCCAGATCGAAACCCGCTACCGCTATATGCACCTGAAACCAGCGACGCAGCTGCTCCGCATTGCGCTCCTTCGGCCAGCGTGCAGTGTCTTCTTCCCATGCCGACAGCTCATTCTCCATCATATCGCGGGCGTGCTGATCAATAATGATGTTCAGGTCTTCCTCGGTATCCTGTTCATCCAGAAGATAAGCGCCCCCTTCCAGAGACCAGTCTTCAGGCAAATCAGCGCCAAGTGACTTAGCCCAGTCGATAAAGGGTTGGGCTGGTTTGAGGTTAACGACACAACGGTTTACAAACTTCACAATGAAATTCCTTGGGACTAAAACAGCAAATTAACTGCCCCAAGGTTAACGTCTGAAGCATACGCAGGCCAATTTAAAATCAGGCTGTCGATTCTGTGCTGTTTCCGAGTTCAGCAGGGTAGTCTTCTTCTTGTTCTCTGCCTTCCATTGCTTGCCGGTAATGTCCACTGCCTTTCCAGAAAAAGAACGCTCCCAACACCACTGTCACCAGACTCCAGGCCAGAGCGTAACGAATTGACTCTGCGCCATAAGTATCAACGAAAGCATCACTCAATACACCAATCAGGAAAGGGCCAAACCCCATACCCAGAAGGTTAAAAGCAAGCAGTAATAACGCTGAAGCCTGCGCCCGACATTCAGGAGGGGTCAGGTTCTGTGCCGCCGCATAAGTTGGTCCAACCCAGAAACCTGCCAACAGGGTGGAACACATCATAAACAGGATGGCCACCGGAACATTTTTACCCAGAATGGCTACGGTGTCGGTTTCCGGCCAGAGAATAAAACCCATCAGGAAAGGCAACGACAACAGAATACTGATAGCCGGAAACCTCAACTGCCACACAGGGTTTCTGGCAGCCATCCGGTCACAGATGTAGCCACCCAATACGGCACCGATGCCTCCACAAAAAGCTCCGACAAGGCCTAGGTATAACCCTGCTTCTACAATGCTGATGCCGTGTATACGAATCAGAAAACTGGGCGCCCAGGCACCAAGACCAAAAGCCGAAATAGCCGTTACACCAATGGCCAGACTGATATAGCTGAAGGTTGGCATTTTATAAAGCTGCTTCACGGTTCCCCAGAGTGAGTCTTTTGCATCAGGCTGAGGTTTGATGTCACGAACCGGCTCTCGAACGGTAAAATATAAGATGGGTGCCAGCAACAATCCCGGCAAACCAAATACAACGAATACCACACGCCAGCCATAAGCATCGGCAATCATGGCTCCACCAAACAAACCGACCAGAACACCGACATGGGGAGCCGCAGAGTAAATACCCAGCGCCAGTGAACGTTTTTCCTGTGGAAAATAATCCGACAACAATGACTGTGAAGGCGGAGTACCGCCAGCTTTGCCCACTCCGACACCAATTCTGAGCAGGGCCATCTGCCAGAAATTAGCCGCCATACCACATAAAGCCGTAATAGCACTCCAGAGAGTAATAGAGATCGTCAGCACATTACGTCTTGACCATTTATCTGCCAAACGGGCAACCGGCACACCCAGCGATGCATAGAAAATGGCAAACGCAAAACCCGACAACAATCCCATCTGGGTATCAGAAGCACCAAACTCATTCTTGATAGGCTCAATGAGAATGGTCATAACCTGACGATCAACGAAGTTGAAAACATAGGCGATAAACAACACTGCCAGTACATAGTAGCGGTAAGGGTTAGAGTATGAATTCTGCGACATATTATTCTCTTTATTAGTGTCACGGGCTGAATTAGTCTATCGTCAACCTGTCCTTTCTCCATTACATAAACAGATTATATAAGACAGCCTGAAACGTTATTTCTTGACTTGTTAGACAGAATTCATCTAGCATTTTCCATCGTCGTATATTGCGACATGTAGAGGCGCATCGCCTATCAGTAACTCAGTCGAGGTAGACAGCCAATGACGTTGAGTGAAAGGATTCGATGCCGAAGTGCACTGGGCGTCATCCCATTGTGCTGGGGTTGTATTAAACAGGTACAACACTGCCATAGTAACTCCGCCAGGAAGGCAGACATTGAAATTTACTATGGAGCGCTACTGAAGGATGGTATACAACTATTTGCGTGTATACCCCAGTCAGGTTTTAACCTGTCCTGCGGCAGCAGCCTCCATCGTACAAAAAACTAAAGAAGTATTCGATGGCTCTTGATACTTATATAAACTACGCTGATTCAGCGCTTTCTCTGCTACCGCCAGTGTTGGCGATTACATTGGCCATAGTGACACGTAAGGTGTTGCTTTCTCTGGGCCTTGGTATTCTGAGCGGTATTCTTCTGTTATCTGATTTCTCCCTCAGCGCCACGGTGTCTGACACCTTCAGCCGTGTCACCGCACTGGTCTGGTCCGATGGCGCACTGGAAACCTGGAACCTTTACACCATTGGCTTTCTGCTAACTGTGGGTGTCTTGATGGCTCTGGTGTCTGTTTCGGGTGGCACCCGGGCGTTTGGTCACTGGGCACGAAAGCGAATTCAAAATGGTCGTGATGCCAAGCTGGTAACCATCATGCTGGGCGCAGTGATCTTTATCGACGATTACTTCAATGCTCTGCTGGTCGGCAATGTTGCCCGCCCTGTCACTGATCAGTACGGCGTTTCCCGTGAAAAGCTGGCTTACTGCATTGATTCCACATCTGCGCCTGTGTGTGTGGTATCCCCGATTTCCACTTGGGGTGCGTACATCATCTCTCTGCTGGTAGGCATTATTGCTATTCACGGATTGGACGGTAGCAGCGCGCTCAGCGTATTCGTTCAGATGATTCCAATGAACTTTTATGCCATCTTTGCCTTACTGCTGCTGTTGTGTGTAGTCGTCTTTAATCTGGATATCGGACCAATGGCTGCTGCAGAACAACGGGCAGCACAGGGGCAACTCTGGAACCCGGGCAAAGGTCTGCCTGCCGGCGAAGAAGTTGGTCTGCCAGAATTGGAAAATGGTCGGGTTGCGAACCTGATTGCACCATTAACAATGTTGATTGCGCTGGTTGTCGGCCTGATGCTTTATTCTGGTGGTGACGCACTGGCCGCTGATGGTCAAAGCTTCTCGTTGATTGGTGCACTGGAAAATGCTGCGGGCTCCTGGTCCATGTTTGCAGCTGGACTGACGACAGCTATCGTATCCACCATCTGGTTTGCTGCTCAGGGCGTTACCGGTTCTGATCTGCTGCTGGCGATTCGCACCGGCATAAAGTCCATGATGCCTGCCGTTTATATTCTATTGATGGCCTGGACTATTGCCGGTGTTATCTCTGACATGGGAACGGGTAGCTATCTGGCAAGTCTGGCTGAAGGCAACCTGCCAGTTGCTGTTGTACCTGCTCTGATTTTTGTACTGAGTGCCTTTGCTGCTCTGTCAACCGGTACCAGCTACGGCACCTTTGCCATTATGCTGCCCATTGCGGCAAACCTTGCAGGCGCTCTGGACGCCAGCCTGATGCTGCCAAGTATGGCTGCCGTATTGGCCGGAGGTGTATTCGGTGATCATTGTTCACCGATCTCTGATACTACAATCTTGTCGTCTACAGGTTCTGGCTGCCACCACATCGATCACGTGGCAACCCAGCTGCCCTACGCTGTGATTGCCGCTGTGATTGCCATCGCCAGTTACCTGGCACTGGGTGTGACAGGTTCTATTATTGCCGGATTACTGTGCGGACTGGTGCTTCTGGCATTGACCGTTGCCGTACTGACTCGTCGGAGCACAAGTCAGCAGCCACAGTCGGCTTGATGTCGCCTTTCTCAAGTTAAGATGGCCGGGCTCTTTAGCCCGGCTTTTAATACTCTCTCAGACATACTGCCCGGCACAATGTCCGGACGCCCAGGCCCACTGAAAATTAAAACCACCCAGATGGCCTGTCACATCCAACACTTCACCGATAAAAAACAGATTTGACTGAAGCCGGCTTTCAAAGGTTTTGGAAGAGACTTTATCGGTTGATACTCCACCTAAGGTCACTTCGGCTTTTTTATACCCTTCGGTGCCACTCGGGATTAGTTCCCACTCTTCCAAAGCCTCTGCCAGCTGTTCCAGTTCAGCGTGACTGTAGTGATTCATTGTCTTATGACCACTTTCAGTCATCAGTCGCAGCTTCCCATGCTGACATAAAGCCTGAGCCAGTCGTTTAGTCATATGTTGAGAAATAATAGTGTAGGTTGCAGCCCTAGGTCGTTGTTCCTGTGATTCCTTTAACCAGTCATAAATAGCCATACCCGGTAACCAGTTTATTGAAACCTTGTCGCCTTCATTCCAGTAAGAAGACACTTGAAGAATAGCTGGCCCGCTGACGCCACGATGGGTAATCAACAGATTTTCACGGAAAGACTGTCCATTACAACTGGCAATCACTTCAGCACTGACACCGGACAGTTCAGCAAAGTGATCCAGCCATTTTTTTGGCATGGTGAAAGGCACGAGGGCAGGGCGCACAGGAATCAGCTCATGTCCAAACCGTTCAGCCACTTCATAGCCAAAGCCGGTTGCTCCCATGGTGGGAAAAGAAAGACCGCCTGTTGCTATGACCAGTGACTGGCAGACAAATTCGCTCAGTGTCGTATTTAATTGGTAAACAGGTGCTTCGCCATGCTGTTGGCATTTAATCTGTTCAATTTTGGTTTTCGTGCGAATAGTCACACCAGCATCGCGGCACTCGCTGACCAGTAAATCAACAATCTGCTGTGAGCGATCATCACAAAATAACTGGCCCAGAGTCTTTTCATGCCAGGCAACCTGGTACTTATCCACAAGTGCCTGAAAATCCCACTGCGTGTAACGGGAGAGGGCGGATTTACAGAAATGTGCATTTCCGGAAAGGTAATTGGCAGGCTCTGTGTACATATTGGTAAAGTTACAACGCCCACCGCCAGAGATAATGATCTTCTTGCCAATCTTGTTGGCATGATCCAGAACCAGCACATTTCGGCCTCGTTTGCCTGCCGTCAGGGCGCACATCAAACCGGACGCACCCGCGCCAATAATGATGACATCGTATTCAGACAACAGAGCTTTTGATTGAGGCATATCGTTTTACATTCCGCTTACAGCTAAGGCTGCGGACTATATACAACAAGCTGTTAGAAACCAAGGAGCATAAACCCTTGCCAGCCGCCGGTTTTCCAAGCCATTGAACGTTCAGGGTGTTTTGGGAAAAACATCATCCAAAACAAAATATTCCAGTGTTTTTCCTTTGGAAAGAGACACTTCCAGCATTTTGCTGGCAACCTGTTTACCCGTAATCGGTCGATATTTACGCAGAAAAGTCAGTTTACATAAAACCGGCATGATGTAAGCTGCAATGCCTTCTCCGGTTCTTGTTTCTTTACGTTTACCCGTCAGAAGAGAAGGTTGAAAAATACTGACTCGTTTAAAGGGGAGTTGTTTAACCTGTTCTTCCAACTCGCCTTTCATTTTCATGTATGCAGCGGAACTCTTGGCATTTGCGCCACTGGAACTGACCAGCAAATAGTGTGAAACATTATTTTTAGCAGCTAGTTGTGCAATCTGCAACTGATAGTCGTAATCTATGCGTCGTTGAGCTGCAATGGAACCTGCCTGTTTTCTGGTTGTTCCAAGACAAGAAAACAGCATATCACCTTTGATCAAATCTGCGTGTTGATCCAACTGTTCAAAATTGATGATGTGATTCTGATGTTTATCTGACTCTATATCTAGAGACCTTCGGGTCACGGTTACCACCTTGTCAAAGCCATCACTTCGAATCAGCTGTTTAACCAGCTCTTCTCCCACCAAACCTGTTGCACCAACAACAACTGCTGTTTTTGCCATGACTACCTCTTATTGTTTCAAGATGGCGTAATTTATATGACAGAACAAATCTATAATACAAATTTGCTGAGTAAAAATGAGAGGATTTACAGATAATGACCCCTTTGGAAATGGCGAACCTTTACTTCCAACTATCGAATGAAAGTAACTTTGGGGAAATCAAAAAACTGTTTGATGACAGCTCTACATTCAGATCAGGAACAGGTGAACTCTTTTTGGGTGTTGATAACATCATGCCTATGCAAAAGACTTATCATGGACAATTTACAGCTCTTGAATGGACAGTAAATAATGTCTCTGAAATCAAACCCGGAATCATTCATTTTGAGTTTAATTTTAAGGGTAAAGCTAAGACGGGCGAAGTAATCGAGTACTCAGGCTTGGAAGATGTGGTTATTTTTAATGGGAAAATCCAACACATTCAAGTTCAGCGTTTGTAAAAACGTTAAATTAGAGAGTTCATAGTGTTTCACCCACCTTAATAAATCAATTAAGCGTTAGCTACTTTCTATATTCTGCTTCTTTTTCCGCACACAGCAAAAAGCCCGACAGATTTCTCTATCGGGCTTCTCTAATTAGTGCCTGGCGATGACCTACTCTCACATGGGGAATCCCCACACTACCATCGGCGATGCATCGTTTCACTTCCGAGTTCGGGATGGGATCGGGTGGTTCCAACGCTCTATGGTCACCAGGCAAAACTGGTTGAAGTTAGCTGTTCAGCTAGCTTCCGGAATCCAAAATCTGACCTCCAAGGATGGAGGAAATGCTGAACAACGTCTGGAACGTTGTCAGTAAAATAAGCTTTGTTCTTGCTCTTACACTCTCTAGTGCATGGCACCAAATCGCTTTGGCGTTATATGGTCAAGCCTCTCGAGTCATTAGTACTGGTTAGCTCAACGCCTCACAACGCTTACACACCCAGCCTATCAACGTCGTAGTCTTCAACGTCTCTTATGTGACCTCTAGGGCCAAGGGAAGTCTCATCTTGAAGGGGGCTTCCCGCTTAGATGCTTTCAGCGGTTATCCCGTCCGAACTTAGCTACCGGGCAATGCGTCTGGCGACACAACCCGAACACCAGTGGTTCGTCCACTCCGGTCCTCTCGTACTAGGAGCAGCTCTCCTCAAACTTCCAACGTCCACGGCAGATAGGGACCGAACTGTCTCACGACGTTCTAAACCCAGCTCGCGTACCACTTTAAATGGCGAACAGCCATACCCTTGGGACCGGCTTCAGCCCCAGGATGTGATGAGCCGACATCGAGGTGCCAAACACCGCCGTCGATGTGAACTCTTGGGCGGTATCAGCCTGTTATCCCCGGAGTACCTTTTATCCGTTGAGCGATGGCCCTTCCATTCAGAACCACCGGATCACTAAGACCTACTTTCGTACCTGCTCGACCTGTACGTCTCGCAGTCAAGCTGGCTTGTGCCTTTACACTAACCGCACGATGTCCGACCGTGCTTAGCCAACCTTCGTGCTCCTCCGTTACTCTTTGGGAGGAGACCGCCCCAGTCAAACTACCCACCACACAATGTCCCCGATCCCGATAAGGGACCTGGGTTAGAACCTCAATATTGCCAGGGTGGTATTTCAAGGATGGCTCCATGCAGACTGGCGTCCACACTTCAAAGCCTCCCACCTATCCTACACAAGCAACATCAAGATCCACTGTGAAGCTGTAGTAAAGGTTCACGGGGTCTTTCCGTCTAGCCGCGGATACACTGCATCTTAACAGCGATTTCAATTTCACTGAGTCTTGGGTGGAGACAGCGTGGCCATCGTTACGCCATTCGTGCAGGTCGGAACTTACCCGACAAGGAATTTCGCTACCTTAGGACCGTTATAGTTACGGCCGCCGTTTACCGGGGCTTCGATCAAGAGCTTCGATTCTCTTAAAAGAGAGTCTAACCCCATCAATTAACCTTCCGGCACCGGGCAGGCGTCACACCGTATACGTCCACTTACGTGTTAGCACAGTGCTGTGTTTTTAATAAACAGTCGCAGCCACCTGGTATCTTCGACCAGCCGGTGCTTACGGGGCAAGCCCTTCACACCAGCCGGCGCACCTTCTCCCGAAGTTACGGTGCCATTTTGCCTAGTTCCTTCACCCAAGTTCTCTCAAGCGCCTTGGTATTCTCTACCTGACCACCTGTGTCGGTTTGGGGTACGGTCCCTTTTGACCTGAAGCTTAGAAGTTTTTCCTGGAAGCATGGCATCAACCACTTCCCAGCCGTAGCTGGTTCGTCATCAGTTCTCGGCATTCTCTATTAAAGAGGGACCCGGATTTACCTAAGACCCTTGCCTACAACCTTAAACACGGATAACCATCACCGTGCTGGCCTAGCCTTCTCCGTCACTCCGTCGCAGTCAAAAGGGGTACAGGAATATTAACCTGTTTCCCATCGATTACGTCTTTCGACCTCACCTTAGGGGCCGACTCACCCTGCGCCGATTAGCGTTGCGCAGGAACCCTTGGTCTTCCGGCGGGGGAGGATCTCACTCCCCTTATCGTTACTCATGTCAGCATTCGCACTTGTGATACGTCCAGCATGCCTCCCGGCACACCTTCAACCGCTTACACAACGCTCCTCTACCGCTCAACAGTAAACTGTTGAACCCGTAGCTTCGGTGAATAGTTTGAGCCCCGTTACATCTTCCGCGCGAGCCGACTCGACCAGTGAGCTATTACGCTTTCTTTAAAGGGTGGCTGCTTCTAAGCCAACCTCCTGGCTGTCTGGGCCTTCTCACATCGTTTCCCACTTAACTATTACTTTGGGACCTTAGCTGACGGTCTGGGTTGTTTCCCTTTCCACGACGGACGTTAGCACCCGCCGTGTGTCTCCCTTGATTGCACTCATCGGTATTCGGAGTTTGCATGGGGTTGGTAAGTCGGGATGACCCCCTAGCCCAAACAGTGCTCTACCCCCGATGGTGATACAAGAGGCGCTACCTAAATAGCTTTCGAGGAGAACCAGCTATCTCCGGGCTTGATTAGCCTTTCACTCCTATCCACAAGTCATCCCCTGGCTTTTCAACGACAGTGGGTTCGGTCCTCCAATCAGTGTTACCTGATCTTCAACCTGCTCATGGATAGATCGCCCGGTTTCGGGTCTATTCCCAGCGACTTGTTACTCTAAAAAGAGCGGCGCCCTGTTAAGACTCGCTTTCGCTACGGCTACCCTATTCGGTTAACCTTGCCACTGAAAATAAGTCGCTGACCCATTATACAAAAGGTACGCAGTCACCCATCGCTCAATAAAGAGCAAGTAGGCTCCCACTGCTTGTACGTACACGGTTTCAGGTTCTATTTCACTCCCCTCAACGGGGTTCTTTTCGCCTTTCCCTCACGGTACTGGTTCACTATCGGTCAGTCAGTAGTATTTAGCCTTGGAGGATGGTCCCCCCATGTTCAGACAACATTTCACGTGTGCCGTCCTACTCGATTTCACAATAAAGGTGTTTTCGTGTACGGGGCTATCACCCACTATGGCCACACTTTCCAGAGTGTTCCACTAACACCAAAATTGCTTAAGGGCTGGTCCCCGTTCGCTCGCCGCTACTAGGGGAATCTCGGTTGATTTCTTTTCCTCCGGGTACTTAGATGTTTCAGTTCCCCGGGTTCGCCTCCTAAA